>NZ_JBEZEB010000028.1:0-70881 GCF_040648615.1 Catellatospora sp. NPDC049111 | reverse complement strand
TGGAACGGGCCGCCCGGTATCTCGCTTGTGTCTTTTCTCTACAGCATTCTTTCATACTCTTCGGCGCTCTCGGCCCGGCCCCCCCCCCCCCCCCCCCACCGCGGTCACTCTCCGGTGGCCTTAGCGATGATCTCCTTCGCCACGTTCTGCGGAACCTCGGCGTAGGAGTCGAATACCATGCTGTAGCTGGCCCGGCCCTGAGTCTTCGACCGCAGGTCGCCGACGTAGCCGAACATCTCGGACAGCGGCACCAGGGCGCGCACGACGCGGGCGCCGCTACGCTCCTCCATCGCCTGGATGATTCCACGGCGGGAGTTCAGGTCGCCGATGACGTCACCCATGTTGTCCTCGGGGGTGACGACCTCGACTGCCATCATCGGCTCGAGGATGGCGGGGTCGGCCTTGCGGGCCGCCTCCTTCAGCGCCATCGAACCGGCGATCTTGAACGCCATTTCCGACGAGTCGACCTCGTGGTACTTGCCGTCGATCAGCGTCAGCTTGACACCGACCAGCGGGTACCCGGCGAGCACGCCGTACTGCATCGCGTCCTGGGCACCGGCGTCGATCGAAGGGATGTACTCCTTCGGGATGCGGCCACCGGTGACGGCGTTGACGAACTCGTACTGCGCGGCAGCGTCCAGCGGCAGCGGCTCCAGGCCGATGATGACGCTCGCGTACTGACCCGAGCCACCGGTCTGCTTCTTGTGGGTGTACTCGAGCTTGTCCACCGTGCGGCGGATCGTCTCGCGGTACGCCACCTGCGGCTTGCCGACGTTGGCCTCGACGTTGAACTCGCGCTTCATGCGGTCGACGAGGATCTCCAGGTGGAGCTCGCCCATGCCGGAGATGACCGTCTGACCGGTCTCCTCGTCCAGCTTCACGCGGAAGGTCGGGTCCTCCTCGGCGAGCTTCTGGATCGCGACGCCCAGCTTCTCCTGGTCGGCCTTCGTCTTCGGCTCGATGGCCACCGAGATGACCGGGTCCGGGAAGGTCATCGACTCCAGGATCACCGGGTGCGCCGGGTCCGACAGCGTGTCACCGGTGGTGGTCTGCTTGAGACCCTGCACCGCGATGATGTCGCCCGCGAACGCCTGGGGGCGCTCCTCGCGCTTGTTGGCGTGCATCTGGTAGATCTTCCCGACCCGCTCCTTGCGGTCCTTGGTCGAGTTGATCACCGGCGAGCCCGAGTCGAGCGTGCCCGAGTAGACGCGCACGTAGGTCAGCTTGCCCAGGTGCTTGTCGGTCTGGATCTTGAAGGCCAGGCCGGAGAACGGCTCGCTCGAGTCGGCGTGCCGCTCGGCCGGGGTCTCCCCGTCCATCAGCGTGCCGTCGATGGCCGGGATGTCCAGCGGCGACGGCAGGAAGTCGACGACCGCGTCCAGCATCGGCTGCACGCCCTTGTTCTTGAACGCGGAGCCGCAGACGACCGGGTTCAGCTTGCCGGCGATGGTGGCGCGACGGATCGCGGCCTTGAGCTCGTCGACGGTGAACTCGCCACCCTCGAGGTAGCTCTCCATGATCGCGTCGTCCGCCTCGGACAGGGTCTCGAGCAGCTTGGTGCGCCACTCGTCGGCCTGCTCCTGCAGGTTGGCCGGGATCTCCTCGACCGCGTAGTCCTCACCCTTCTGGGTCTCGCCGCGCCAGGTCAGCGCGCGCATGCCCAGCAGGTCCACGACACCGATGTGGTCGCCCTCGAGACCGATCGGGATCTGCAGCACCAGCGGGGTGGCGTTGAGACGGGTGATCATCATGTCGACGCAGCGGAAGAAGTCCGCACCGGTGCGGTCCAGCTTGTTGACGAAGCACATACGCGGCACGTTGTACTTGTCGGCCTGGCGCCACACGTTCTCGGTCTGCGGCTCCACGCCGGCGACACCGTCGTACACGGCCACGGCACCGTCGAGCACGCGCAGCGAACGCTCCACCTCGACGGTGAAGTCGACGTGGCCGGGCGTGTCGATGATCTGGATCGTGTGGCCCTTCCACTCACACTTGGTGGCAGCGGAGGTGATGGTGATACCACGCTCCTGCTCCTGCTCCATCCAGTCCATGACGGCAGCGCCCTCGTGGACCTCACCGATCTTGTGCGTGATACCGGTGTAGAACAGGATCCGCTCGGTGGTGGTGGTCTTACCGGCGTCGATGTGCGCCATGATGCCGATGTTGCGAGTCTTGGCGAGGGCGGCGTCTACGGCGGCCACTTCACGATCCTTTCGGAGTGGGACTCAGTCCCGGAAAGTCAAGGTTGTGGAGCCGGAACCGACGGATCGGCCCGGCTCCACGTTGTTTCACCAGCGGTAGTGCGCGAAGGCCTTGTTGGACTCGGCCATCTTGTGCGTGTCCTCGCGACGCTTGACAGCGGCGCCGAGGCCGTTGCTGGCGTCGAGCAGCTCGTTCATGAGGCGCTCGACCATCGTCTTCTCGCGACGGGCGCGGGAGTAGGTCACCAGCCAGCGCAGACCGAGCGTGGTCGCCCGGGTCGGACGGACCTCCACCGGAACCTGGTAGGTCGCGCCACCGACACGGCGGCTGCGGACCTCGAGGGTCGGCTTCACGTTGTCCATCGCGCGCTTGAGCGTCACGACCGGGTCGGTGCCGGTCTTCTCGCGGCAGCCCTCGAGCGCGCCGTACACGACACGCTCGGCCAGCTGGCGCTTGCCGGCCAGCAGGATCTTGTTGACCAGCTGGGTGACCAGCGGCGAGTTGTACACCGGGTCAGCGGCCAGCGGCCGACGCGGAGCGGGGCCCTTACGAGGCATTACTTCTTCCCTTCCTTGACCAGCTTCGCGCCGTAGCGGCTACGCGCCTGCTTGCGGTTGCGGACACCCTGGGTGTCGAGCGAACCGCGAATGATCTTGTACCGCACGCCGGGCAGGTCCTTCACACGACCGCCACGGACGAGCACGATCGAGTGCTCCTGCAGGTTGTGGCCGACACCCGGGATGTACGCGGTGACCTCGATCTGGCTGCTCAGCTTGACGCGAGCGACCTTCCGCAGTGCCGAGTTCGGCTTCTTGGGCGTCGTGGTGTACACACGCGTGCACACACCGCGCCGCTGGGGGCTCCCCTTCAGCGCCGGCGTCTTGGTCTTGCTCGTCTTCGCCTGGCGGCCCTTGCGGACCAGCTGCTGGATTGTGGGCACCGGTGTTCTCCGCTCCCTTTGCTTCCTCTCCGCGACTTTCGGTCGCGGAAACTTATGTGGCCGTGGCCGCGAATGCGGCCCGAACTGCTGCGATCGGCGCCGTCTCGGAGTGATCCAGGACGCGTCCCGACCCCCGCGGTCGGGCGTGTCGTCCGGCGCACGGGCCCGACGGCTCGATTTCTCGAGCTGTCGGAGTCTGTCGTTGTCGTGGTGCTGCGGGCTGCCCGACCACCGGTCGAACTCTCCCGCGTCGGCGCACGCACGAGGGGCCCGGGCAAGCCCGGGCACGAGGGGAAAGAGTACCGAACCGATGGCCCACTGGTCAAAACGGGGTGACCCGACCCCCCGTCGATGCGAGGCAACCAGTCGTTCCGAGCAACCAGTCCGCCGTCAGTGCGAACTCCGACAGCCAGTCTACCTCTTCGATTCCCCGGCCCCGAACGGGATACCGCACCGTGAGGTAGCTCGCATGCCGGGACGGCGGCCCGGTCCGGGCTCTGACCCGTATCAGCCCGCGCTGAGGGCGATCGCGGTGATCAGGCCGACCGCGGCCAGCGCCAGGCCGACCGCGCCGCACACCAGGCCCGCGATGGCGACCCCCCGGCCGGTCAGGTTGCCCGCCGCCAGGCGGATCTGCCGTATCCCCAGCCAGCCGAGCAGCACCCCGGCCGCGCCGAGCAGGATGGACAGCACCGCGAACGCCCCGGCGACCAGTCCTCCCCAGCCCTGCTGCGCGCCCGCCAAACCGAAGCACCACACCACCAGCGAGACGAGGACCGAACCCACGCCGGCCACCAGTGCGCTGGCCGCGACACCCGAGGCGGTCTTCGGCGCGCCCAGCACCGCCAGCCCGTACGGCGTGCCCGGCACGATCTCCACCCGCACCGGCGGCGGATAGTTCACCGGCCGCGGCCCGGCCACCGACTGGCCCGCCATGGGCGGCATCGGCGCAGGCGGCGGACCCGTCGGGGCGGGCACCGGCCACTGCGGCACAGGCGGCTGCGGCGCGGGCGGCTGCGGCGCGGGCGGCTGCTGGCCCGACGGCACGGACGGCCACTGCGGCACCGGAGGCTGCTGGTAGGTCACGCCGCCGATCCTGCCACGTCCCGCCCACTCCCCGCCCGCGGTGCCTCAGCCCCACCAGCCGCCGCTCCCGCCGGGAAACGATCATGAGGTTGTGCTCACGACACGCCGCCGAACACGCCCTTAAGTTCATGATCACCGCGGCGAGGCGGCGGCCAGGCGGGGGCGGGGCGCGGGGGCGGGGCGGGGCGCGGTGAGGCGAGTAGGGCGGGCCCGGTCAGTTGACCGTGGGCGGGAAGTCCTGGGTGCCGAAGTGGACGCCGCGGAGGAAGAGCCAGACGGTCAGGGTGAGCAGGCTCAGGGCGGCCAGGGCCAGGGCGAGCCAGGACAGGCGCTCCGCCCAGCGGACGCGGCCGGCGCCGGTACGCCAGCCCTCCCCCGCGCGCAGCTCCTCGCGGGCCTGTCGGGCCAGGGCCAGGGCCATCGTGGCGGGCACGATGCCGCCCACCGCGAGGCCCGTCACGGCGGCCAGCAGGCCCAGGCCGAACGCGGCAGTGGCCTTGGTGTCGGCGACCGGCTCGGGATCAGCCGGGTCGCGGGCCGGTGTGGATACGAAAGCGGCGTCCCCCATGCCGTGTAAACGACACGGGGGACGCCGCGATCACTTCAAACGATTACCGGTACGACCCGAAGTCGAAGTCGTCCAGCGGCACCGCGACACCCGACGCCGGGCCGAAGCCGTAGTCGGTCTCGCCGTACGAGGTCATCGAGTAGACCTTGGCCTTCGCCTCCTCGGTCGGCTCCACCCGGACGTTGCGGTACTTGCTGATGCCGGTACCCGCCGGGATGAGCTTGCCGATGATGACGTTCTCCTTGAGACCGATGAGCGAGTCACTGCGCGCGTTGATGGCCGCGTCGGTGAGCACCCGGGTGGTCTCCTGGAAGGAGGCCGCCGAGAGCCACGACTCGGTCGCCAGCGACGCCTTGGTGATACCCATCAGCACCGGACGGCCTGCCGCGGGCTCGCCGCCCTCGGAGACCAGGCGGCGGTTCTCGCCCTCGAACTGCGCACGGTCGACCAGCACACCCGGCAGGAACTCGGTCGCGCCGGAGTCGATGATCGTCACCCGCTTGAGCATCTGGCGGATGATGATCTCGATGTGCTTGTCGTGGATCATTACGCCCTGCGAGCGGTAGACCTCCTGGACCTCGTTGGTCAGGTGGACCTGGACCGCGCGCGGACCCATGATGCGCAGCAGCTCGTGCGGGTCGATGGTGCCCTCGGTGAGCTTCTCGCCTACCTCCACGTGCGAGCCGTCGTGCACCCGCAGCTTCACCCGGTTCGAGATCTTGTCGTGGACGATCTCCTCGCTGCCGTCGTCCGGCACGATGATGATCTTCTTCGACCGGTCGCCCGCCTCGATCCGGATGCGTCCCGGAGTGTCCGCGATCGGCGCCTTGCCCTTGGGCACACGCGCCTCGAAGATCTCCTGGACACGGGGCAGACCCTGGGTGATGTCCTCACCCGAGGCCGCACCACCGGTGTGGAAGGTACGCATCGTCAGCTGCGTGCCCGGCTCACCGATCGACTGCGCCGCGATGATGCCGACGGCCTCGCCGACGTCCACCAGCTTGCCGGTCGGCAGCGAACGGCCGTAGCAGGCCGCGCAGACGCCGAGCTTCGACTCGCAGGTGAGCACGGACCGCACCCGCACGCCCTCGATGCCGGCCTTGACCAGCTTGTCGACGACGATCGAGTTGAGGTCGGTGCCGCGGGCGGCGACCAGGTTGCCGTTGGCGTCGGACATGTCCTCGGCCAGGGTGCGGGCGTGCGCGCCGGTCTCGGCGTGCTCGTGCACCGACAGCACACCGTCGTGGCGCGTGCCGATCTGCATCGGGATCGCCCGGTCGGTGCCGCAGTCGTCCTCACGGATGATCACGTCCTGCGAGACGTCCACCAGACGACGGGTCAGGTAACCCGAGTCGGCGGTACGCAGCGCGGTGTCGGCCAGACCCTTGCGGGCGCCGTGCGTGGAGATGAAGTACTCCAGCACGCTCAGGCCCTCGCGGTACGAGGACTTGATCGGCCGCGGGATGATCTCACCCTTCGGGTTGGCCACCAGGCCACGGATCGCCGCGATCTGGCGCAGCTGCAGCATGTTGCCTCGAGCACCCGAGTGGATCATGCGCCACAGCGGGTTCTCCAGCGGCAGGGCGGTCTCCAGCTCCTTGGCCACCTCGTTGGTCGCCTTGGTCCAGAGCTCGATCAGCTCGCCGCGGCGCTCCTCGGCGGTCATCAGACCACGCTGGTACTGCTTGTCGAAGCGCTCGGCCTCCTTCTCGTACCGCTCAAGGATCTGGCCCTTGCGCGGCGGCGAGATGACGTCCTCCATGCCGATGGTGACGCCGGACCAGGTGGCCCAGTGGAAGCCGGCCTCCTTGAGCGCGTCCAGCGTCGCCGCCAGGGCGACCTTCGGGTAGCGCTCGGCCAGGTCGTTCACGATGCCCGAGAGCTGGCCCTTGCGGACCTCGTGGTTGACGAAGCGGTAGCCCACCGGGAGGGTCTCGTTGAACAGGACCCGGCCCAGCGTGGTGTCCAGGATGACGGGCGCGTTCGGCTCCCACTCCTCCGGCTGGACCCACGCCTCGGCGCCCGGGCCGTTGTCGACCGAGGTGATGCCGTTGAGGCGGATCCGGACCGGCGCCTGCAGGTGCAGCTCGCCGTTGTCGAAGGCCATCATCGCCTCGGCCTCGGAGCTGAACACCCGTCCCTCGCCCAGCATGCCGGTGCGCTTGTGGGTCAGGTGGTACAGCCCGATGATCATGTCCTGGGTGGGCATGGTCACCGGCTTGCCGTCGGCCGGCTTGAGGATGTTGTTGCTGGACAGCATCAGGATGCGCGCCTCGGCCTGGGCCTCGGCGGACAGCGGCACGTGCACGGCCATCTGGTCACCGTCGAAGTCCGCGTTGAAGGCGGTGCAGACGAGCGGGTGGATCTGGATGGCCTTGCCCTCGACCAGCTGCGGCTCGAACGCCTGGATGCCGAGGCGGTGCAGGGTGGGTGCACGGTTGAGCAGCACCGGGTGTTCGGTGATGACCTCTTCCAGCACGTCCCACACGACCGGGCGCTGACGCTCGACCATGCGCTTGGCCGACTTGATGTTCTGGGCGTGGTTCAGGTCGACCAGCCGCTTCATCACGAACGGCTTGAACAGCTCCAGCGCCATCTGCTTGGGCAGACCGCACTGGTGCAGCTTGAGCCGCGGGCCGACGACGATGACGGAACGGCCCGAGTAGTCCACGCGCTTGCCGAGCAGGTTCTGACGGAACCGGCCCTGCTTGCCCTTGAGCATGTCGGACAGCGACTTGAGCGGGCGGTTGCCCGGACCCGTCACCGGCCGGCCACGGCGGCCGTTGTCGAACAGCGCGTCGACGGCCTCCTGCAGCATCCGCTTCTCGTTGTTCACGATGATCTCGGGCGCGCCGAGGTCGATCAGACGCTTGAGGCGGTTGTTGCGGTTGATGACCCGGCGGTACAGGTCGTTCAGGTCGGAGGTCGCGAAGCGGCCGCCGTCGAGCTGCACCATCGGGCGCAGGTCCGGCGGGATGACCGGGACGCAGTCGAGCACCATGCCCAGCGGCGAGTTGCCGGTGGCCAGGAACGCGGCCACGACCTTGAGCCGCTTGAGTGCGCGCAGCTTGCGCTGGCCCTTGCCCGAGCGGATGGTCTCGCGCAGGAACTCGGCCTCGGCCTCGAGGTCCATGTTCTGCACCAGGGCCTTGATGGCCTCGGCGCCCATGCCGCCGGTGAAGTACTCACCGAAGCGGTCGCGCAGCTCGCGGTAGAGCAGCTCGTCGGTGACCAGCTGCTTGGAGTCGAGCTTGCGGAACGTGTCCAGCACCTCGTCCAGGCGGTCGATCTCGCGCTGCGCCTTGTCGCGGATCTGGCGCATCTCGCGCTCGCCGGCCTCCTTGACCTTGCGGCGCACGTCCGCCTTGGCGCCCTCGGCCTCCAGCTCGGCCAGGTCGGACTCGAGCTTGACGGCCCGCTTCTCGATCTCGGCGTCGCGGGCGTTCTCGGCCTGCCGCTTCTCGGCGAAGATCTCGTTCTCGATGGTGGTCATGTCGCGGTGACGCGCCTCGGCGTCCACGCTCGTGATCACGTACGAGGCGAAGTAAATGATCTTCTCAAGGTCCTTCGGCGCGAGGTCCAGCAGGTAACCCAGCCGGCTCGGCACGCCCTTGAAGTACCAGATGTGGGTGACCGCGGCGGCGAGCTCGATGTGGCCCATCCGCTCACGGCGCACCTTGGAACGGGTCACCTCGACGCCGCAGCGCTCACAGACGATGCCCTTGAAGCGGACCCGCTTGTACTTGCCGCAGTAGCACTCCCAGTCCCGCTGCGGACCGAAGATCTTCTCGCAGAAGAGTCCGTCCTTCTCGGGCTTCAGGGTGCGGTAGTTGATCGTCTCGGGCTTCTTGACCTCGCCGTGCGACCAGCGCCGGATGTCTTCCGCGCCCGCCAGGCCGATCCGAAGCTCATCGAAGAAGTTAACGTCGAGCACGTTGTATGTCCCTCTTTGCTCGTGTCTTCATCAGTGTCAGTTGATGGCGGAGGCGTCCTCCACACGCCGGAGCGCGCGGAGGACGCCTTTACATCAGACTTCCTCGACGCTGCTCGGCTCCCGCCGGGACAGATCGATACCGAGCTCCTCCGCCGCCCGGAACACCTCGTCGTCGGTCTCGCGCATCTCCAGGGCCACACCGTCGCTGGACAGCACCTCGACGTTCAGGCACAGCGACTGCAGTTCCTTGAGCAGCACCTTGAACGACTCGGGGATACCCGGCTCGGGGATGTTCTCGCCCTTGACGATGGCCTCGTAGACCTTCACGCGACCCAACACGTCGTCGGACTTGATGGTCAGCAGCTCCTGCAGCGCGTAAGCCGCGCCGTAGGCCTGCATCGCCCAGCACTCCATCTCGCCGAACCGCTGGCCACCGAACTGCGCCTTACCACCCAGCGGCTGCTGCGTGATCATCGAGTACGGGCCGGTCGACCGAGCGTGGATCTTGTCGTCGACCAGGTGGTTCAGCTTCAGGATGTACATGTAGCCGACCGAGATCGGGTCCGGCAGCGGTTCGCCGGAGCGGCCGTCGAACAGCTTGGCCTTGCCCGACTCGCCGATCAGCTGGGTGCCGTCGCGGTTGGGCAGGGTGCTGCCGAGCAGACCGGCGATCTCGTCGTCGTGCGCGCCGTCGAAGACCGGGGTGGCCACGTTCGTGTTGGCCTCGGCCTCGTGCGCGCCGATCGAGCGCAGTGCCTTCTTCCACTCGGCGTCGTCGCCCGAGACCTTCCAGCCGGTCTTCGCGACCCAGCCCAGGTGGACCTCGAGAACCTGGCCGATGTTCATTCGACCGGGCACGCCCAGCGGGTTGAGCACGATGTCGACCGGGGTGCCGTCCTCGAGGAACGGCATGTCCTCGACCGGAAGGATCTTGGAGATGACACCCTTGTTGCCGTGGCGGCCGGCGAGCTTGTCACCGTCCTGGATCTTGCGCTTCTGGGCCACGTACACCCGGACCAGCTCGTTGACGCCCGGGGGCAGCTCGTCGCCGTCCTCGCGGGAGAACGTGCGCACACCGATGACCGTGCCGGTCTCGCCGTGCGGCACCTTCAGCGAGGTGTCGCGGACCTCGCGCGCCTTCTCACCGAAGATCGCGCGGAGCAGCCGCTCCTCCGGGGTCAGCTCGGTCTCGCCCTTGGGCGTGACCTTGCCGACCAGGATGTCGCCCGGCACGACCTCCGCGCCGATCCGGATGATGCCCCGCTCGTCCAGGTCCGCCAGCATCTCTTCGCTGACGTTCGGGATGTCGCGGGTGATCTCCTCCGGGCCCAGCTTGGTGTCGCGGGCGTCGACCTCGTGCTCCTCGATGTGGATCGAGGTGAGAACGTCCTCCTGCACCAGGCGCTGGGACAGGATGATCGCGTCCTCGTAGTTGTGGCCCTCCCACGGCATGAAGGCGACCAGCAGGTTGCGGCCGAGCGCCATCTCGCCGTTGTCGGTGCAGGGGCCGTCGGCGATGACCTGACCGGCCTCGACGCGGGCGCCCTCCGGGACCACCGGCTTCTGGTTCACGCACGAGCCCGAGTTGGACCGGCGGAACTTGTGCAGCAGGTAGGTCCGGCGGAAGCCGTCGTCCTGGTGCACGGTGATGTAGTCCGCGCACAGGTCCTCGACCACACCGCCGACCTCGGCCACGACCACGTCGCCGGCGTCGGTCGCGGCACGGTACTCCATGCCCGTGCCGACCAGCGGGGCCTCGGCCTTGACCAGCGGCACCGCCTGACGCTGCATGTTCGCGCCCATGAGCGCGCGGTTGGCGTCGTCGTGCTCGAGGAACGGGATCATCGCGGTCGCGACGGACACCATCTGCCGCGGCGACACGTCCATGTAGTCGACCTGTGCCGGCGGCACGTAGTCGACCTCACCGCCCTTACGGCGGACCAGGACGCGGTCCTCGGCGAAGGAGCCGTCACCCATCAGCACGGCGTTCGCCTGCGCCTTGATGTAACGGTCTTCCTCGTCCGCGGTCAGGTAGTCGATCTGGTCGGTGACCCGGCCCTCGACGACCTTGCGGTACGGCGTCTCGACGAACCCGAACGGGTTGACCCGCGCGAACGTCGACAGCGCGCCGATCAGACCGATGTTCGGGCCTTCCGGCGTCTCGATCGGGCACATCCGGCCGTAGTGCGACGGGTGCACGTCACGGACCTCGAAGCCGGCACGGTCACGCGACAGACCACCCGGGCCGAGCGCCGACAGGCGGCGACGGTGGGTCAGACCCGCGAGCGGGTTGGTCTGGTCCATGAACTGCGACAGCTGCGACGTGCCGAAGAACTCCTTGATCGCGGCCACCACGGGGCGGATGTTGATCAGGGTCTGCGGCGTGATCGCCTCGACGTCCTGCGTGGTCATGCGCTCACGCACGACGCGCTCCATGCGGGAGAGACCGACCCGAACCTGGTTCTGGATCAGCTCGCCGACGGTGCGCAGACGACGGTTGCCGAAGTGGTCGATGTCGTCGGCCTCGTAGCCCTCCTCGCCCGCGTGCAGGCGAGCGAGGTATTCCACGGTGGCGACGATGTCGTCCTCGGTCAGCGTTCCCGTCGTGATCGGGATCTCGAGCTCGAGCTTCTTGTTGAACTTGTAACGACCGACCTTGGCGACGTCGTACCGCTTCGGGTTGAAGAAGAGGTTGTCGAGCAGGGTCTGGGCGTTCTCGCGCGTCGGCGGCTCGCCAGGGCGCAGCTTGCGGTAGATGTCGAGAAGGGCCTCGTCCTGACCGGCGATGTGGTCCTTCTCGAGGGTGGTCATCAGCAACTCGGACCACGCGAAGCGCTCGCGGATCTGGTCGTTGGTCCAACCGATCGCCTTCAGCAGGACCGTGACGGCCTGTCGGCGCTTGCGGTCGATACGCACACCGACCGTGTCGCGCTTGTCGATGTCGAACTCCAGCCAGGCACCCCGGCTCGGGATGACCTTGACGCTGGAGAGGTCGCGGTCGGAGGTCTTGTCCGGCTCCTTGGAGAAGTACACGCCAGGAGAGCGGACAAGCTGGCTGACGACGATGCGCTCGGTGCCGTTGATGATGAAAGTGCCCTTCGGCGTCATCATCGGGAAGTCACCCATGAACACGGTCTGGCTCTTGATCTCGCCAGTCGAGTTGTTGGTGAACTCCGCGGTCACGAACAGCGGCGCGCAGTAGGTGAGGTCCTTCTCCTTGCACTCCTCGATGGAGGCCTTGACCTCGTCGAAGCGCGGGTCGGAGAAGCTGAGCGACATGGTGCCGGAGAAGTCCTCGATCGGGCTGATCTCTTCGAGGATCTCCGCGAGTCCCGAGCGGGCGTCTGCGAGAGCCGACGAACGGGACTGCCAGGACTCATTGCCGACAAGCCAGTCAAAAGACTCGGTTTGGATAGCGAGCAGATTGGGTACTTCGAGGTGTTCGGTGATCCTGCCGAAGGAGATCCGGCGGGGAGCGAACGCGCTCGACGATCGACTGGTCTTCGCAGGGCGGGAGGCTGCCAAGATACGTCCTTCCGAGGACCGGTGGTGCAACGGCCGTTACGCGAGCAACCCGACAACCCCTGGTCCAGAGCCGACGTCAGAAAACGTCCGGCATTCCGGGCAGGGGGAAAGTCGAAGGGCAGCGCAAACTAGCACTGTAGCAGAACCACCGACCGCTGTCGAGTCCCCATGGCAGGCTTTCGCAGAACGTGCTCCAGACCACCTTCAGATCGGTGTCGCCACGCTCTGTACCCCGCCCGCTACGTACTCGGAAGGTCGTACTGAAGAAAGACTGCCTGTCGTCGCCGTTCACGTCAAGACCCGGCGACGGGTTCCAGTGTCCAACACTGCGTCAACTTCGCATCACTACGCGTTTGCCCAGCATGAACAAGGGGCGGGCATCCAGTGGATGCCCGCCCCTCGATGCGGTCACGCTCTTGGCGTAAAGCCGTCGGCGTGACCTCAGATCACTTGAGGGTGACGCATGATTGCGGCCGCCCTCGGCCAGATCTTGGCCAGATTACTTGAGGGTGACCTTGGCGCCCTCGGCCTCGAGCTTGGCCTTGGCCTTCTCCGCGGTCTCCTTGTTGGCCTTCTCGATGATGGCCTTCGGCGCGGCCTCGACCACGTCCTTGGCCTCCTTCAGGCCCAGGCCGGTCAGCTCACGCACGACCTTGATGACCTGGATCTTCTTGCCACCGTCGGACTCGAGGACGACGTCGAACTCGTCCTTCTCCTCGACCTCGGCCGGCGCGCCGCCGACCGGGCCGGCGGCCGCGACGGCGACCGGAGCGGCGGCCTTCACGTCGAAGGTGTCCTCGAACTGCTTCACGAACTCGGAGAGCTCGATCAGGGTCATCTCCTTGAACGCGTCGAGGAGCTCGGTGCTGCTCAGCTTCGCCATGTCAGGCGTCCTTTCGTAACGGGTCTACATGCCGCGGCAGGGCGCCGCGAGCTGGATGGTTCGGATGACGTCGACGCCGTCAGGCGTCGGCGCCCTCCTTCTCGCGCTTGTCCTGCAGGGCAGCAACCGTGCGAACGGCCTGCGCCAGCGGGGCCTGGAACAGCGCCGCGGCGTTGCCCATGCTTGCCTTCATCGCGCCGGCCAGCTTGGCCAGCAGCACCTCGCGGGACTCGAGGTCGGCGAGCTTGGCGACGTCAGCCGCCGAGATCGCCTTGCCCTCGAAGACGCCGCCCTTGATGACGAGCAGCGGGTTCGCCTTCGCGAACTCCTTCAGGCCCTTCGCCGCCTCGACGACATCGCCGGAGACGAAGGCGAGCGCGGTAGGACCGGTGAACAGAGCGTCGAGACCGGTCAGACCGGCGTCGGTCGCGGCGCGCTTGGCAAGCGTGTTCTTGGCAACGGTGTACTCGGCACCGCCCAGCGAACGACGCAGCTCGGTCAGCTGCTTCACGGTCAGGCCGCGGTACTCGGTGAGCACCGTGGCGTTCGACTCGCGGAAGCGCTCGGTGAGCTCCGCAACACTGCCGGCCTTGTCGGCACGGATCTTGTCCGCCATGTCCCCTCCTCTCTCGTACTCCAGGCTGGTCTCGCGGGACCCGGCGTTCGACAGAAGCGGACAAACAAAACGCCCCGGCGCAGGGCGCACGGGGCTTCGCGCGGCACAGGGCCGCCAGGCTCACCGTTCTTCCCTGCGCGGGCCGCCCGTGGGTCCGCTCGTTGCCGAGCGACGGGGCCTTCGATCGTCTCCGGATGACTCCGGATCCGATGACCAGCGGTCTTTGGGTGGAACTGTTGCCGGTAACGATACGTGACCTGGCACCGGCCGCCAAATCGGGGGTGGTGTGAGCCGTCTTGTATCAATCGATTGACACAAGAGACAGCGATGGCGTTCACTTGTATCAGTTGTCTGATACAACGGGGAGGTCAAAGATGAACGGAGCCGCCTACGTGCGGTCGGCCGGGGTGGTCCTGGGCGGGGCGCTGGGCCTGACGGTGGCCAACAGCTCGCTGATCCCGCTCGCCGTGCCCCTGTTCACCGTGTTCGTGCTCGCCGGGGTCGCGGTCAGCGAGCTGATGTCACCCCGGCCGTCCCGGTCCGGGCAGTCGACGGCGCATCTCACGGCCCGCGACGTCGACGCGTACCTGCCGCCCGGATCCCGGGCCCGGCTGCGCTGGCTGGGGCTGGCGGTGCTGGCGACAGTGCCGGTGATCGCCGTACAGATGGGGACGGGTGAGGTCACCTGGTCCGGGGATTACGACACCGGCGGTGCCGTGCTGCGCCTGACACCCACGGCCGTGATCCTTGCCGGCTGGTGGCTGCTGGCACGGCATCTGCTGCGCCGCATCGCCGAGGCCGGGCGCGCCGGGCTGGACCCGCAACACCTAGCCGCCGACGAAGCGTGGCGGCGGCGGGCGTCCCGGCTGGTCCTCGGCGCCACCGGAGTGCTGCTCTCCGGCACCCTGGCCGGTGGGATGTTCTGCTACAGCCAGCGCCACTGGGTGATCTTCCTCGGCGGTTGGGGCTGGTGGATGTTCGTCCTGTCCGCCCTGGCGCTGTCCGCGTTCCTGGTGTTCACGCACTACCTGCACCTACTGATCGACCCGGGTCCAGCGGGTGTCGTGAGCATCGGTACGCGGCGGGAGCCGGCCGAGGCCGTGGCGTGATCCCCACGATCACCATCCGGCCCGGCCCCGTGCCGCCCTATGAACAGATCCGGGCTCAGGTCGAGGCGCTGATCAACGGGGGGCTGCTGGCGGCCGGACACCGCCTGCCGCCGATCCGGCAGCTCGCCGCCGACCTGGGCCTGGCCACCGGCACGGTCGCCCGCGCCTACCAGGAGCTGGAGGCGGCCGGGCTGGTCACCACCCGGCGGGCGGCGGGCACGGTGGTCGCCGCGCGCACCCCTGAACCACCGGCGGACCGACGGGGGCCGCTGGCGCAGGCCGCGCACGGGTACACCACCACCGCCCTCACCCTCGGCGCGGATCTCGACGAGGCGCTCGACGCGATCCGCACCGCCTGGCCCCACCCCTGACCCGCCGGCTCGCGGCTCGCGGCTCGCGGCTCGCGGCTCGCGGCTCGCGGCTCGCGGCTCGCGGCTCGCGGCTCGCGGCTCGCGGCTCGCGGCTCGCGGCGATGATCGCTGTTTGTGGTCAGAAAGTGCGGTCCGCCCCCACTTTCTGACCACAAACAGCGATCATCATCGGCCGGAATGTCGGGAAGGGCACCTTCCTCTACCTATGGCGATGTGAAGGTGCCCTTCCTTCACCCGGGCCGGGCCCGGGCCGGGGTGGCGCGGAGGCGGGGTGGGGCGGAGCCGGGGCGGGGCGGGGCGGAGCCGGGGCGGGGAAAGCGGAAAGCGCCGCCCGCAGGTGCGGGCGGCGCTTTCGGCGTGGAGTGGCGAGGCGGATCAGGCCTCGGGGTTCTCCTGGATGTTGCGGGTCACGTTGGGGTCGACCGGGATGCCGGGGCCCATCGTGGTGGTCACGAAGACCTTCTTCAGGTACTTGCCCTTGGACGCCGACGGCTTGGACCGCAGCACCTCCTCGAGCACCGCGGCGTAGTTGTCGACCAGCTGCTCCGCAGAGAACGACGCCTTACCGATGATCAGGTGCAGGTTCGAGTGCTTGTCCACGCGGAAGGTGATCTTTCCGCCCTTGATGTCCGACACCGCCTTGGCGATGTCCATCGTGACCGTGCCGGTCTTCGGGTTCGGCATGAGGCCGCGCGGGCCCAGGATCCGCGCGATCCGACCGATCTTGGCCATCTGGTCCGGCGTCGCGATCGCGGCGTCGAAGTCCAGCCAGCCCTCCTGAATTCGGGCCACCAGCTCGTCGGTCCCGACGGCGTCGGCGCCGGCGGCAGTCGCCTCGGCGGCCTTCTCGCCGGAGGCGAAGACGATGACGCGGGCGGTCTTACCGGTGCCGTGCGGCAGGTTGACCACGCCGCGGACCATCTGGTCCGCCTTGCGGGGGTCGACGCCGAGGCGCATCGCGACCTCGACCGTGGCGTCGAACTTGACCTTGGTGGTGTCCTTCGCCAGCTTGATCGCCTCGACCGGGGTGTACAGCTTGTCCCGGTCGACCTGCTCAGCGGACTTGTTGTAGCTCTTGCCGTGCTTCATTTCTCAAGATCTCCTGTGGTTGTGTCGAGCCCTCGCCGGGCCCTCCCACGAAACTTCGACCGTCAGGCGGCGGATGCCGCGTGCGGCATTCAGTCCTTGACGGTGATGCCCATCGACCGGGCGGTGCCGGCGATGATGCGCTCGGCCATGTCCAGGTCGTTGGCGTTCAGGTCGGACATCTTCTTCTCGGCGATCTCGCGCACCTGGGCACGCGTCACCGAACCGACCTTGGTGGTGTGCGGCACGCCGGAGCCCTTGGCGACACCGGCGGCCTTGATCAGGAGACGGGCGGCCGGCGGCGTCTTCAGCACGAACGTGAACGAGCGGTCCTCGTAAACGCTGATCTGTGCCGGGACGATGTCACCGCGCTGCGACTCGGTCTGGGCGTTGTACGCCTTGCAGAACTCCATGATGTTCACGCCGTGCTGGCCCAGCGCCGGACCGACCGGCGGAGCCGGGGTGGCCTGGCCGGCCTTCAGCTGCAGCGTGAACGTCTTGACGAGTTTCTTCTTCGGAGGCATGTCTACTTCCTGGGACTTGTCGACCCGCCCGTTCGGCGGATCAGGGTGGTTTACACCGGACCGGCCGGTGCGTTCGCGCGCACGGTCAGCGCGCGGCACAGGCCGGACGTTCTAGGTTAGCGCATACTCGCGGACGCCTATTCGGCGAGGTGGGCCATCGCACCCGAGGTGACCTGCGGAGCGCCGAAAACGCCGCGCGGCGGGGTCCCGAGGGACACCCGCCGCGCGGTCACATCCGCAACTAGATCTTGGCGACCTGGTTGAAGTTCAGCTCGACCGGGGTCTCCCGACCGAAGATCGACACCAGCACCTTGAGCTTCTGCTGGTCAGCGTTGATCTCGGAGATCGTGGCCGGGAGCGAGGCGAAGGCGCCGTCGGTGACGGTGACCGAGTCGCCGACCTCGAAGTCCAGCACCCGGACCTCGGCCTTGGCCTTCTTCTGGCCGGCGCCGGGCTGCTCCACCGCGGGCAGCAGCCACTTCAGCACCTCGTCGAGGCTCAGCGGCGCCGGGCGGTCAGCCCGGTCCGTCGCGCCCACGAAGCCGGTCACACCCGGGGTGTTGCGCACACACGAGTACGACTCCGGCGTGAGGTCCATGCGGACCAGCAGGTAGCCGGGGAAGACCTTGCTCTGCACCTGGGTGCGCTTGCCGTTCTTGACCTCGACCTCTTCGCGGGTCGGCACCTCGACCTGGAAGATGAACTCCTCCATGTCGAGGCTCGTGATCCGGGTCTCGAGGTTGGTCTTGACCTTGTTCTCGTAACCGGCGTACGAATGCACGACATACCAGTCGCCGGGCGCGAAGCGCAGCTTCTGGCGCAGCTCGGCGGCGGGGTCGAACTCGTCCTCAGCGGGTGCCGTCGCAAGTGCGGGCTCGTCGGTCACCGCGACCGCGGAGGTCACCTCGGTGTCTTCCGTCTGGGCCGTCTCGTCGTACTCAGGCACGTAGCCGCTCACTTCCGTAGTTTGTGTTACTTCGCGTCGCCGAAGACGAACAGCACGCCCTTGGCGTAGGCGAGGTCCAGCAGCGTCACGACAGCCATCATGAACGACACGAAGATCAGGACCACCGCGGTGTACGTCAGCAGCTCGTTCCGCGTCGGCCAGATGACCTTACGCAGCTCGGCGACGATCTCACGGACAAAACGTCCGATACGGCCGAAGAAGCCGACCTTCTCGGCCTTCTCCGCGCTCTTGACCGCGCGCGAGCCCTTGCCGTCAGTCACCTTGCGAGACTTGGTCGCGGTGCCACCGCCGGAGACGCCGGACTCGTCGTCCTGGGTGTCGTCGTCGACAGCGTCGTCGAACACGTCGTCAACGTGCTCGGCCGCGGCGTCCTCGCCACGTCGGTTGCTCTCGGCCACTTCGCCCTACTTCCATCTCGCGGGGTGGTGTCGGAACCGTGTAGGGAACACGATCCCGTGTGCCCGACGCAGTCGCACGAGGAGCACCTGTCACATCTGACCCGCCCCCACGCTGTGGGGCCGATACGGGCCATACGACCATGGTCCACCAGCCGAGGTCGTCGCGGAAGACAACCGGTGGGCCGATTCCCATGATCGCCCACCGCGGGCCGGTAGGCCAGAGCCAGCAGGGGCGACAGGACTCGAACCTGCAACCTGCGGTTTTGGAGACCGCTGCGCTGCCAATTGCGCCACACCCCTGTGCGGGAAAGAGCACCCTGCCGGAGGCCGAAAACCACCGGCGGAGTTCACTAACCCCACGGCCGACCAGTGTACGGGTAGACAGGCGAGTGGGCCAACTGGCACTCCCTATTTTCTCTCGGCACCGGCCGGCCGCCCAATCGAGCCGCCCTCAGATCTGCTTGACCACGACCCTGGCCTGCGCCAACACCTTCTCACCGGCGCAGGTCGCGGTGAGGTCGAAGGTCACCAGATCGTCCTCGGACACGCTCTTGATCACCGCGGTGAACTCCACCTCGGTGCCTTCGTCGGTGTCGGGCACCGGCACCGGACGGGTGAACCTGACCCCGATGTCGAGAACCGCGTCGGCGGAACCGACCCAGCCGGTGACCGCCCGGCCCGCCAGGGCCATGGTGTACATCCCATGTGCGATCACCCCGGGCAGGCCCACGCCGACGGCGGTGCGCTCGCTCCAGTGGATCGGGTTGAAGTCGCCCGACGCGCCCGCGTAGCGGACCAGGTCGGCCCGGGTCACCCGGAACGTCTGCAGGGGCAGCTGCTGCCCCTTCTCGTATGCCATCTCACTCACCATGCCCTCGGACGACGAGCTTGCACACCACGGTCACCACGGGCTCGCCGGCCGGCGTGGCCAGCTCCGCGCGGGTGGTCAGGAAGTCGTGCCCGCCGCGGTGCGTGATGTCGTCGATGCTGCTGACGACGACCAGCTCGTCCCCGGCGACGATCGGGCGGCGGTACGAGAAGCGCTGGTCGCCGTGGACCACGCGGGTGTAGTCCATGCCCAGTTCCGGGTCGGTGACGATCTGCTCCATGGCGGCGAAGCTCAGGATGATCGGGAAGGTGGGCGGGGCCACGACGTCGCGATAGCCGGCCTTCTGCGCGGCCTCCACGTCGTGGTACAGGGCGTCGTCCGCGCCGATGGCGGTGGCGAACTCCCTGATCTTCTCGCGGCCCACCTGGTAGGGCTCGGTCGGCGGATAGGTCCGACCGGTGAATGACTGGTCCAACGGCATACCCGTGAACCTATGCCAGCAGGGGGCGGCCCGATGGGCCGCCCCCTGCTGGGAACGTCTGCTCGACCGTAAGGTCAGCGGGTCTCGCGGTGCGCGGTGTGCTTGCCGCAGCGCGGGCAGAACTTCTTCAGCTCAATCCGATCCGGGTCGTTACGCCGGTTCTTCTTGGTGATGTAGTTCCGCTCCTTGCAGTCCACGCACGCCATGGTGATCTTTGGACGTACGTCAGTCGCCTTGGCCACGGGAGTGCCTTTCTAGAACAAGCTTCTTTGAGTTACCGGCATGCCACGATAGACGACGTCCATCCAGACACGCAAAAAGGCTCGCCATGGCGACCCTCACACCGCGACCAGGGAATATCTCACCGATCTGCGATCTCGCGTTGACTGGCGACACGCGCCAGCGATTCAACACAGCGTAGCGGTGGCCGGAATTGAACCGGCGACACAGCGATTATGAGCCGCTTGCTCTGCCATCTGAGCTACACCGCCGTGGCGGGCACTCCCGGTGGATGCACCGGGAGTCCGGTCGAGCCCCCTTACGGAATCGAACCGTAGACCTTCTCCTTACCATGGAGACGCTCTGCCGACTGAGCTAAGGGGGCGTGCTCGTTGCCAGGTGATTTCCCACCTCGCCGCGCGCCTTGGTAAGAGTACACAACAACCAGCCGCCGCGGAAATCGGGTTACCCCCGGCGCGGCGCGGTGTGGCTCAGCCCACCGCACGCAGGCGGCGAACCTCGCCCAGCGGGGTCGGTTCGGCGTCGGTCTGGGCGCCCAGCCAGGCCTCCAGCCGCTCGTACGGCAATGGCCGGCTGAACAGGAAGCCCTGCCCGATGTCACAGCCGATCTCCTCGAGCAGCTCCAGCGTCAGCTCGCTCTCCACGCCCTCGGCGACCACGCTCAGCCCGAAGTGCCGCGAGATGTCCACCACGGCCCGCACGATGGCCAGGTCACCCGGATCGGTGGCCATGCCCTGCACGAACGAGCGGTCGACCTTCACCTCGTGCACCGGCAGGCGGCGCAGGTAGGACAGGGACGAGTAGCCGGTGCCGAAGTCGTCCACGCTCAGGTGCACGCCGAGGTCGTAGAGCCGGCGCAGGGTCGGCAGCAGCCGGTCGACGCCGTCCACCACGCCGTCCTCGGTGATCTCCAGGGTCAGCCGGTCGGGTGACACGCCGTACTCCTGGAGCAGCTCGTCCACCCGGTCCGGGAACGCCGGGTCGACCAGCGTGCGCGGCGAGAGGTTCACCGCCACCGACAGCGGTCGGCCCGCGTCCACCCACTGGCGGGCCCGCCGCAGGCCCTCCCGCAGCACTACCTCGGTGAGCCGGGCCAACTGCCCGGTGTGCTCGGCCACCGCGACGAAGTCCTCCGGCTGCACCGCGCCGTGCGTCGGGTGCTCCCAGCGGGCCAGGCACTCGACGCCGACCAGGCGGCGGTCCCGCAGCGTGACCTTGGGCTGGAAGTAGACCTCCAGCTCGTCGTTGTCCAGGGCGCGGCGCAGGTCCCCGGCCAGCCCGAGCCGGCGCACCGAGCGCGACTCCAGCGCCAGGTCGAACAGCTGCACTCCGCCGGCCAGCGCCTTCGCCGAGTGGGTCGCCACGTCGGCGCGCTGCAGCAGCGTCGCCGGGTCGGAGCCGTGTTCCGGGTGCAGGCTGAGCCCGACCGCCGTGTCGACGTCCAGCGTCAGCGAACCGAAGGTCATCGGGTCCTGCAGCTGGCCGCGCAGCTCCGCCGCCAGCTGCAGCGCCGCCTCGGCGTTGGGCAGGCGCAGCGTCACCACGAACTCGTCGCCGCCGACCCGGCCGACCAGCGCCGCCGGCGGCGACAGCGTGCGCAGCCGGGTGGCGACCTCGGCCAGCAGTTGGTCGCCCGCGGCGTGGCCGAGCGAGTCGTTGACGTCGCGCAGCCCGTCGACGTCGAACATCAGCACCGCCACGACCTCGCCGGGCGCCCGGACGCGCACGGCCTCCTCCAGCGCCTGGTTGATGCGCCGGCGGTTGGGCAGCGCGGTGAGCGCGTCGTGGTAGGCGTCGAACCGCAGCCGGTCGACCAGGCGGTTGTTCTCGACCGCCACCGCGGCGTGCGCGGCGATCGCCTCCAGCAGGCGGACGTCGTTGGGGTCGAAGGACAGATTGTCACCGAGCCGGCCCGCCACCTCGAGCGTGCCGATGACGGCCGAGCTGGCCCGCAGCGGCACGACGATGGCGTCCTTGGTGCCGTGCTCGCGCAGTTGCGTGCGCAGCTGGTCGTCGCCGAGCTTGGCACTCGCGGCGACCGTCTGCCCGGTCTCGACCGCCTGCTTTCGCAGGGACTCCGGCGTGCCCGCCACGTCGAGCAGGCCCTTGTCGTCGGCCCGCGCGCTGAGCAGCACCTCGGGGTGGCGGCCCTGGGCGGGCAGCCACAGCGTGGCGTACTCCGCCTGCAGCAGCCGCCGAACCCGGCCCAGCAGGACGTCGGGCAGGGTGCCGTCATGCGGGGTGTCGGAGATGGCGCCGGTGAGGTCGTAGATCTCGGTCAGTGTGCGGTGCTGGTTCGAGGAGCGCGCATATGACCGGTACATGAGGAAGAAGAATGCGACCAGCACGGCGAGCAGCAGGTAGGCCGCCGGGCCCTGCTGCAGGATCACCAGCACGGCCAGGCCGATGGTGGTGTTGACGACGGCCACGACAGCGCCGGGCACCGCCGTGGAGGCCAGCTCCTGCGGCGCGAGCCGGCCCTGCACCAGGCTGATGACACCCGCGACGCCGGCGACCTGCACGGCGTCCGTGGTCAGCACGGCGACGGCCAGCACGGCCCACGTCCCCGGGTCCCTCGGGTCGATCGGGCCGCCGCTCAATACGACGAGGTTCGCGCAGGCGGTGCCCGCGGCCATGAGCGCGATGTTGAAGGCGGCCTTGACCGGCACCGTGCCGCGACGCCACTGGACGAACGCGTAGACCAGCACTCGCACCACGAGCAGCGTCACCGGCGGCAGATAGGCCAGGGCGAGCACGAACGGGATGTCTGCCAGCGTGACGACGAAATGATGACGCCGGATCTCGAACTGGACCACGGCCATCTCGGCGCCGAGGAAGAGCCCGAGGAAGATCAGCGCCAGGTCCCAGTCGCCCACAGGCGGCGCGACGCTCCGGTTCACCACCAGCGCCGTCAGCCCCAGGGTGATCAGGACGAGCGGTCCGGTGATCAGCCACGCGAGCTCCGCGGAACGCTGGGCGCGTCGGATAGCTCTAGCCAATGCCGTTGTCCGCTCCGCTCAGACCGATCTGGGACCACGGGGCCTGCCCGGTCAGCCCCAGTCGGTGGACTCCGTACGGACGATGGGGCCGCCCAGGTCCTGCTCGCCGCCGTCCGGCTGGACCGGCTGGACGATTCCCCAGTCGGTGCTGAGCAGCTCCGCCACCGGCTCGGCCGGCTTGTCCGACGTCTCCCGGTCCGCCAAAGCCGGGTTCGCGACGCCGAGAGCAGCCGCGCTGAGAGCGAGGAGGACAGCTCCACGGCTCATCAGACGGCCAAGCCTGCGTGTGCGCATCTTCGACTCCATAGGACAGCAGAAAAGATAAGGGACTGCCATGGATCGTGCCACAGTCGCTGGCACGGAGGAAGTCCGGATGACGTGCCACGCCGCCGACACGCGGATAAATAGCCGTTCGGTGGTGATTCGAATATCCGGCCGAACCAGCCCTCCCGACGGCAGGTGCGCGAAGCAACACTGTACGTCCCCGGGCGTGCCCCGAACAGTCTTTGACCGTGGTTCGAACATGTGTACGATACCGCCATGATGCGACTGGTAGAGCACCGCTGGAACGGCACCACCGCCAGCTACCGGCGCCAGGACGTGTTCCTGCGCGTCAACCCGGCCGGGCCGTGGGAGGTCGAGCACCGCCAGCACGGGCGCTCCGTGATGCGGGAGTACGCCACCGAGCGGGAAGCCCGGCGGGTCGCCGACGGCCTGTGCGCGCAGGGCGAATGGCGCAACTTGGAGCACCTGCACCGCTGACCGCGCCGGGGCCGCCACCGCGAGGCGCCCCTCCCCGCCGGTCAGCGGGCCAGCAGTGCCACGAAGTCGTCCACCAGCTTGATCTGCCGCCGCGGCGGAAACCGATCCGGGTCGAAGAGCGCCTGCACCACCAGCCCGTGCGCGAACCCGGCCGCGGTGGCCACGACGTCGTCGGGATCGGCGTCGGCCGGCAACTGCCCCAAGCGGACGGCCGCCTCGACGTGCGGCCGCAGCATGCCCCGCCAGCGTTCGTATCGCCGCAGCTCAGCCGCAGCGAGTTCGTCGTCCCCTAGTGCGGCGTCCCAGAAGCTCACCCACACTCGGTTCATCGCGGCGATCTCCGGGTCCAGCGGCATCACGTGCAGCAGCGCGGCACGCAGGCCAGGCAGCCCTTCACCCTCGGCCACCGGGCGCTCGCGTCGCTGCCCGTGCTCGTGCGCCACCTCCAGCGCATGGCGCATCAGCGCCTTCTTACTGGGGAAATAATGCGTGAGCAGCCCCGTCGACGCACCCAGCTGCGCGGCGACGGCGCGCAAGGTCAGCCCGCCGAAGCCCCTCGCCGCGAGCACCTCCCACACCGCCTGGGAAACGTCCCGACGCCGGGCGTCATGGTCACCGCGTGCGGGCATCGCCACTCCTCTGGTCCATCGGCTACGCTACGCCAACATACATAACAAACGTTTGGTACGCGAGACTGGAGCCCCCGTGCTGACCCACCGCCTCACCGACACCGCCGAGATGCGCGCCCTCGAACCCGCCTACGCCGAGCAGTTCGCGGCCTTCATCGAGCGGCACCGCGCCCATCTCGCGCCCTGGCTGCCGTGGTCCGTCGCCCTCACCGACGAGCCGCTGACCCGGGCCTGGCTGCAGCGATACGCCGACGAGGCCGCCCGCGACGGCGGCCGCATCTACGGGATCTGGCTCGACGGCGAACTGGTCGGCGGCACCCTCTTCCGCACGTTCGACGTCCGCTTCTCCACCGCCGAGATCGGCGTCTGGCTCGCCCCGCACGCCGAAGGACGCGGCCTGATCACCCGCGCCGCCACGCGCATGATCGCCTGGGCGGTCGACGAGCGCGGCATCAACCGCATCGAGTGGCGCACCGTGCCCGGCAACGCGCGCAGCATCGCCTGCGCGAAGCGGTTGGGCATGACCCTCGACGGCGTGCTGCGCGAAGCCTTCCCGTACCAGGGCGTGAAGCACGACGCGCAGGTCTACTCGCTGCTCGCCGCCGAGTGGCGGGACCGGACCCGCCGGTAGGCTCCGGCCGGTGACGACACCCTTCGACGACTACGAGCGCCGCCTGTGGCAGGGCCGCGCCGCGGCGTACCGGCGCAGTTTCGCCACCCTGTGCGGGCACACCGCCGGGGTACTGCTCGACGAGGCCCGGGTCGGCGAGCGGACCCGGCTGCTCGACGCGGGCACGGGGACCGGCACCGTCGCGGCGCTCGGCCTGGCGCGCGGCGCGGTCGTCACCGCGGTCGACGCCGAGCAGAGCATGGTCGAGGCGGCCCGCCGCGAGGCGCCCGGCGCCGACGTACGCCACGGTGTGCTGCCCGACCTGCCACTCGACGATCGGTGCTTCGACGCCGTGGTCGGCAACTTCGTCGTCAACCACGTCGGGGACCCCGCTGCGGCGGTCGCGGAACTGCGGCGCGTCACCCGCTCCGGCGGCCGGATCGCGGTGAGCGTCTGGCCGGCTCCCGCACCGCCGCTCCAGCAGCTCTGGGCCACCATCGCGGCTGCCTGCGGCCTGCGCCGCCCGGAATCCGCGCCGCTGGTCGCCGAGGAGCTGAACTTCACCCGGGACACCGACGGGCTCGCGAATCTGCTGCGCGGTGCGGACCTGACCGAGGTCTCGGCGCACACCGTCACCTGGATCCACCGCGCCGACCCCGAGGACTGGTGGGCCGGACCGGCGAACGGGATAGGCGTGCTCGGCGCGATGCTCGCCGTCCTGGACGACGCGGCGGTCGCGGAGGTCAAGGCATGCTACGACCGGACCGTGGCCACCCATCTCGACACGGACGGCCGACTCGCGATGCCCACCGCCGCAGTCATCGCCGCAGGCCAAGTCCCCTGATCGAGACCGTCCCGACCCGGCTTTCACGGCCGGACGGCGGCCACGCATCGACAAACTCATACGTTCGTCCGATCCGGGGCTGCACGCTCGGCCCCTTACCCCTATCCTCGCGGGGTGTTCGAGAACCTCAGTGTCCCTGAAATCCTGTTCCTGTTCGCCGCCGCCGCCCTGCTGGTCGTCGGCCTGGCCTACCTCGGCGGCCGGTCCTTCGCCCGGCGGCGGCCCTCCGGCCAGACCCCCGACTGACCGCTGTTCCACCGAGCGGCAGCGCGCCTAGCGGCTGCCG
The DNA here is from genome assembly GCF_040648615.1 of Catellatospora sp. NPDC049111. Taxonomy (NCBI): domain Bacteria; kingdom Bacillati; phylum Actinomycetota; class Actinomycetes; order Micromonosporales; family Micromonosporaceae; genus Catellatospora; species Catellatospora sp. NPDC049111. Next base: position 44,992 of record NZ_JBEZEB010000028.1, on the reverse strand, counting down.
ACCGGCTCCGGCGGCGACACGTCGGCTGGACCGGGTGACGGCGCACCGGCGCCTTCGTCGGCATCGCCAGCGGAGGCGCGGGCGTCGGCCAGCACATCCGCGGGGACGTGCCGTTCGAGGAATCGCCGGGCCAGCCGGGTCGACGGATGGATGGCGACGGTGGCCAGCAGGATGATGCCGGCGATCACCAGCCAACCGGCCGCGCCCCAGCTCAACGCGAGGAAGGTGTACACCGCCGGCGCCCAGACCTTGCCGAGGGTGCCGCTCAGCTCGGCCGCGCCCTGATAGGCGCCGCGCTGGCGCGGATCCATCAGCTCGGCCTCGAAGGACCAGCTCGCCGCCGACAGGTAGAGCTCGGCCCCGGTCACGGTGACGTGGCCCAGCCAGACCAGGGCGATCGTCACCCAGCCGACGGTGTCGTGCGTGGCTAGCGTGATCAGGCAGGAGAGCACGAAGAAGGTCGAGGACAGCCGGATCGCCTTGAGCGCGGTCGGCAGATCCTTGACGCCGCGCGAGGTGACCATCGGCAGGAAGATGCACATCACGGTGTTGGTGGCGAACAGGAAGGCCAGCAGCACCCGCGGCGCGTCGGTCTGCTCGACCAGCCAGAGCGGGATGACGACGTTCAGCAGCACCTGGTTGGTCCAGAACACCCCGCTGAAGAAGGTGGTGAGCAGCCAACCCGGGTTGCGCAGCGGCCCCGGGCCGGGGATGCGCACCTTGCGGTCTTCCGGGGTGCGCTCGTCGTGCGAAGCCTTGGGCAGCCGGGTGACGGCAGCGGCGTTGACCAGGAAGACCGCGGCGGTGAACCAGGGCAGCGCGTGCAGCACCGCGTTGGACTGGAACGCGAGCGCGATGCCGCCCATCACCGAGCCGAGGGTGAAGCCGAGGTTGAGCGCGGAGTACATGTAGGCGCGTGACTTCACCCGCTCGTCCGGCGGCAGCACGTCGATCGTGTACGCCCCGTACGCCGCGGCGCCGAGCGCGCCGATCACCTCCATGCCGACAGCCATGAGCACGTAGCCCTGGAAGTCGGTGATGAACGGCCAGACCGCGAACATCGCCGCCTGCCCGGCAGCGCTGACCGCCCACATCTTCTTCGGCCCGTACCGGTCGACCAGCTTGCCCATCGGCACGGCGGCGAGGAAAGCGGCGATGCCCGCGAGTGTCAGGCCGAGACCGACCTGGGCGGCGGACAGCCCGACGATCTTGGTGAAGAACACCGCCGAGCCGGTCATGAACGTGCCCTCGCCGAGCGCGAACAGCAGCGACTGCACGGACAGGCGGCCCGCCAGGGGCGACGGGGGGCGGGCACGGCCGAGAAGGGCGGAGAGCGTCACCCGGGGATTCTCTGGGTACGGTACGACGGTTGTCGCCCCAATTAACCCGTCCCCGCCACATCCCACAGCGGAGTGGTCAGCGCCGGCCGATGCCGGCGTGCACCTATCGCAGCACTTGCTCAGTGCAGCGTGGTGGTGCCGACTCCGGCGATAAACGCTTCACCGACGTAGTTCCGTCGATCCCGGGCCGCGCTCAAGATGGCCATCGGGTTGCGCCCCTTGAACTCCGCGTCGGGGCGTACCTCCTGGGCAAGCACTCTGAACTCCTGCTTTGCCCCGTCCAGCTTCAGGCTGCGGCCCTGGTCCAGCCCGAAGACGTGCCCGACCTGGAAATTCCCGTGCTGGATGTACGACGCTCCGCGAGTGATGCCCGTCCACGGGTCACCGCCCATGGCCTCCACGACATCGGCCGGTGCCGACTTGGCGTACCGGACATCGAACAGGTAGGCCTTGCCCTCCTCCGCATTCGGCGCGGTGCCGACGAGGCTGACGGAGTCCAGCGTCCCGCTCGGGAACCGCGCGAACTTGAGCGGCTCCACCGCCCACCCGTTACGGACAGACGCGGTTCTCCACCCAGGCATATCCACGATCACGATCGTGTTCGGCTCTCCGTTCGGTAACCGTCCGATGTGATGCGCACCGCCCGGCACCGGGCACGGCGCGTGCGGTACTCACGTTACTAACCGTGACCTGCACAGATAGCCTTTTTGGCCGATCACCGCGCAGGCACCGCGAGCAGGATTCGAGCCTCTGCATGAGCTCCCACCCCGGGAGTGGACACCGGGTTCTGCTCATCGACATCGACCGGACGACCGGACAGCCCGACCGCAGCGCGGCCTAGCCTTCCGCAGACTCCCGCAGCGCCTGAACCGCCTTCACCGCGAAGCCCGGACTCCACCTGAAGGCGTGATCGTCACGCATCTCCAGCACACCCGCCTCGACAAGCGCAAGCAACGCCGCATGGAGCCCGTCTCCCACCGGGTTGACCGTCCAGAACAGGTACTTCACTTCCCCAAAGGGGATGCCTTGATCAATTACGCCCAGCTCAAGAGCAAGACTGTACGCAGCCCCATCGGCATCGACCCAGTCTGAGAGGCGATCTTTTAGGCTCACTGCCGGCTCCAGATGCAGCCTGATCCATTTATGAGCAATTTATCGAACGTTCGTCGGACCGACTGACCGCAGCTCCCACCGCCGGTCACATCCATGATCATTACCGTCAGGGCGCTAGACCCCGGGGTTCCACCACCCAAAGCGAAACGCGGCCCCGACCGTTCTTGCTGGTCAGAACCGCGTTCTTGCTGCTGGTGGCGGGTAGAGGATTCGAACCTCTGTAGCTTTCGCGACGGATTTACAGTCCGCTCCCATTGGCCGCTCGGGCAACCCGCCTGGTAACAGCGCTGCCAGCACCGCACGCGATGTTGGCTCGCTAAGGATAGCGGTACGCCCGCAGCGATGTGCAAGCGGGTTGGACCATGAGCACGGCGCGCCGCCGGATCTGCTAAAACGGTACGCATGGCAGCTAACCCGTCGTTCGACATCGTCAGCAAGGTTGATCGGCAGGAGGTGGACAACGCCCTGCACCAGGCCGAGAAGGAGCTGGGCACGCGGTTCGACTTCCGTGACACGGGGGCATCCATCGCCTGGGCCGGCGAGGAGGGCGTGACCGTCCAGGCCAACACCGAGGACCGGGCGAGGGCCGCGCTCGACGTCTTCAAGGAGAAGCTGATCAAGCGCAACATCTCCCTGAAGTCGCTGGACGCCGGCGAGCCGAAGTCCTCCGGCAAGGTCTACAAGATCGACTGCAAGATCATTCAGGGCATCGACCAGGAGAAGGCCAAGGCCATCTCCAAGAAGATCCGCGACGAGGGCCCCAAGGGCGTCCAGGCGCAGATCCAGGGCGACCAGCTCCGGGTCACCGGCAAGAAGAAGGACGACCTGCAGGAGGTCATCGCCCTGCTCAAGGGAGCCGACTTCGAGGTCGCCCTCCAGTTCACCAACTACCGGTAGCAGTTGCCGGGATCACGGCCCTCGCCCGCGTCAACGCAGGCACCGGGGTCCCGGCACAGCCCCCGCGATTTTGTCGTACGGGTGTCGTACGTTGGTCCTGCCCTCGCGGGGGTCCGAGGCCCTGGTTACGCCTCGGAAGCGCGGGGGTCCAAACGTTGGGAACACGAAAAGGCCCCGCCGTGTGGCGGGGCCTTTTCGTTGGCGTCAGCGCATGTACTGGATGGGGCCGGAGCTGGCGGCCATGGCCTCCAGGCGCCGGACCCGCTCCTCCATCGGCGGGTGCGTCGAGAACAGCGACGCGATACCGCCGCCCTTCAGCGGGTTGTCGATCATCAGGTGGGCGGAGCTGGCGAGCTGCCCCTCGGCGGGCAGCGGCATCTGCTGTACCCCCATGTGGATCTTCTTGAGGGCGCTGGCCAGGGCCAGCGGGTCGTTCGTCAGCTGCGCGCCCGAGGCGTCGGCCTGGAACTCGCGGCTGCGGCTGATGGCGAGCTGGATGATCGTGGCGGCCAGCGGGCCGAGGATCAGCATCATCATCAGCGCCAGCGGGTTGGGGCCGTCCTCGTCGTCGCCGCCGAGCGGGATGAACCAGGCGAGGTTGGCCAGCATCGTGATGATGCCGGCCAGCGCTCCGGCGACGCTGGAGATGAGGATGTCGCGGTTGTAGACGTGCGACAGCTCGTGGCCGATGACGGCGCGCAGTTCGCGGTAGTCGAGGATGCGGGTGATGCCCTCGGTGACCGCGACCGCCGCGTGCTGCGGGTTGCGGCCGGTGGCGAAGGCGTTGGGCTGCATGGTGGGGCTGACGTACAGGCGGGGCATGGGCTGCCCGGCCTGCTGGGACAGTTCGCGCACCATCTGGTGGAGCTGGGGGAAATCAGCCTCGCTGACCGGTTGGGCGCGCATCGAGCGCAGTGCGAGCTTGTCGGAGAAGAAGTAGCTCACACCGTTCATGAGCAGCGACACGATGACGGCGATGAACAGGCCGGTGCTGCCCCCGAACCAGTAGCCGATGCCGAGGATGATCGCTGTCAGCAGGCCCAGTAGGGCTGCGGTCTTCAGACCGTTGTGGCTGTGCATGCCTTCCCTCCACGAGTGGCGCGGTGGGTGTGCCGCGCATCTGGTGCAACCAGTGCTCCTGGCATCCACGTTCCCGCTGCGGGCTGTGAACATGCTGAAAGTTCATGTTATCCGTTGTGAGTGGCTTGCCCGGTTCAAGGCACATCAGCCGCCTCGCGGCAGGGTCACTCGGGACGGCGGTTCACATCGATTTTGATGTGGCCACATCAAAATCGATGTGAAGGCGCACACGACGCACCGCTCGCGCGGGCCGGGCACGCTCGAAGCGCCGAACCGCGGCCGGAGCGTGGTCACCGCCAGGCGGTGACCACGCTGTAGACCAGTTGCGGATCGACGGTCAGCAGCAGCCCCGCCGCGGTGGCCAGGCCGAGGGCCGCGGCGGGGGCCCACGCCACGCGGGCGGCCGGGCCGGCATCGGATCCGCCGGACACGTCGGCCGCGCCGTAGAGCGCCGCGACGGGTCGCCAGTACACGGCGAGGCCGATGACGGAGACCAGGGCGACCAGCAGGGCGAGCCGGTAGGAGTCGACGCGCAGCAGCGCCTGGATCACCGTGATCTTGGCGAAGAGGCCGGCCAGCATCGGCGGCAGGCCGGCCAGGCCGACCAGGGCGAAGGTGAGCGCGGCGGCCCGCCAGGGCGCGGTCCGGCCGAGGCCGCGCAGGTCGGCGAGGCTGCCGCCGTCCGCCGCGTCCGGGCGCAGCGCCACCACCGCGCTGAACGCGGCGAGTTCCAAGACCAGGAAGAACACGGTGTAAGCGAGCGCGGCGTCGAGCAGCCCGTCGGCCTGACCGGCCAGCGCCAGCCCGGTGAGCCCGCCCAGCGGCGCGAGGATGAACCCGGCCTGCGCGATCGAGGACCAGGCGAGCAGGCGTACGGTGCGCCGCTGGCGCAGGGCGACCAGGGTGCCGATCAGCATCGACAGGGCGGCCAGCACGGCCAGGGTGATGCCGGCGGTGACAAACATGCTGCGGTCGTCGCCGGCCGCGCCGGTGGCCAGCACGCCGTCGACGACGATCAGGATCGCCACCACGCCGCCCAGCTTCGAGGCGGTGGACAGGAACGCGGCGACGGGCACGGGCGCGCCCTCGTAGGTGGCCGGGGCCCAGGCGTGCAGGGGCGCCGCGGCGACCTTGAAGCCGAGGCCGACCAGGATCAGCGCGAGGCCGGTGAGCGCGACGGGACGCCACTGCCCCGTGGCGAACAGCGGCGCGGAGACCAGGCCGCGCAGCTGCACGGTGCCCGAGGCGAGGTAGAGCAGCGCCGCGCCGAGCAGGGTCACCGCGGTCGCGGCGACGCTGTTGGCGAAGAAGGTCACTGCGGCCGCCGCGGCTTCGCCCGCGCGCCGCCGGTGCAGCGCCACCAGGGCGTACAGCGGGATGGTCAGTGTCTCCAGCGCCACGATCAGGGTGATCAGGTCGCCCGCGGAGGCGAGGGCGACGCCGCCGGTCATCGCGCACGCGAACAGGAAGACCGTCTCACCGGCGGGGGCGTCGCCACGGCGCAGCGCCGGGACGTAGAGCAGCAGCGCGCCGACGGTCAGTGCCGCCACCAGCACCGCCACCAGGCGGGCCCGGGAGTCGAAGACGAGTGCGCAGTCCACCGGCATGATCGCGTCGCTGCCGGGGGCGGCGAGGCCGGCGCAGAAGGTGCCGATCTGGCGCGGCTCGGTGAAGGCCGCGATCACGGCGGTGGCCAGTGCGCCGAGCAGTCCGACGCCGAGCGGCCAGCGCCAGCGCGGCTGCGTGATCAGATCCACCACCAGCACCGCGAGGGCGGTCCCGGCGGCGACCAGCAGGGGCAGCATCAGTTGCAGGTTCACGGCGCCACCGCTCTCGTCAGGGCGGCCACCGCGTCGGCGGACATGCCCAGCACCAGCATCGGCATCACGCCGAGCAGCAGTGCCAGGGCCACCAGCGGCGACCAGGCGACCAGTTCCGGGACGCGAGCCTCGGGCGCGCCCGCCAGCGCCGCGGCCTGCGGGCCGTGGCTGACCCGGCGCAGCAGGCGCAGCAGGTACGCCGCGGTCAGCGCGCCGCCGATCGCGGCCAGCACCGCCAGCACGGTCCACAGCGTGCCGTCCCGCCGCACGGCGGCGACCACGGCGAACGCCTCGCCCCAGAACCCAGCGAGGCCGGGCAGGCCGAGGCTGCCGAGGGCGGCGAAGCCGAGCACGCCGGCCAGCCAGGGCTGGCGTTCGCGCAGCCCGCCCAGGTCGGCGAGCAGGCCGGTGTGCGCCCGGTCCTTGATCGCACCGGCCAGGAAGAACAGCAGGCCGGTGAGCAGGCCGTGGGCAATGTTGCCGATCAGCGCGGCCTGCAGGCCGATCTCGTTGAGGGTGGCGATGCCGAGCAGCACGAAACCCATGTGCCCGACGGAGGAGTACGCGATAAGGCGTTTGACCTCGGTCTGGGACAGGCAGACCAGCGAGCCGATCAGGATCGCGGCGACAGCGAGCACGCCGAGCGCGGGCGCGAACGCCGAAGCGCCCTCGGGCGTCACGCCGACCCCGACCCGGATCAGGCCGTACGTGCCCATCTTCAGCAGCACTCCGGCCAGGATGACGCTGCCGACGGTAGGGGCCTCGGTGTGCGCGTCGGGCAGCCAGGTGTGCAGCGGCCACAGCGGGCTCTTCACCGCGAACGCGAGCGCGAACAGTCCGAAGATCCACAGCTGGGCGTCGTGCGACAGCAGGCCCTGCTCGGTGGTGAGCCGGGCGATGTCGGCGGTGCCGGTCTGCGTCACCACGGCGACCACGCCGACCAGCAGCAGCACCGACCCGGCCAGGGTGTACAGCGCGAACTTCAGTGCCGCCGCGCGCCGGGCCGGGCCGCCCCAGCCCGCGATGACCGCTGCCATCGGCAGCAGCACCACCTCGAACGCGAGGAAGAACAGCACCAGGTTGAAGGCGAGGAAGGTGCCGAGGATGCCCACCTCGATCACCAGCAGCAGCGCGGCGAGCTGGTTGGCCTGCTCCGGCCGCTGCCACAGCAGGTAGCCGCAGCACAGCAGGGTGAGCAACGCGGTCAGCACGACCAGGGGGTACGAGATGCCGTCCACGCCCAGGTGCAGCCGCAGTTGCAGGTCGGGCACCCACGGCTGGTCGACCTCGTGCCACAGCCCGGACGGCCGGGCGGTCTCCCGGCCGAGCAGCAGCGGCGCGGTCAGCAGCAGGGTGAGCGCCGCGGCGACGGTCGCCACGACCGTGCCGCCGCGGCCACGCACGAGCAGCGCGGCGACGGCGCCGACCAGCGGCACCGCCAACGACCCGATCAGCAGCAACGCGGAAGTGTTCATGCCGCCACCCCGAAGTCCTCGCTCATGCGAACACCACCGCCGTCACCGTCACCAGCACCGCGCCGATCAGCACCCCGGCCAGGGCCCGGGGTAGCGCCGCGCGGTGCCAGGCCGCCAGCCCGGCTCCGGCCCCGGCGGTCGCCCGGCCGAGGCCGTTGACCGCGCCGTCCACGCCGGACACGTCGACCGCGGTGACCGCCTTCGACAGGGCCCGCACCGGCCGGACCACGAGCCGGTCCTGCACCGTGTCCAGGCCGAGGCCGCCCGCCAGGAACGCTCCGGCCTGGCCGAGCACCGCCGCCGGGTCTCCGGCGTCGGCGCGACGCCAGCCCCACCAGGCGGCAGCCACGCCGAGCGCGGCCAGGACCAGTGGCAGCACCAGCTCGACGCCCAGGTGGGCCAGTTCGTAGTCGGCGACCAGCGCGCCGACGCCCAGGCCCGCCGCGGGCACGGCGAGCAGCAGCAGCGGGGCGCGCATGGCCCAGCCGGGCTCATGCGCGTGCACCGCGCTGTCGCGGGCCGGGCCGAAGAAGGTCAGCAGCCACAGGCGGGTGGAGTACCAGGCGGTGAGCGCGACGCCGAGCAGCGCGGCCAGCCACAGCGCGGGCTGGGTGTGCAGCGCGCCGACGACGGCCTCCTTGCTGAAGAAGCCCACGAACGGCGGCAGGCCGACCAGCGCGCCGAGGCCGATGGTCATGGTCCAGAAGGTCAGCGGCATGTCCTTGCGCAGCCCGCCCATGCGCGACATCAGGTTGCTGCCCACCGCGTGGATCACCGAACCCGCGCACAGGAACAGCAGCGCCTTGAACGCGGCGTGGGCCAGCAGGTGGAACATCGCCGCGTCGACGGCCTTCGCGGACAGCGCGGCCATCATGTAGCCGAGCTGCGACACCGTCGACCAGGCCAGCACGCGTTTGATGTCGTCGGCGGCGGTCGCGGCCAGCGCGCCGAGCAGCAGCGTGATCCCGGCCATGGCCGCCATCACGGCCAGCGCCGTCGGGGAAGCCGCGAAAACCGGGAAAAGGCGGGCTACCACGTACACACCGGCGGCGACCATGGTGGCGGCGTGGATGAGGGCCGAGATCGGCGTCGGGCCCGCCATCGCGTCGGGCAACCAGGTGTGCAGCGGGAACTGCGCGCTCTTGCCGGCCACCCCGGCGAGCAGCAGCAGAGCCGCCGTCGTCACCGTCGCGCCGGACATCGCCGGGACGGCGGCCAGCACCTCGGTGATCCGGAAGCTGCCCGCGGTGACCCCGAGCAGCACGATGCCGAGCAGGAAGCCGACGTCGCCGACCCGGGTGACCAGGAACGCCTTCACCGCGGCGGCGGGGGCCTCGGGCAGCGTGCGGTCGTGCGCGATGAGCAGGTACGAGCAGGCGCCCATCACCTCCCAGCCGATCAGCAGGGAGATCAGGTCGCCGGAGAACACCACGGTCAGCATCGCGCCGGTGAAGATCGAGATCTGCGCGGCGTACGGGCCGTAGCGCCCGTCCCCGGCCAGGTAGCCCACCGAGTACACCTGCACGCACAGCGCGACCACGCCGACCGCCAGGGACATCAGCAGCGCGCGGGTGTCGACCAGCGCGGTCAGCGTCACCCCGAGGTCGCCGAAGCGCACCCAGGTCGCCGAGAACTCGCCCCGCGTGCCGTCGGCCAGCAGCAGCACCGTCAGCGCCAGGCTGATCGCCGCGCCCGCGATGCCCAGGGCCGCGCCCAGCGGCCGGTTGCGCATCGGCAGCAGCAGGCCGACCAGCCCGCAGACGAGCGGAGCGAGCACCAGAGTCGCGATCATGCCTGCTCCCCGGCCTGCGCGAGCGCGGGCTCCTCGGACGGCGCGGCGGCGCGCGGCTCGTCGTCGAGCGCCACCTGGTCGGTGTTGATGTCCTGGCGCAGCCGGAACAGCCGCAGCACGAGCGCCAGGCCCACGCCCACCTCGGCCGCCGCGATCACGATGACGAACAGCGCGAACACCTGGCCGGTCACGCGCTCGCGCAGGGTGTCGCCGGTGACCAGGATCAGGTTCACCGCGTTGAGCATCAGCTCGACCGACATCAGCACCAGCACCGCGTTGCGCCGCCGCAGCACGCCGTACGCGCCGAGCCCGAACAGCAGCGCCGCGGTCACCAGCGGGATCACCGGACGGATCATCGGCTGCTCCCCTGCGCGACCGCGTCGGCCGGGGCGTCGGCCGGCGGGGCGGACGGGCGCGACAGCACGATCGCGCCGACCAGCGCGGCCAGCAGCAGGATCGACAGCACCTCGAACGGCAGCACCCAGTCGTCGAAGATCGACCCGCCGATGCGCTCGGCCGTGCCGACCGCGGGCGGGGTGACCCGGAACTGCCCGAACACGGCGATGAACAGCGCCGACAGGCCCAGCCCGGAGGCCGCGCCGACCAGCGCCGCGGGCAGGGCCGGGCGGTCCAGGTCGGTGCTGCGGCCGATCGGCGCGCGGGTCAGCATCACCGCGAACAGCAGCAGCACGACCACCGCGCCGACGTAGATGAGCACCTGCACCCAGGCCGCGAACTCCGCGCCGAGCAGCAGGAACTCCACGGCGACCGCGCCCAGCGCGACGACCAGCCACAGGCCGGCCCGTACCAGCTGCTTGGTGGTCACCACCGCGAGCCCGCCCGCCACCGCGACCAGGCCGGCCACCGACAGCAGCACGTCCTGCAACGTCACGAGGCGCTCGCGCGCTTGGCCACGGCGGTCTCCTCCTTCGACGGCTCACCGAGCGGATCGTGCGGGGGCGGCGGCGGCACGGTGGCCATCCACTCGCCCAGCCGGTCCTTGTCGTGCATCAGGTCGCGGATGTCGTACTCGGCGTACTCGAACTCCGGGGACCAGTAGAGGGCGTCGAACGGGCACACCTCGATGCAGATGCCGCAGTACATGCACAGGGAGAAGTCGATGTCGAACCGGTCGAGGACGTTGCGCTGCCGCGGGCGGGCCGCGCCCGGCACCACGACCTCCTCCTTGTGCGAGTCGATGTAGATGCACCAGTCCGGGCACTCGCGCGAGCACAGCATGCACACCGTGCAGTTCTCCTCGCGCAGGGCGATCACGCCCCGGGAGCGCGGCGGCAGCTCAGGGGCCACGTCCGGATACTGCTGCGTCGTCGACGGGGTCACCAGGGTCTTCAGCGTGACCGCCAGACCCTTGCCGAGTCCCGCACCCGGAATGCTCATGCCTTCTCCTCGCTGCGCTCGTCGGCGGCACGAGTAACTGTGCTCATGATTCGCTCGCTGCGCTCGCTCATGTCTTCATCCTGCCGTTTGAGGAGTCACCACGCGAGTAGCAGGTCAGCTCAGCGCCACACGGACGCCGGCGGTCAGCACCAGCTGGGCCAGTGCCAGGGGCACCAGGACCAGCCAGCACAGGCGCTGCAGCTGGTCCTCGCGCAGCCGGGGCCAGGAGACCCGCAGCCAGATCACGACGAACGCCACCGCGCCGGTCTTGAGCAGCATCCACAGCCAGCCGACCGACTCGGCCCACGGGCCGTGCCAGCCGCCGAGGAACAGCGCCGCGGTCAGCGCCGAGATGACCACGATGCCGACGTACTCGGCGAGCAGGAAGAACGCGAAGCGCAGGCCGGTGTACTCGGTCATGTAGCCGAAGACCAGTTCGGAGTCGGCGATCGGCATGTCGAACGGGGGGCGGCGGATCTCGGCCAGCCCCGACACGAAGAAGACGATCGTCGCGGGCAGCTGCCACAGCAGCCACCACGGCTCCCACGCGGCCACGATGCCGGGCAGGCTGAGCGTGCCCGCGGCCATCGCGACGCTCGCCGCGGACAGCACGAACGGCAGCTCGTACCCGAGCAGCTGGGCCGCCGCGCGCAGGCCGCCCAGCAGCGAGTACTTGTTGGCCGAGGCCCACGCCGCCATGAGCACCGCGATCACGCCCACGCCGACGACCGCCAGCACGAAGAACAGGCCCACGTCGAGCGGCTGCCCGACCAGGTCGCCGGGCCCGAGCGGGATGACCAGCAGCACCAGCAGGTACGGCAGCAGCGCCACGGCGGGCGCGAGCCGGAACACGGGGCCGTCCGCGGCGCGCGGGGTCACGTCCTCCTTCTGCGCGAACTTCACGCCGTCGGCGATCAGCTGCGCCCAGCCGTGGAACGCGCCCGCGTACATCGGGCCGAGCCGGGCCTGCATGTGCGCCATCACCTTGTGCTCGGTCTGGCCGACCAGCAGCGGCAGCGTCAGGAACGCCACCGCCACCAGCGCCACCCTCAAGATCAATTCCCAGGTCATGCCGTCGGACCCCACTCCCCCGGCGCGGGCACGCCCGGCGGGCGGATCGCCTGGCGCTTGGAGCCGGTCTCCGACTCGCCCGGCTCCTTGGCCCCGGGCCACGGCTTGGCGACCCGGCTGGCCAGCACGAAGCTCTTGCGCAGCGGGTGGCCCTCGAACTCCGGCGGCAGCAGCAGCGGCTCCAGCGGGCCGGGGAACCCGATGCCGAACATCTCGTACGTCTCCCGCTCGTGCCACGCCGCGCCCGGGTACACGTCCACGGCCGAGGCGAGCGAGGCCCCGTCCACCGGCACCCGAGTGCGCACCAGCACACCGTGCCGCGCGCTCGTCGACCACAGGTGCGCGACCACGTCATAGCCCGCGTCCAGCTCGTCCACGGCCGACAGCCAGTCGAAGAAGTCGCAGCCCAGCTCGTCGCGCGCGGCGGTCAGCGCGGGCAGCCACGATCCGGCGGGCACGTCGACGACCGCGCGGGCGTACGCTCCGCCGCCCGACACGCCCGGCTGTGCGCCCGCGACGGCCTCCGCCAGGCGCGCTCCGATCTCCTCCGGCGTCATGCCCGGCATCCTATGCCCGCGACCGCCCACCATGCCCCACCTCACCGGCGGCGACCGTCCGAACGGCCCTGCGGGGCCTTTGATCAGACCCGCTATGCTGCGGCGGATTTCTGACACCCCTGGAGCTGCCCGTGACCGAACACCGCGAGTTCGCGGAGTTCTACAGCGCGTCGTTCCAGAAGCTCGCCGCCGCGCTGTACGTGTACACCGGGGACCTTGCCGAAGCCCAGGACGTGGTGCAGGAAGCCATGATCCGTGCGCTGGCCCGATGGTCGACCGTGTCCACGTACGACGAGCCGGCCGCGTGGGTGCGCCGGGTCGCCTGGAACATCGCCACCAGCCGCTGGCGGCGCGTGCGCCGTGGTCTCGAACTCGCCTCCCGCGGGCACCGCGAAGAGCTCGCGCCGGGCCCCGAACCTGACCGGGTGGCCATCGTGGCCGCGCTGTCCGACCTGCCCACCCGCCAGCGACAGGCGGTGATCCTGCACTATCTGGAGGATCTGCCGATCGCGGAGATCGCTGCGATGATCGGCGTGGCCGAGGGCACCGTGAAGTCCTGGCTGCACCGGGCCCGGACCACCCTCGCCGACCGGCTGTCCGAGCTGGCCCCGGAGGAGGTCGACCGTGTCTGACGACCTACGCCGCCTGCTCGCCGACGCCGGCCGAGCCGCTCTGCCGCACGTGCGCCCACCCGGTCACGAGGCCGCCCGCCGGACGCTGCGGCGACGCCGGGTCACGCGGGTGTCGGGGTTGGCCGTGGTGCTGGCGCTGGCGCTCGTCCTCGGCACGAACCTCATCCCGCGGTCCACCTCGCCGGTGCCGCCGCTGCTGCCGACCCCGTCCACGGGCCCGACCGTCGACCCGTCGGCCTCGCCGTCCTGGCCCGCGGCGACGCCGACGGCCCTGCCGTCGACGACCCCCGTGCCGTCACCTGGCCCGGGTGGCTCGCCGTCACCCGGAACGACGCCACGGCCGACCGGGCAGCCGGTGGTGAACCCGGACCCGGGCGCCAGCCCCTCCCCGTCCCCCTCGCCGCCGCCGCCCGCCTGCGTGGACATCGTGATCCCGCAGATCACCAATGCGGCGACGCCCGCCCCCGCCTCGATCACGTTCAGCATCGCCCCGGCCGACCTGGACCGGCTCTGCGAGGGCTGGGCGATCCACGTGAGCTGGGCGTCCTACCGCACCTACGACGCGCAGGTCCAGATGTACACCGGCGGCGACGACTTCGTGCTCACCGCCGCGTCGCCGACCCGGACCCGCCGGCTCGGCGGCGAGTACGGCTGCCCCGGCGATCGCTACTTCTCCTTCGGCAGCCTCCCGACGCTGCCCGACACGTTCCCCCGTGGCGAGCATCTCGACCTGCCGTCGTGGGCGCCGGGCCGCACCACGGGCGTCTTCCTGCGCCACTACCTGGTGCCGCCGGCGGACTGCTGAGACCGCGGCGTCACACGCCCGGGATCGCGCCGTTGCGGAACAGGTCGACGAAGAGCTGGTGGTCGCCACGGGCCTGGGCGCCGTACGCGTGCGCGAACTCGACCAGTCCGCCGACGAATCCCGCCTCGTCCCGGTCGAGTTCGGCCACGATCGCCTCCTCGGTGGAGAAGTCGACCAGGTCGTGGCTCGACTCGTCGTCGGCGACCGAGTGCATGCGGGCCACCGCGCGGCCCAGCTCGCGCACCACGCTGACCAGCTCGTCGGGCTCGTTGACGTCGGACCAGTCCAGGTCGGCGGCGTACGGCGAGACCTCGGCGACGAGCTGCCCGACCCCGTCCAGCTCGGTGTAGCCCAGCCAGGCGTCGGCGGCGGCCTGCAGGGCGCGCTGCGACTCGGCGGTGCGGTGGCCCTGGTGCAGGAAGTAGCCGCGTACCCGGGCGTCGTCGATGTGCCGGGCCACGGCCGGGGTCTGCGCCTGCTTCATGTAGACGACCACGTCGTTCTCCAGCGCCTGGGTGTGCCCCTCCAGCAGCAGGCTGTACGACGGCAGCCCCGCCGAGCCGATGCCCACTCCCTTGCGCAGCACCACGTCCTTGATCGTGCGCTCGACGCCGGAGTGGCCGTTGTGCGCGTGGTGCGGGTTCAGCGTGCCGAGGTAGCCGCGGAAGGCCTCCTCCACCGCGGCCCGGGTCGGCGCGTCGATCCGGAACACGCCCTCGCGCTCGACGAAGCGCCGCTCATACCGGTCGATCACGGTCATGCCCTGCAGCAGGTCCACCCGGGTGTTCAGGCGGGCCTGCTGGAGCACCCGGTGCAGCGGGCCGGTGGTGGTGGACAGGGTCAGCGAGCCGATGGCGTCGTCGCCGCCGAGCGCGATCGCGCGCAGCTCGGCCAGGTAAGCCCCGGCGAAGTCCTTGATCAGGTAGCTGATGGTCTCGTCGGACAGCGCCTTGGCGTAACCGAGCAGGGCGATGCTGGCGCACAGCCGCCGCAGGTCCCACAGGAACGGGCCGACGTACGCCTCGTCGAAGTCGTTGACGTTGAAGACCAGCACGCCCTCGGCGTTCATGTAGGTGCCGAAGTTCTCCGCGTGCAGGTCGCCGTGGATCCACACCCGGCTGGTCTGCGGGGTCAGGAACGTGTCGTCGGCGTACTGCCCGGTCATGTCGGCGTAGAACAGGGACGCGCTGCCGCGGTAGAACGCGAACGCGCTGGACGCCATCTTGCGGAACTTGCGCCGGAACGCGGCCGGCTCCGCCGTCATCAGCGGCCCGAACTCGGTGACCAGCACATCCAGGATCTGCTCGGATCGCGTCATGGGTGGACGCTAACGCGCCGTCGCAACGTGCGGCGGCAGAAACAGGACAGGTCAGGCAGGTGGTGACACGATCGGGGCGGTCAGCGCGGCCGGGTCGGGGCGGTGCACGCCGCCGAAGCCGGACTGCTCCGCGGCGATCTTCTCCTGCAGGCGCAGGATGCCGTGCAGCAGCGCCTCGGGGCGCGGCGGGCAGCCGGGCACGTAGACGTCCACCGGGATGATCTGGTCCACGCCCTTGGTCACCGAGTACGAGTCCCAGTACGGCCCGCCGCAGTTGCTGCACGCGCCGAAGGAGATGACGTACTTCGGCTCGGGCATCTGGTCGTACAACCGCTTGATGGCCGGGGCCATCTTGTCGGTGACCGTGCCCGACACGACCATCAGGTCGGCCTGGCGGGGGCCGTGCGCGAACGGGATCACGCCCAGCCGCATGAAGTCGTGCCGCCCCATGCTGCTGGCGATGAACTCGATCGCGCAGCAGGCCAGCCCGAAGTTGAACACCCACAGCGAGTAGCGCCGACCCCAGTTCAGCACGAACTTGATCGGATCTCCGAGCACCGAGGGCAGGGCCATACCGGGAAGCCTAAACCTTGGGGGCGGATCGGACCCAGCGCGTCCTCGTCACGCCACCGGCGGGACGTAGCCCAACCACGCCTCGACCTCCTCCTGGGTCAGGATGCGGTCGACGCGGACCTGCGCGGTGATCGGGAAACGCCGCCCCGGCCGCCAGTGGCGGCTGTAGCGGGCGTCGTCCAGCACCAGGATGCGCGAGCCGCTGACCACGGCGATGTCGGCCGGGCCGGCCTCGTTGCGCATGGTCGCGCCGGTCGCGTCGGTGAGGTGGAAGGCGTCGTCCACATGCTCCAGCACGGTGCCGTCCGGCCCGTGCTGGAACGCGCTGACCCAGCGCGCGTCGGGCCGCTTGCCCTGCACCAGGCCCGCGCCGATGAGCGCGTCGGCGAGCAGCGTCTGCAGCTGGAAGTTGTCGGCCACGCCGCTGACGAACACCATCGCCCCGCGCCGGGTCGGCCGGTGCAGCACCAGCAGGTGCTCGTCGATGATGCGCAGCGCGAGGATGAGCCGCATGAACGCGGGCGCGGCCGAGTGCAGCGGGTCGACCTGCGCGGTCCAGGGGGCGCGATCGCCGAGCTGGGCCCGCGCCTCGGCGTGGTGCAGGCAGGCGACCGCGGCCAGGGCCCAGTGCGGAGCGTCGCGCCACGCCGCGACCAGCGGCATCGCCCGGTCCGGGCCGAGCTGCGAGGCCAGCAGTCCGGTCGCCACGGTGATGTCCATCTGCGTGCGCTCCGGCAGCGGCCGTCCGCCGCCGTACCCCAGCCAGGCGTCGATGAACGCGTGCGTGCCGGTCAGCGCGCTGCCGAGGCGTTCCAGCACGATCCGGGTGAGCGGGCCGGGCGAGCCGCCCAGCTCGACCAGCGCGCCCGCGGCGGTGGCCGCGGTAGCCGCGACGAACGGGATCGGCGCCGCGCCGATGGCCGGGGCCAGATGGGTCACCGCCGGGGTCAGCTCGTGCGCCGGGGCGAGCCGCGCGGCCTGCACCAGCGGTGCCACCGCGGCCAGCGCGGAGTTCACGTCCTGGCCGAGGATGAGCTGGTGGAACCGCTGAACCTGCTGCACGAACATGTGGCGTGCACCCTCCCCTGAGGTCTGTCCGCGAGACGTGAAGCTAGCTGGCCGGAGCCGCCGCGGGCAGCGGTTCGCGGTTCTCGGTGACGGCCGGGTCGCCGCCGAGGTCGTACCCGCGCAGCAGCACCAGCGCGATGCCCACGATAAGACCCGGCACCACGGTGAACCCGAGCAGCACTCCCGTCTTCGCGAGATCGCTCTGCGCGACCGTCTCACCTGCGGTGGTGGAGATGTAACCGAACAGCTGGAGCACGATGCCGAAGATGAACGGCCCCAGCGCCAGGCCCAGGGTCTCCCCCGCGGTCCACACCCCGGTGAACACCCCCGCCTGCCGCTTGCCGGTCCGCGCGGTGTCGTACGCGATGCAGTCGGGCAGCATCGACAGGCCGAACAGCTGTTGGCCGGCGTAGCCGAAGCCCATCACCGCGATGATCGAGTAGATCGTCCAGTGCGGCAGCAGCGGGGCGGCCGCGAGCGCGAGCGTCGCCACGGTGAGCGTGATCGAGGCGACCACGTAGCCCTTGAGCTTGCCGAGGCGTTCGCCGACCCGCCGCCAGAGCGGCATCACGAACAGCGCCGGGCTGACCACGACCACGAACAGGGCCGTGGTGGTGCCCGCGTCGCCGAGCACATGCTTGGCGAAGTACTCGACGCCGCCGAGCATGCAGGCCACGCCGGTCGACTGGGCCACGAAGCAGGCGACCAGCACCCGGAACGGGCGGTTCGCGGCGACCACCTTGAGCTGGGCGCGCAGCGACGGCTCACTGGCGGTGATGGCGCCGGTCGGGGCGGAGCGGGTGCTCACGAAGACGATCAGGGTGCCGGCCACCATGATCGTCGCGACGAACAGCGCCATCCAGCGGTAGCCGGGCAGGCCGCCGCCCATCGCGTCGCGGATGATCGGGGCCATCGCGCCGGATACCAGGATCGAGGTGGCCAGCAGCGCGACCCGCCAGGTCATCAGCCGGGTGCGCTCGGAGTAGGAGCTGGTCATCTCGGCGGGCATGGCGACGTAGGGCACCTGGAAGAACGCGAACGCGGTGGCCGTGAGCAGGAACATCACCGCGACGTACAGGCCCGCCTGGCCGCCGTCGCCGAACGGGGCGGCGAACAGCAGCGCGAACAGCACGGCCATGCCGAGGCCGGCGAAGAGCAGGTAGGGGCGGCGGGCGCCCCAGCGGGTCTGGGTGCGGTCCGAGATCCGGCCGACCACGGGGTTGAGCATGACGTCCCAGGCCTTGGGGAGCAGCACGAGCAGTCCCGCCAGGCCGGCGGCGACACCCAGGGTGTCGGTCAGGTACGGCAGCAGCAGCAGGCCCGGGACGGTGCCGAAAGCACCGGTCACCAGGGAGCCGAGCGAATATCCGACTCGCACTCGAGTGGGAAGCGCTTCGTCCGGGGCCTCCATCACCTCCACACTGGATGTCATGAGCGCGGATGGTACGGGAGGCGAGTGAATGCTGGTACCTGCCGGTGTGGCAGCTGGCCATCCGGCCACCGCTGAGGTAGGCCTTCGGGTACTGCGGATGGGCGGAACGGCGGCCGACGCGGGGGTGGCCGCGGCCCTCGCCGCCTGCGTCGCCGAGACCATCTTCACGGGGCTGGGCGGCGGCGGATTCGCCACGTACTACGAATCTTCGACCGGGCGCGTTACCTGCCTTGATTTCTTCGTAGCGATGCCTGGCCTGGATGGGGATCGTAAGGCAGAGCCGATGACGCCGATCGCGGTGCGGTTCGGCGAGGTGCCGCTGCCGTACGAGATCGGCGGAGCCTCCGTCGCGGTGCCCGGCCTGCCCGCCGGATGTGGCGAGATTCACTCACGTTGGGGGGCGCTGCCCTGGGCGGACGTCGTCGCGCCCGCCGCCGAACTGGCCCGCACGGGCGTGGCCATGCCGTTCGCGCATGCGATCACGCTGCCCTCGCTGATCGAGGCCATGCTGCCCGGCCAGGGCGGCCCGGCGTACGCCCCGGGCGGGCGGCTGCTGCAGGGCGGGGACCGGCTGTTCCACGCCGGGCTCGCCGACGCGCTGGAGATCATCGCCGCGGAGGGTCCGGCCACCTGCTACACCGGCAAGCTCGGCGCCGCCGTCGTCGAATCGGTCCGCGCCGACGGCGGGGCGCTCGGGCCGCTCGACCTGTCCGCGTACCAGGTGCTCGAACGGGCCGTGACCACCGCCGAGCTGGCCGGGCACACCGTGCACGGGCGCGCCGACCTCAACCGCACCGTGCAGACTCTGCGCGGGCTGCCCCCGGACCTCGCCGACCTGCCGCGGCCCGAACGCGCCGTGGTGCTGGCCGGGGCGCTCGACGTACGCGGCCCCGACGACCGGCTCGGCGACACCACCAACGTCACGGCCGTCGACGCGGCCGGCAACGCCTGCGTCATCACCACCACCCTCGGCCTCGGCTCCGGGGTCTGGCTACCGGGGCTGGGCGTGCACCTGAACTCCATGCTCGGCGAGGGCGAGCTGTACTCCGGCGAGCTGGCCCCCGGCGAGCGCCTCGCCTCGATGATGTGCCCGCTCGTGGTGCTCGACCCCGACGGCGGGCTGCGGCTGGCGATCGGCTCCGCCGGGGCGTCGCGTATCCGCTCCGCGCTCCTGCGCACCCTGATCGGGGTGCTCGTCGACAGCCTGGACACCCCGGACGCCGTACGCGCCCCCCGCCTGCACCCCGTCGACGACATCGTCCACGTCGAACCCCACTTCCCCGTCCCCGAGGAGATGGCCCTGGCCGAAGCCGGCTACACCGTCAACCGCTGGCCCTCCCGCAGCCACTACTTCGGCGGCGTCTCCGCCATCGGCGCCGCCGGCGCCTCCGGCGACCCCCGCCGCGGCGGCGCCGCCCGCCTCACAGGTTGACCCCCCCACCGCGTTGATCATGAACTTATGGACGTGTTCGACGGCGTGTCCCTACCTTGGCGCCGTGATCATCCGCTGGCAGGTGGGCGCCGTCAGTTGACGGCGGAGGGGGCGACGTGGTCGCCGCGGAAGGGGACACCCTCGGCGGTGAGGCGGCGACGGGCCTCGTTCTCGTGGCCGGGGGGCAACCGGCCGCCCGCGCCGACGACCCGGTGCCAGGGCACCCCGCCGCCGTGCCGGGCCATGATCGTGCCGACGCGGCGCGCCGAGTTGCGGCCCGATTCGTCGGCCAGGGCGTCGGCGATCGCGCCATAGGTCATCACCCGGCCGGGTGGAATCTGCTCGACCATCCGCAGCACCGCTTCGGTGTACTCCTCCGGCGTCATGCGCGCCAGGCTAGTTGACCACGGCCCCAAGGCAGCGACACGCCGTCGAACACGTCCATAGGTTCATGATCAACGCGGAAGGCGCGTGGCCAGTGGGTGGGATCGGTGCGGGGGGAGGGGGAGGTGGGGCGGCAGAATGGGTTGATGCGTGCAGTGGTCACCCGGGCTCGTCGGGTGGTGGTGAAGGTGGGGTCGTCGTCGTTGACGACGGCCGCCGGAGGGTTGGATCCGGAGCGGTTGGCGGCGCTGGTGGGGGCGCTGTGCAGCGTTGACGACCGGGACCGACCGCGGGAGGTCGTGCTGGTGTCGTCGGGGGCGATCGCGGCGGGGCTGGCTCCGCTGGGGCTGGCGCGGCGACCGCGGGACCTGGCCACGCAGCAGGCGGCGGCGAGCGTGGGCCAGGGGCGGCTGATGCACGCGTACACCGAGGAGTTCGGGCGGCACGGGCGGACGGTCGGGCAGGTGCTGCTGACCGTGGACGACGTGACGCGGCGGGCGCACTACCGCAACGCGCACCGTACGCTGCGCAAACTGCTCGACATGCGGGCCGTGCCGATCATCAACGAGAACGACACGGTGGCCACCGAGGAGATCAGGTTCGGCGACAACGACCGGCTGGCCGCGCTGGTGGCCGCCCTCGTCCAGGCCGACCTGCTGGTGCTGCTGTCGGACGTGGACGCCCTCTACACCGGCCATCCGTCGCAGCCGGGCTCCCGGAAGGTCGCCGAGGTCACCGACTTCGCGCAGCTCGCCGAGGTGTCGGTGAGCGGCGCGGGCAGCGCCGGGGTGGGCACCGGCGGCATGGTCACCAAGGTCGAGGCGGCCCGCATCGCGACCGACGCGGGCATCCCGGTGGTGCTGACGGCCGCCCCGCTGGCCGCCGCGGCCCTGTCCGGCGAGCCGGTGGGCACGCTCTTCCACGCCGCGGGCGTACGCGCGACCGCCCGCCTGCACTGGCTCGCCCACGCCACCACCGCCCGCGGCCGCCTGCACCTGGACGCGGGCGCGGTCACCGCCGTGGTCGACCGCCGCGCCTCCCTGCTCCCGGCCGGCATCACCCGCGTCGACGGCGCGTTCACCGCCGGCGACCCCGTCGACCTGATCGACATCGCCGGCCGCGCCGTGGCCCGTGGCCTGGTCAACTACGACGCCCTGGAACTGCCGGGCCTGCTCGGCCGCTCCACCGGCGAACTGGCCGCCACCCTCGGCCCCGCCTACGAACGCGAGGTAATCCACCGCGACGACCTCGTCCTGCTGTAAGGAAGGGCACCTTGTTATCGCTATGCGTAGAGGAAGGGCACCTTCCCATCGCGCCATGCGGGTTGAGCTGCGGCTTTGCGGCGAGCGCAGGGCAGGCGGGCGGCTCGCGCCGGGCCCGCGTCCCGGTTGACGCGGGCGCGCCGACCAACTTCAGCACCCACGGAAGGCGGGAAACGACATGAGCGTCATCGAGCAGGCGACGCGCGCCCGGACGGCGGCACAGGTGCTGGCCACGGCGTCGCGCAAGGCCAAGGACGCCGGGCTGGCGGCGATGGCCGACGCGCTCGCCGCGCGTACCCCCGAGATTTTGCAAGCCAACGGTCTGGACGTGGCCGCGGCGCGCGAGCAGGGCACCCCCGAGTCGACCGTGGACCGGCTCGCGCTCAGCGAGTCGCGGCTGGCCGGCATGGCCGACGGCCTGCGCCAGATCGCGGGCCTGCCCGACCCGGTCGGCGAGGTGGTACGCGGCGGCACCCTGCCCAACGGCCTGCAGGTGCGCCAGCTGCGGGTGCCGTTCGGCGTCGTCGGCATCATCTACGAGGCCCGCCCGAACGTCACCGCCGACGCGGCCGGGCTGACCCTCAAGTCCGGCAACGCGGTGCTGCTGCGCGGCTCCGGCTCGGCGGCCCGCTCCAACGCGGCGATCGTCGCCGTGCTGCGCGACGCGCTGGTCCAGGCGGGGCTGCCCGCCGACGCGGTGCAGCTGGTCGACTCGGCCACCCGGGACACCGTCAAGGAGCTGATGCGGGCGCGCGGGCTGGTCGACGTGCTGATCCCGCGGGGCGGCGCGTCGCTGATCCGCACCGTGGTCGAGGAGTCCTCGGTCCCGGTGATCGAGACCGGCGTCGGCAACTGCCACCTCTACGTCGACGAGTCCGCCGACCTGGACATGGCGCTGACCATCCTGCTCAACGCGAAGGTGCAGCGGCCGTCGGTGTGCAACGCGGCCGAGTCGCTGCTGGTGCACGCGGCCGTCGCCGACACGTTCCTGCCGAAGGCCCTGGCCGCGCTGCGCGAGCAGGGCGTGACCGTGCACGGATCGCCGGAGGTCGCGGCGTACTCCGCGGACGTCGTGGCGGCGACCGAGGAGGACTGGGGCACCGAGTACCTGGCCCTGGAGCTGTCCGCGCGGGTCGTGCCGTCGCTGGACGAGGCTGTCGCGCACATCCGGCGGTACGGCTCCGGCCACTCCGAGGCGATCATCACCTCGTCGCTGCCCGCCGCGAACCGGTTCACGGCACAGGTCGACGCGGCGGCGGTGCTGGTGAACGCCTCGACCCGCTTCGTCGACGGCGGCGAACTCGGCTTCGGCGCGGAGATCGGCATCTCCACCCAGAAGCTGCACGCCCGCGGCCCCATGGGCCTACCCGAACTGACCAGCACCAAATACGTCATCACCGGCGAAGGCCACGTCCGAGCCTGACCGACCTGCGCCCGGCGCGCGCCGCGCCTCCGGCGCAGGCAGGTGGGCCAGGCGCGCCGCCCGGCCGCCGCGGGTGGTCAGAGGAGGGTGGACTGGCCGGGTGGGGTGATCTCGTACAGGGCGCGGATGACGTTGAGGGTGAGGTGTACGTCGAAGGTCTCGCCGTCCTCGGAGTCCCAGCCCCCGTCGGTGCGCTGTGTCTCGGCCAGGCGGCGCTTGGCGGCGATCATCGTCCAGTCGTCGGCTGACACGCCGACCCGGCGCATCGAGGCCGCCATGGCGGCGGCATCGGCGGGGGCCATCGCGGGCAGGCGCTCGCCGAGCACCGCCTGCATGCGCGCGGCCTCGTAGAACATGTCCTGGCGGTACATCACGGCCGCGCCGAGCCACCCGGTGACCAGGTAGGACGGCCAGGTGCCGTCCGAGTTGAGGCTGGCCTTGATGAACTCCGCGCCGCGCAGGGCCGCGTCGGCGTACGGGATCGGCGTCGGGTCACCGTACGGCAGTGACGAGCGCACGTCGAGCCCCATCACGGTCAGCCAGAACGTGGCGTTCGCGGTCAGGTAGAGCGTCGCCTCCGGGTCGCCGGGCTGCGCCCACTCGGGCGCGTCCGCGGCGAGTTCCTTGGCCTCCTGCCAGCTGCCGTCGGCGGCCTGGCGACCGGCCAGCCAGTCGAAGGCGCGCTTGACGCCGGGCCGCGCGAGCGCGCCGAGGTCGTCGAGCTGGGCGAGCCGGAAACAGGTGACGTCGACGGATGGGATCTTGCCGCGCTGGGTGGCGAACCAGCCACCGCCGTCGGCCTGTCCGGCTTCGGCCGCGGCGAGGATGTCCTCGGCGGGCGAAACGCCGGTACGCAGGTATGACAGGCGTGCCCGGTCGACCGGGTCGCCCTTCTTCACCACGAATCCGATAGCCGCGTCGAGATCCACCACGGTCATCGAGGGTACGTGCCCGGTGACCCTCCGGCCTCATCAGGTTGGTCAAGGTCAACAGAACGGGCGGGTGAAATAAATTCGGAAACAGCCGTTTCCAGCCTCCGTGACGACCTACAAAAGCGCCGTACGGCGGCGTTTTCCAGCTTCGGGAGCACGCCGCGAGACGAACCTCACGCATGGACGGTGATCGAAGTCACAGCCGGATTCCCGACAACCGCGCCCACCTACCGGGCCGCGCGTCGGGCGGTTGCCGATCGCGCTCCGCCGGCCCGTGCCGCGAAGCGCGGTGCGGCGTCCGGCAACGGCGGAGGCCGGCGACTTCATCAGTCGCCGGCCTCCGCGGTGCGGACCGGATGGTCCGGGCTGGACCTCAGTAGCTGGGCAGGGAGGGGTCGACGGTCTTGACCCAGGCGAGCACGCCGCCCTGGACGTGGACCGCGTCGGAGAACCCGGCCGCCTTCAGCGCGGCGAGCGCCTCGGCGGACCGCACGCCCGACTTGCAGTGCAGCACGATCTGCTTGTCCTGCGGCAGCTTGGCCAGCGCCTCGCCGGACAGGATCTCGCCCTTGGGGATCAGCACACTGCCCGGGATGCGCACGATCTCGTACTCGGCCGGCTCGCGCACGTCGACGAGCAGGAAGTCCTTGTCGGCGTCCTGCCACTCCTTGAGCTCGCGGGCGGTGATGGTCGAGTCGATCACGGCCTCGGCCGCCTCGGCGGAGACCGCGCCGCAGAACGCCTCGTAGTCGCCGAGCAGCTCGGTGACGGTCGGGTTCTCGCCGCACAGGACGCAGGACGGGTCCTTGCGAACCTTGATCTTGCGGTACGTCATCTCCAGCGCGTCGTACACCATCAGCGACCCGACCAGCGGCTCGCCGATGCCGGTGAGCAGCTTGATCGCCTCGGTCACCTGGATCGAGCCGATGCTGGCGCACAGCACGCCCAGCACGCCGCCCTCGGCGCACGACGGGACCATGCCGGGCGGCGGCGGCTCCGGGTAGAGGCAGCGGTAGCAGGGGCCGTGCTCGGCCCAGAAGACGCTGGCCTGGCCGTCGAAGCGGTAGATCGAGCCCCACACGTACGGCTTGCCGAGCAGCACCGCGGCGTCGTTGACCAGGTAACGCGTGGCGAAGTTGTCGGTGCCGTCGACGATCAGGTCGTACTGCCCGAAGATCTCGAAGACGTTGTCCCGGTCGATCGCGGTGTCGTGGATGACCACGTTGACGTACGGGTTGATCTCCCGGACGCTGTTGGCGGCCGACTCGGCCTTGGGCCGGCCGATGTCCGACTGGCCGTGAATGATCTGGCGCTGCAGGTTCGACTCGTCGACGGTGTCGAACTCGACGATGCCCAGCGTGCCGACACCGGCCGCGGCCAGGTACATCAGCGCGGGCGAGCCGAGCCCTCCGGCGCCGACACACAGCACCTTGGCGTTCTTGAGCCGCTTCTGCCCCTCGACGCCCACGTCGGGGATGATCAGATGGCGGCTGTAGCGGCGGATCTCGTCCACCGAGAGCGACTCGGCAGGCTCCACAAGCGGCGGCAACGACATAGGCACATTCTCGCTCGCCGCGGTAGGGAATGCCATGATCTCCAACCCGCTGGGATGCGAGTTGCATCACGCGCTGATCAGCCTTCATTTGATCATGAAGTTATTCCCACAACACGCCGCCGAACCGTGCCACAAGTTCATGATCAACGGCCCTGGCCCGCAGGGCCGAGAGCCTGTCAGGGGATGGCGGGGCCGCGGTAGAGGGCGGGGTCGGTGGGGGCGGCGGGGTGGGGCCAGGGGTTGGGGGTGCAGTCCTTGAGGCCGGTGGACTGCTGTTGCATGACGGGGGCGGGCTTGCCGGGGGCGGGGCAGGCGTCGTGGCCGTAGCCGAGCTGGTGGCCGAGTTCGTGGTTGAGGGCGAAGGCCTGGTAGTCGGGTAGCGACGCGCCGTAGCCGGGCACCGCGTCGCGCCAGCGGTCGGCGTTGATGATGAGCTGGCCGGGCAAGCGGCAGGAGGTGAAGCCCTCGGTGTGCAGGCCGCCCGCCGCGCACATCTTCTGCGTGGTGCCGGCCGTGGCCAGGTACACCGTGAACTCGTGCGAGGTCTTCTCGGCCACCCGCTGGAAGCGGTGCTTGCCGCCGCCGGTCCAGCCGCGGGGGTCGGCCAGGATGCGCTCGACCTCGCCCGCGAACGCCTTGACGTCGGTGCCGGTGTCCTTCTCCACGGCGACGCGGAACTTGCGGACCGTGCCCGCACTGCCGAGGACCTTGCCCCCGCCGGTGGCGAAACCGAACTTGCCGCTGCCGACCGGTGCCGCCGTGCTCTCCTCGCGGGGCTGCTCCGACGCGCCCGGAGCGGCCGAAGGGCTCGCCGGATCAGGCGAGCCGGCAACGGGCGCGGCCGGCCCGTCGAGCAGCAGGCCGTCGCCGCCGCGGGCCAGGTCGATCCCGACCAGCACCACGATGAGGCCCAGCACGCCGGCGACGACGAACAGGTTGCGCCGTCGCCGGGCCTGGATCACGGCGCGACGGCGTGCCCGGGATCCGGACGCCTCGTCCGGCGCGCGGCGCGCGGCCGCCTCCCGCTGCTCGAAGAGCTCCAGTTCGTCGTGCATCAGGCCACCGGGGGCCCGGTGTAGCGCTTGCCGCCGACATACGGCCACGCGTTGGCGGTGCAGCCCTTCAGGCCGTACGTCTGCTGCTGCATGACCGGTGCGGGTTTGCCCTTGCCGGGGCAGCCCTCGTGGAAGCGGCCGAGTTCGTGGCCGACCTCATGGTTGATCACGTACTGCCGGTAGTCGTGCAGGTCGATCTTGCCGTTGACGTAGTCGGGCACCGACAGACGCCAACGGTTGAGGTTGATGACGACGCGCCCCGGCAACCGGCACGAGGTGTACGACACGCCGTCCATCCGGGTGTCCATGCCGCCCGCCGCGCACAGCTTGCGGGTCGTCTCACCGGTCGCCAGATAGATCGTGAACTGGTACGACGACCCGGACGGCACCCGCTGCAGCCGGTACTGCCGGCCCGCGATCCAGCTGCGCGGGTCGCCCAGGGTCTCGTCGACCAGGCTGGTGAACACGTCGAGCTCGTCCGCGGCGACGTTCTTCTCCGCCGCGACCCGGAACCGCTTGATGCTGCCGGCGGTGCCCAGCACCTCGCTCTGGCTCTTGGCGTACGTCCAGGTCCCCGGGCCGGACGAGGGGAACTCGCCGTCCATCTGGTAGACGGGCTCCGGCTCGGCACTGGGCGAGGGCTGAGCCGACGGCGAGGCCACCGGCTCCGGGCTCTCGGTCGCCACCGGCGTCGACGCCACCGGCCGGGTGGGGGCCGGATCGGGCGCACCGCGCAGCAGGTCCACGCCGACCAGCAGAGCCGCGCCGAGCAGCAGGAACACCGCGGTCGCGCGGCGTCGGCGCTGGCGGGCGCGGGCCCTGGCGAGCCTCCCGGATTCCACTCGCGAGGACCGGACCGGGGGCTCCCAGTCGGTCCTCGGCGGCGGTGCCAGGGCGGTGCGCATCGACACAGCCTGCCACATCCCTACGGCAGGAGCGCCGCTAGCCGCCTGTTCACCGCGCTGAGCGTGGCTCGGACCACCGCCCGGCGGGGGTCCCCGGAGACCAGGGCCGAGCCCGCGAGCTGCTCTACCCAGCCGCCGCAGACCAGCAGCACCACCACGACCGCCACCTCACAGCTGCCCATCGGCACGATGGTCGCCTGCTCCACGAAGCACCGGCCGGACTCCCCGGTCGTGGTCCCCTCGCGCAGCAGGTCGTCGATCGCGACCGCGGTCGCCGCGGCGCACAAGCGCAGCACGTACGCGTCGACGGCCGGCCCGCTGGCCACCCCGACGGCCTGCCGGTCGCCGGTGTTGAGGCGCACCTCCACCGTCGCGTCCAGGCCGAACGTGCTGGTCTGCACGTGCTCGATGATCGCGCGAGGGCCCTGGTCGCGCTCGGTGGGCAGCGGCGGCGGCGAGGCCGCGGCGGGCAGCTCCGGCTCGCTGTTCACCGAGCGCAGCGCGGCGACCCGGTCGCGCAACTCCCCCGGCGCCCGGCGCGGCACGCTCACCGGGTGGCGGCGGCGCGGTTCACGCGGCGACTGGTCGGACAGCGGATCCGGGTGCAGCCCGGTCAGCCCCGGCGGCGGGGCGGCCCCGGCGCCCGAGCGCGGCGCGGGCAGCGTGGCCGACGGCGGAGCGGCGTCGGCGGCAGGCGCGGGCCTGGGCACCGGCGGGCCGGCCGGCGCGGCGTCGATGCCCATCTGCTCCTGCAGCATGCGGGCCACCATCCGGCTGATCGCCGCGGGGTCGGCCCCCTCGGCCAGGTCCAGCCGCAGGTGATGGGCACCGGTCGCGGTGGTGCGCAGGGCCGCGTCGCGTACCCCGGCGACGCCGCGCACGGCGCGCAGCACCGCGTCGACGTCGAACCCGTCGGGCCGCTCGTCGGTCCCCACGTCGTCACTGCGGCGCAGGTGGGAGGCGATGCGGTCGAGCTGGGGCGTGGCCGCCACGACCGGTTCCGCCTCGACGACGGGGTGGATGGCGGGCGGCACGTCGGGCACGGCGGGCACCCGCTGCGGCAGGTGCTCCGCGGCGGCCGGGCCGCTGCCGGGCTGGCCGTTCCCGGGCTGACCGGGCTCGGCGCGCCGGGCTTCGGGAACCCCTGACTGCCGGTCCGAAGAATGCTGCGCCGCCGCACCCGCGGGCGGGACGGGCGGACCCGCGGGCTGCGGGATGTGCGGCTGTGGTGAGGGCGGCAGGTAGGGCCGCGGCTGCGAGACGAACGAGGGCTGGCCGGGGAAACCGCCGGGCAGGTCGCCGCCGCCCTGGCGGCCAGGCTCCTGGCCGGGTATGCCCGCAGCCTGCGCCGCCTCCGGCGCCCCGCCCCGCTCGGCCCGGCTGCCACCACCCGCCGCGCGGCCGTCACCGCTGCCGTTGCCATTGCCGTTGACCGCAGCGTCATCCCGGATCGCCGCGCCGTCGCGGATCGCCGCGCCCTCGCGGGGTGCCGCAGGATCGCGGGGAGCTGCCGCATCGCGGAGCGCGGCCGCATCGCGAAG
Source organism: Catellatospora sp. NPDC049111 (assembly GCF_040648615.1). NCBI lineage: Bacteria > Bacillati > Actinomycetota > Actinomycetes > Micromonosporales > Micromonosporaceae > Catellatospora > Catellatospora sp. NPDC049111. Next base: position 16,132 of record NZ_JBEZEB010000028.1, on the reverse strand, counting down.
GGCCACAGGATCGCGGAGCGCCGCAGGATCGCGCAGGGCGGCCGAGTCACGCGGTCCGGCCGCGTCGCGCAGGGCGGCGGCGTCACGGAGCACGGACGAGTCGCGCTGTCCGGCGACGTCGCGAAGGCCCGCCGCGTCGCGCAGCGCAGCGACATCGCGTAGGCCGGCCGCGTCGCGCAGAGCCGCGGCGTCGCGCAGTGCGGCGGAACCGTGGCCGGTCGCCGTCGGCGAGCCCACGGAATCGTCGTGCGCACTGCCGAGCTGCGCCGCACGGGCCGCCTGACGGGCCATCCCGAGCTGGGCCGCGGCGTAGCCCTCGCGGGCCGCGTCGAGCCGTGCGGCGGCCGCTGCTGCCGGGTCCGGCAGCACCGGGAACTCCCCGGTGCGGCCCCGCTCGGCGGCGTCCGCGATTTCGGAGGGGCCCGGCTCCTGGACCGGGCGGCCGTTGGCGGCGGGACGCGGAGCCTGCGATACCGGCTCGGCGAAAGCCATGCCGAAGCGTGCGCCGAGTGACATCTGCTCCGCCTCTTCCTGGTCCTCGTCCTGCTCGTCGTCGAGGGCGGCCGCGGCCGGCGCGGGGTGCTCCGGCGCGGGCGGCACGGCACGGGTGGCGGCCTCGGCCATCGCGGCCAGCGGCGCGTCAGCGGGCGGGGCGGACGGCACCGGCCCGGACAGCTCGGCCGGCAGCGAGGGCCGCAGGCCGGGCGGCGGCACCGGATAACCGCCGGTGGGCATGGTCAGCGCGGGATTGGCCCCGGCGGGCAGCGGCGGCATGACCGGGATCGGGATCACCTCCGGCGGCGCGACCGCGGCCCCGGGGCCGGGCTGGTACGGCTTGAACACGGGGATGCGGCTCGTGTCGTCGAGGCCGAGCGCCGGTGAGCCGTTGACGGGGGTCGGCTCGTCGAACGCGGCGTGGCGGGCGAACTCGGCCGAGGTCTGCGCGAACTCGTCGGCATACGGGTCCTCGCCGGGTGAGGAGGGTTCCGGCAGGGGCCGCTCGTACGGGCGGGTGTGGCCATTGCGCGTGGACGGGGCGGTGTCCGGCGGGCGTACCAGCGTGGTGGTGACCGGGTCGGCACCCGTGAGCGCGTCTATCCCCCGACGATCGGCTACCGTGGCGTGCCACGGTGTCAGCGGTTCGAATCCGGGTTCCAACGCCGCACCCGCACTCGACCATCCATCCGTACGGTCGGAATCCGCCCAGCTCGCGGGTTTATGCCCGTTAGCCGTCGGGTGTCCGACTCCGCCGGCTGACCCGTTGGCGGGTTCGTCAGCTCCCGCTGTATTTCCGGTCTGCCCTGTTACGTCCACCGTGCGCTCCTCCGTCGCCCACGCTGAGGCTACCGTGAACGGCGAATGACGATAAGTTGCAACGACGGGCCAGTTTGCAAGATCCGTCAAAGGATCCGTCTGCAGGGTGAGGAGATTCGATGACCGCGGCCACCAGTGGCGCCAACCCGACCGGCTCGACAGCCACGGGCCGGCCGACCCGGCTGCCCCGGTCGGCACGACGCAAGCAGCTGCTCGCCGCTGCTCAGGACGTCTTCGTCGCCCAGGGCTACCACTCCGCAGCGATGGACGACATCGCCGAACGGGCGGGCGTCTCCAAGCCGGTGCTCTACCAGCACTTCCCCGGAAAACTGGAGCTCTACCTGGCCCTGCTCGACACGCACTGCGACGCGTTCGCCGAGCGCATCCGCTCCGCCATGGCGGCCACCACGGACAACAAGGAAAGAGTCCGGGGCGCGATGCAGGCCTACTTCGACTTCGTCTCGCACGAGAGCGAGGCCTACCGGCTGGTCTTCGAGTCCGACCTGCGCAACGACCCCGCGGTAGCGGAGCGGGTGGACCGCATGGAGCGCCTGTCCGTCGAGGCGATCACCGAGACGATCATGTCCGACACCGGCGTCAGCCGCGCCCGCGCCGAGGTCCTGGCCGCCGGCCTGTGCGGGGCCGCCCAAGTCTCGGCCCGCTGGTGGCTCGCCGGCGGCCGCGTCATCGCCCAGGACGAGGCCGAGCAGCTCATCACCACGCTGTCCTGGCGCGGCATCAGCAGCTTCCCGCTCAGCGGAACCGATCACTGACACGGTTGCGCGCTTGCGCGCCGTCCGGACGCGACAGCGGGGTAATCTCGCTGACGAGCCGAGGAGGTTGTGTGGAGGTCAAGATCGGTGTGCAGTTCGCCCCCCGCGAGTTGGTGGTGGACAGCACGCAGACGCCCGCTGAGGTCGAGCAGATGGTCGCCGACGCGCTCGCGTCGAAGGCCCAGCTGCTGACGCTGGTAGACGAGAAGGGCCGGCGGGTCATCGTCCCGCTGGACAAGCTGGCATATGTGGAGATCGCCGAGGCGTCGACGCGGAGTGTCGGCTTCTCGGCCCGCTGAGGCGGCGCAGCACATAACTGCAGGAGAACGGCACGGTGCACGTTGCACCGTGCCGTTCTCCGTCTTCGTCGCCGACGCCTCACGGCGCGCCGGGCGGCGCAGGACCGCGTCAGCGGCCGGGTGCCCGGCGGGCGTACGGCCGGTAGTCTGCGGACGTGTCGACCGATGCCGGAGTGATCGATCTACTGGGCATGCTCGCCTACGGTGAGCTGCTGGCCTTCGACCGGATGGCGGCCGACTCCCGGCTCGCGCCGGACCTCGGCCGGCAGGCCCGGCTGGCCGAGATGGCCGCGTGGGAGATGGCCAACTACCGGCGGCTGGCCAACCGGCTCACCGCGCTGGGCGTGGACCCGGAGCAGGCGATGCTCCCGTTCGTCACGGCACTGCGCACGTATCACGACAACACCGAGCCGGGCGACTGGCTGGAGGCGCTGACCAAGGCGTACGTCGGCGAGGGCATCTCCGACGACTTCTTCCGCGAGGTGGCCGAGGTGCTGCCCGAGGGCGTGCTGGCCGGGCCGGACCGGGCCCTGGTGCTCGACGTGCTGCACGACGACGGCTACGCCGACTTCGCCGCCGGCGAGATCCGCGCCGCGATCGCGGCCGACCCGAAGGTGGCCAACCGGCTGTCGATGTGGGCGCGTCGGCTGACCGGGGAGGCGCTGTCACAGGCGCAGTCGGTGGCCCAGGAGCGCACCCCGCTGACGGCGCTGGTGCTGGCGGGCGTGGGCGACGGGGAGTCCGTGGACGGGCTTTTCCGGCGGCTGACCACCGCGCACACGGCCAGGATGACGGCGGTCGGGCTCAATAACTGACCGTTTTGCGTGGGAAATCCCACTAAGAACCGGGAATTCGACACACACCAGGTGACCAGACGGCCACCGGGCCGTACGATGGCTGAGTTGACATGGGCCCGATGCCCATGTCGTCGCGTGTGCGGCGCCGCGATCCCCAACGATCGCGCCGCGCGATGGGATCCATTTCCTTCATCGCCGCGCCCCGCGCTGGAGACTACATATACGCCCTTCGATGAAAACGGGCGTACCGACATCCGCTGGGCAGCCCGCAGGGGTCCGCCGTACGCGGATCACTGAGAGGGCACCCCAGAACCTGATGACCGAAAACATCGAAAGCACCACCGAAAGCACTCCCAAGATCACCCTCGCGCCCACCTTCGCCGAGCTCGGCGTGCGCCCGGAGACCGTGGCCGCACTCGCCGCGATGGGCATCGAGCGCGCCTTCGCCATCCAGGAGTACGCGCTGCCGATCGCGCTGCGCGGCGGCGACATGATCGGGCAGGCGCCCACCGGCACCGGCAAGACCTTCGGCTTCGGCATCCCGCTGATCGACCGCGCGGTCGCCCCGAGCGAGGGCGAGACCGGCGGCCAGCCGCAGGCGCTCGTCGTCGTGCCGACCCGTGAGCTGGGCCTGCAGGTCGCCAAGGACCTCGCCGGAGCGGGCAAGTCCCGCGGCGTGCGGGTGCTGGCGCTGTACGGCGGCGTCGCGTACGAGCCGCAGGTCGAGGCGCTGAAGGCCGGCGTCGAGATCGTGGTCAGCACGCCCGGCCGCCTGCTCGACCTGTGCAAGCAGAAGCACCTCAAGCTCGACAAGGTCAAGGCGCTCGTGCTCGACGAGGCCGACCGCATGCTCGACCTGGGCTTCCTCGACGACGTCGAGAAGATCCTCAAGATGCTGCCCGAAGAGCGGCAGACCATGCTGTTCTCGGCGACCATGCCGGACCCGATCGTGACCCTGTCGCGCCGGTTCCTGCGCACGCCGGTCACCGTGCACGCCGGTCACACCACCGAGCCGGGCGTCAGCCCGCAGACCAAGCAGGTCGTGTACCGCACGCACCAGCTCAACAAGCTGGAGCTGCTCGCCCGCATCCTGCAGGCGCAGGGCCGCGGCCTCACCATGATCTTCACCCGGACAAAGCGCAACGCCGACCGGGTCAGCGAGGACCTCGACTTCCGCGGCTTCGCCGCGGCGGCGGTCCACGGCGACCTCGGCCAGGGCGCCCGCGAGCGGGCCCTGCGCGCGTTCCGGGCCGGCAAGGTCGACGTGCTCGTCGCCACCGACGTGGCCGCCCGCGGTCTGGACGTCTCCGGCGTCACCCACGTCATCAACTACGACTGCCCGGACGACGCGGAGACCTACGTGCACCGCATCGGCCGCACCGGCCGCGCCGGGGCCACCGGTGTCGCGGTGACCTTCGTCGACTGGGAGGACATGCCCCGCTGGCGGATCGTCGACAAGACGCTCGGCCTGGAGCTGACCGGCCCGGACGGCCCGCCGGAGACGTACCACACCTCGCCCTGGGTCTACACCGACCTGGACATCCCCAGCGACGTCAGCGGCCTGCTGCCCAGCGCCCAGCGCTCCCGGGCCGGCCTGTCCGCCGAGGTCGAGGAGGACCTGGGCGGCCGTCCTCGCGGCGGCCGGGGCAAGCGCGGACCGGCCGCCGAGCAGGCCCCGCCGCGTGAGCGCGCGCCGCGCCGCCGCCGTCGACTGTCCGGAGACGACGACACCGCGCCCGCGGCCGAGGCCGACGCCACGGACACGCCCGCCGACACCGACGCCGCCGAGGGCGAGGCCACCCGTGGCCGCCGCCGTCGACGCGGCCGGGGTGCGGGCACGGGGGCCGCGGTCGCCGCGTCAGTGACCCACGAGGGCGGCCTGGCGCCGCTGTTCTCCGGCCCCGGGGACGGCCCCGACGGCCCGGCGGAGCCCGCCGCGGCAGGCGAGGGTGGCGCTTCGCGCTCGCGTTCGCGCCGCCGCCGTCGCCGCTCCGGCGGGTCCGGTGGCCCGGCCGAAGGCGCGCTGGAGACCTCGGTCGAGAGCTGACATTTGCGATAAAGGGACGCCCCCACGCGGTAGAACCAGCGTGGGGGCGTCCCTTTTCGCAGGCCAGGATCAAACGAAAGTTTGAGGTTAGGGTGACCTTACTCGCGTACGGTGCTGCGCATGAGTGAGCCCTTCTCCGCCCGCCTGCGCGCCGCCACCTGGTCCGACCACAGCTCGGCCGAGCAGACGACGTTCCTGGAAGACCTGACCCGGGGCCGGCTGACCGTCGCCGCCCACGCCGCGCTGACCGCGCAGCACTACCTCGTCTACCAGGTGCTGGAGGAGGCCGCCGCGCACTGGAGCGGCGACCCGGTCGCGGGCGGCTTCCATGCCGACGCGCTCACCCGCCTGCCCGCGCTCGCCGACGACCTCGCCTTCCTGCTCGGCGCCGACTGGCGCGACGCGCTCACCCCGGTCGCGACGACCGCCGAATACACCGCCCGCCTGCGCGAGGTCGCCTTCACCTGGCCCGGCGGCTTCGTCGCCCACCACTACAACCGCTACCTGGGCGACCTGTCCGGCGGCCAGTACGTGGCCCGCGCCCTGGCCCGCTCGTACGGGCTCGCCCTCGGCGGCGACGGCCTGCGCTTCTACGCCTTCGACGGCATCGCCGACCCCACCGCCTTCAAGGACGGCTACCGCGCCCGGCTCGACGCCGCGCCCTGGGACGCCGCCGAGCAGGACCGGATCATCAACGAGGTGAAGCTGGCCTACCTGCTCAACACCGACCTGCTCGCCGACCTGGGCCGGGTCCACCCGAACCCGTTCCCGCCGGAGGTCATCGCCCAGATCATGCGGCACATGAACGACGACCACCCCGCCGACTCCCTGCTGATCTGCCAGGCCACGCTGCCGGAGCCGGCCCGCCCGAACGCCACGGCGGCGGTGATGTCGGGCATGGACAACCGCGGCATCGAGTTCCAAGCCGTGATCGACGGGGTCGAGACGTCGATCCGGGTGCCCTTCGCGCAGCGGCTGACCGAGCGCGCCCAGGTGCGCGTCGAGGTGACCCGGCTCTACCGCGAGGCATGCGCCCTGCTCGGGGTGCCTGCCCGGTGAGCGCGGGCGTGGAACACTGGCCGGTGTGGAGACGGCACACGACGTTCTCATCGCGCTGACCAGGCGGTACGCCTTCGCGGAGGTGGCCGCGCTGGTCGCCCCGGACTCCGGCGTGCTGCCGCGGGCCGGCGGCGGCGCGCTGTCCACCGAGTCCGTCGCCCACGTGCAGCAGCTGTGCGCGTTCGGGCAGCGGCTGCTCGACCTCGACGCCGAGGACTTCGGCGAGCTGAACGCCGCCGCCGAGGCCAACACCGAGCACACCGTCGCCGACCAGGTGCACGGCGACCACATCCCCGAGCACCTGCGGGAGCGGGCGCTGGCGTGCCGCATGCCGCAGGCGCCCAGGGAGGTGCACCGCGGCGCGCTGGGCAGCATGCGGCCCACGTTCCGGCTGCTGCTGGAGGTCATCGACGCGCGGTTCCGGCGCGGCGAGACCACGGCCGTGGTCGCCGCGGTGCACATCGCCAGCGAGTACGGCCCGCTGCTGGTCTGGGAACGGGTGCTCGGCCACGCCGCCGACCCGCTGCGGCTGCCGGCGGCGGTCGGCGGCGACGGCAGCGCGTGGGGCGACTTCGACGACCGGGACTGCCCGCACACCAAGCCGGAGAAGTCCGCCGCCCGGCGCAGCCTCACCGTGGCGCACGAGAACAACGCGGGCTGGCGCACCTACCTGGACCGCCAGCACTCGAACACCTCGCACGCGCTCTGCGTCTGCGCGACCACCTGCCACCGCCGGTGCACCGTCTACCGCCGGCTCGACGCGCGGCAGGCCGAGGTCGTCACGCACGGCTGCCGGCTGGCCGCGGCGCTCAACGAGTCGGCGGTGGTGAAACTGCGCCACAGCGCGCCGGTCGGCCACGGCTTCGGTGTCCCCTCGCAGCGCGAGCTGCTCGACGCCTGGGCCCGCACCCGCGCCTCGCTGGCCAAACACGATCCGGCGATCGCGCAGGAGGACGGCTACCCGCTGCCCGGCTTCGCCGCCTACGTCGCCGTGCTGGCCGGCACGGCGATGCCCCCGGACACCCTGCTCGCCGACACCGCCATCGAACTCGCCAAGGCCCTCACTCCCTGACCGAGCGGCCCTTGATCATCCGACTTGCCTGGCACCTGTGCGTATCTTGAGCCGCTCTTCGCCCACCTGCCTGGCAAGTCGAGCGATCTTGGGCCCTGGCCGCAGGGCCGGTCAGCGTGGGCGGTCAGGTGGTGGGAGTGGTGGCCAGCAGGGTGGCCAGGTGAGGTTGGATGTGCCACTCGGCGAGCAGGGCGTCGAGTTCCGTGGCCTCGGCGGGAGATGGCTGCCGACCCGTGCGGTGGGCGCGGATCATGGCGTTGCGCGGGGTGTGCGCCGAGTCGATGAACTCGACCACCTCCACCGCGTACCCCTGCCGGCGCAGCAGTGCCGCGCGCACCGTGTCGGTGAGCACGTCGGCGAAGCGCTCGCGGAGGATGCCGTGCTCGGTGAGCAGCCCCGCCGCGCCCGTCGGCGGGTGCTTGCGCAGCTGCCGGGACAGATCCTTGTGGCAGCACGGCGCCGCCAGGATCCAGCGCGCGTCCCAGGACAGGGCGCGGGCCAGCGCGTCGTCGGTGGCCGTGTCGCAGGCGTGCAGCGCCAGCACCACGTCGGCCCGCGGCACCGGGGCGTCGGCGATGGTGCCCGCGACGAAGCTGACGTGATCGGTCCAGCCAAGCTTGCGGGCGATCGCGGTGTTGCGCTCGCGCTGGTCGTCGCGCACGTCCACGCCGATCAGGCGCACGTCCAGGCCGAGCCCGGACAGGTGGCGGTACGCGGCGAAGGTCAGGTACGCGTTGCCGCAGCCCAGGTCGACGACGTGCAGCGGGCTCGGCAGCTGTGAGGGGTCGGGCAGGGTGGCGTCCAGCGCCCGCAGGAACGCGTCGACCTGCCGGCGCTTGGCGGCGTCGCCGCCGATCACGGCGTACAGCGGATCGCCGGGGTCGATGAGGTGCTCCCGCGCCCGGTCGTGCGCGGTGGCGGCGGGCGCGGCCTGCGGGGCTGCCGAGCGGTGCAGCACCGCGCCCTTCTTCGTGGTCTGCAGGCGCAGCGTGCCGTGGCCGGTCTCCACCGTCCAGCTGCCGAACGGTTCGGCCAGCAGCTCGTCGACCCGGTCGGCCAGCTCCGCGCCGGGAGCGAGGTTGACCGTGGTGGGGCGCTGCCCGTCCTCGGTGACCAACTGCACCCGGTCGCCCGCTTTCAGGGTCACCGGACGCAGCGTGGCGCGTTGCACGGACGGCGTCCCGTCCCTGCGCTGCCCGCCCGCGGTGGCCCGGATCAGGTCCGGGGCCAGCAGGAGTTCGCGTACTTCGGCCAGGGCTTCAGGGAGTGCTGCCATACGTCAAGGATGCGCGATGGGCCGCGGAGCCGGTCAGAAGGCCCCGCCCGGCTCGTTGCGGTAGCCCGGGTCGTCCCCGACGAAGAAGATCGCCACCACGAAGCCGGCGATTATGAGAAGCGCCAGCGCGGTGCCGATCCAGCCGACGATGACGCCGGTCAGGGCCATGCCGTCGCCGTCCTCGCCACTCTGGCGGATCCGGCGGCGGGCCACGTGCCCCAGGATCGCGCCGAGCGGGCCGAGGATGAGCGTGGGCACCCCGTACAGGCAGATCCCCAACACGCCGACCAGCGCGGTCACCATCGCGCCGATGGCCATGCCGTTGATGCGCCGCTGTGACTGGTAATACGGGTACGGGGCGTATCCCGGGTGGATGCCGTACGGGTGCGGCGGGAAGGCGGGTGGCTGACCCGGGACCTGTGGCCAGGCGCCTGTCGGATAACCGCCCGCCGAGGGCTGGCCGGGTGCCTGATACGGGTTCGGCCAGTGACCCGGGACCGCGGCGACAGAGTCGGCGGCAGGGCTGCCGAGCGGGGCCGAGTCTCCCGCCGGGCTGCCCAACGCGGGTGCCTGAGCAGCCGGGAAGGGGTCGGCCGAGCCGAACGTGAGCGGCACCGGCTCCGGAAAGGCCGGCTGCGACAGGCCGGGATCCGGGCTCGCGGGCGGCGGCGCGGTCGGGTCGCTCATCGGCCTGGCTCCATCCGGAAAGGGGGTTCCGACAGAGTAAGCGGTGCCTCCTACTGGCGTCAGCTCGGACAAACCGGCAGGATCAAGCCATGAACGAGCGGATGGATCTCTTCCGGCTGGACGGCCGGGTCGCACTCGTCACCGGTGCAGGCAGCCCGCACGGCATCGGCTTCGCCACCGCTCGCCAGCTGGCCGCACTCGGCGCGAAGGTCGCCGTCGTCTCCACCACCCGGCGCATCCACGAACGCGCCGGCGAACTGGGCGTGCTCGGCTTCGTCGCCGATCTCACCCTGGAGGCGGAGGTCGGCGCGCTCGCCGACGCGGTCACCGAGCAGCTGGGCGACGTGGACATCCTGGTCAACAACGCCGGTCTGACCAGCCGGGCCAGCCCGGAGGTCATCCGGCCGGTCGCGCAACTCACCTTCGAGGAGTGGAAGGCCGAGATCGACCGCAACCTGACCACAGCGTTCCTGTCCAGCCGCGCGTTCCTCGGCGGCATGTCGGAGCGTGGCTGGGGCCGCATCGTCAACCTGGCCGCCACCGCCGGAACGGTGAACGCGCTGCCCGCCGAGGCCGGCTACGCCGCCGCGAAGGCCGGCGTGCTCGGCCTGACCCGGGCCCTGGCGATGGAACTGGTCGCCGACGGGATCACCGTGAACGCGGTCGCGCCCGGCACCATCCACACCTCGGCGTCCACGCTGGCCGAGCTCAAACTCGGCTACGACACCCCGATGGGCCGCCCCGGCACGCCCGACGAGGTCGCCGCGACCATCGCCTTCCTCTGCTCCCCTGCCGCCGGCTACATCACGGGCCAGATGCTCGTCATCGACGGCGGCCAGTCCGTCCGCCAAGGCTGAACCCCAAGGAAGGGCACCTTCTTAACGCTATGCGTTGCAGAAGGTGCCCTTTTTAACGCCGGCACGGCCCCCGCCTGCGGCGGGAGGCGTGTGGCAGCGCGGTGGGCGGGGCGCGCCGTCGTCTCGACGTTAAGAAGGTGCCCTTCCTCTACGGAAAGCGGTAACAAGGTGCCCTTCCTTGCACTTGGTGCGGAGGGGTGGGCGGTGGGTGGTCAGGCCCAGGCGGGCTGGGGGGTCATCGCGAGCGTGGCCGCGTCGGCGAGGGTGACCGCCGACTCGCCGGTGAAGGCGTCGTCGGAGGAGAACTGCAGGTGGTCGGCCAGGTCGGGCGCGGCCAGGCGGATCGCCCGGATGTCGAGCGCCTGCGCGCCGGTCAGCTCGCGCGAACCGCCGTCGCCGATGAAGACGCACTCCTCGGGCGCCACCTCCAGCCGGTCACAGGCGGTGCGGTAGATCAGCGGGTCCGGCTTGCTGCACCCGACCTGCACCGAGTAGACCTTCGCGTCGAGCAGCCGGTCCACCGGCAGCGAGCGCATGATCTCGGGCAGCTCCCAGGCGCAGTCGCTGACCACGGCCAGGCGTACGCCCGCCCGGCGCAGCCGCCACAGCGTGGGCACCGCCTCGGGCCGCAGGTGGGTGTCGGCGCGCACCGCCATCAGCCGGGCGGCCTGGGCCGCGCGCAGCCGGGCGGGAGTGACGCGTACGCCCAGCTCGGCGGCCACCCAGCGCATGGTCTCCAGGGCGTCGCCGTACGCGCCGCGGCAGCGCGGGTAGAACGAGGTGTTGAGCACCGCGAAGTACTCGGCGGGCTCGCAGCCGAGCAGCCGGGGGGCCAGTTCGTGGGCCGGTCCGCGGGTGCACGCCGAGGTCAGCGTGCCATAGAAATCGAAGAGGATCGCGCGCGGCGGTACACCGGATAACGAAGGTTCTGAATCCATTCGAGCGACAGTAATCAGCTGATCACATGAAGTACATAGGATGATCGCGCACAGTGGGCAGATGAACGCATGGAGTAGATGACAGAGTGCCGACAGGCCGCTCACCTGCGCCTGGCAGGATCGGGCCTCATGCGATCCCGGCTCGACCCGCTCACCATCGCCGCGATCACGATCGCGATCATCGCCGTGTCGTCGTCCGGGCCACTCATCGCGTACGCCGCCGCGCCCGCGCTGGCCATCGCCTTCTGGCGCAACGCCCTCGCCGTCGGCGTGCTCGCCCCGGTCACCCTCACCCGCCGCCGCGTCGAACTGCGCGGACTGCGCACCGACCACGCCTGGCGGTGGAGCGTGCTGGCCGGGCTCGCACTCGCCGGGCACTTCGCCACCTGGGTGCCCAGCGTCAAGATGACCACGGTCGCCACCGCCACCGCCCTCGTCGCCACGCAGCCCGTGTGGGCCGGCCTGATCGCGCTCTGGCAGGGCCGGCGGCTGGGCCGGTGGACCTGGCTCGGCATCGGCAGCGCCGTGGTGGGCGCGGCGATCGCGACAGGCGCGGACTTCACCCGAGGCGGTACGGCCGTGGTCGGCGACCTGCTCGCGGTGGCCGGCGGGCTGCTCGCGGCGATCTACACCTCCTTCGGCGAAAAGGCGCGCAGCAGCACCTCGACGACGACGTACACGACGGTCTGCTATTCGGTCTGCGCCGTGGTGCTGCTGGGCGTGTGCCTGCTGTTCGGGGTCGAACTGACCGGCTTCGACGATCGGACCTGGCTCGCCATCGTCGCGCTCACCGCCGGGGCGCAGCTGCTCGGGCACTCGATGTTCAACTACGCCCTGCACAAGGTCTCCGCCACCACCATCAGCGTGCTGATCCTGCTGGAGGTGCCCGGGGCGGCGCTGCTCGGCTGGGTGTGGCTGGGCCAGGCACCGCCCGCCGCCGCCTGGCCCGGCATCGCCCTGCTCATGGCCGGTGTGGCCGCCGTCATCCTCGGTGCCCGCCGCCCGGCCGCTCTGCCCACCCCCGACCCCGTCGACGTCGACCTCCCCGCCCGCAACGCCTGACGCCACTCTTCACCTCGAACGCTCGGGCCGGTGAGCAGCTCACCGACGGTGGGGCGTTAAGAAGGTGCCCTTCCTCTACGCATAGCGATGGCAAGGTGCCCTTCCTTTGGGTGGGAGGATGGGCGGCATGACGCATCCGTTGGTGGAGGAGGCCGCGAAGAAGGCGGCGGTCGCGTGGGTGTCGGTGGGGGGCGGGCCGGCGTACGCCGTGTGGTGCCTGCCGCAGGACGGGCGGCTGCATGTGGTGGTCGGGCCTGGCGAGCAGGAGTTGCCGGGGCTGGCGGGGGCGGCGACCGCGACGGTGACGCTGCGCGGCGACCACGGCGGGGCGGTGGTGACCTATCCGGCGCAGGTGCAGCGGATCGAGCCGGGTGGCGAGTTGTGGGACGCGGTCGCGGTGACGCTGGCCGGCAAGCGGCTCAACTCACCGGGGACCGCGGAGGCGCTCGCCGAGCGCTGGGGCCGGGAGTGCGCGCTGGTGGCGCTCACACCGGCCGGCGACCCGGTGCCCGCGGGCGACGAGTCGGGGCGGGCCGAGCCCCGGCCGAGCGCGGCGACCAACGCGACCCGCAAGCCGTTCCGGCTGCACCGGGTCCGCCGTCGATAACACCCAACCGATGTGAGAAATACGCATACCATGCGAATATGGCCACGCTGACCAGGGTCTTCGTCGCCCGGCTCGCAGGCCTGCCCGTCTACGACCCGAACGGCGACCAGGTGGGCCGGGTGCGTGACGCCGTCGCGCGGCTGCGCCCGGACGGACCGCCGTCGGTCGTCGGCCTGGTCGCGGAGATGCCGCCGCGGCGGCAGATCTTCCTGCCGATCGCCCGGGTCACCTCGATCGACGCCGACAGCGTGGTGCTCGGCTCCGGCACCATCAACCTGCGCCGCTTCCAGAAGGGCCCGGTCGAGCTGATGGTGCTCGCCGACCTGCTCGACCGGCGCATCACCACACCCAACGGCACCCCCGCCACCGTGGTGGACGTCGCCATGGAGTCCGACCGGGCCGGGCAGTGGAACCTCGGGCGCGTCGCCGTACGCGACGTCACCAGCCGGCTGAGCCGGCGCGGCCAGCTGCACCAGTTCGAGTGGCACGAGCTGACCGGCCTCGTCGACGCGGGGGCGCTGCAGGGCACCGGAGCGCTGCTGTCGGTGCTCGAGAAGATGCGCCCGGCCGACCTCGCCAACGCACTCCAGGACCTGCCCGACCAGCGCCGGCACGCGGTCGCCGCGGCGCTGGACGACGAGCGGCTGGCCGACGTGCTGGAGGAGCTGCCCGAACACGCCCAGGTCGACATCCTGGCCCGGCTGGACCGCGAACGCGCCGCCGACGTGCTGGAGGAGATGGACGCCGACGACGCCGCCGACCTGCTCGCCGAGCTGCCGCCGACCGAGCGGGCCCTGCTGCTGGACCTGATGGAGCCGGAGGAGTCCGCGCCGGTGCGGGCCCTGATGCAGTACCGGCCGAACACCGCGGGCGCGATGATGACCAGCGAGCCGGTGATCCTGACCCCGGACGCCACCGTCGCCGACGCGCTGGCCCGGATCCGGGAGAAGAGCCTGTCCCCGGCGCTGGCCGCGCAGGTGTTCGTGTGCCGTGCCCCGATCGACACGCCGACCGGGCGCTACCTGGGCGTGGTGCACTTCCAGCGCCTGCTGCGCGAGCCGCCTGGCGACCTGCTCGGCGGGGTGCTGGAGCGCGACATCACGCCGCTGTCGCCGAGCCTGCCGCTGGCCGACGTCACCCGGCGGATGGCGACCTACAACCTGGTCGCGATCGCGGTGGTGGACTCGACCGACCGGCTGGTCGGCGCGGTGACCGTGGACGACGTGCTCGACCACCTGCTGCCGCGGGACTGGCGGGAGCAGGAACGCGCCGCGGATCGCACCCCATGAGCGAGCCTCGCGAGCGAATCAGCAGGCTCAGCAGGCATGTCACCGACGAGCGCAGCGAGGAGGAGGCATGAGCGAGCCTCGCGAGCGAATCAACAGGCTCAGCAGGCATGCCACCGACGAGCGCAGCGAGGAGGAGGCATGAGCGACCGCCTGGACCAGCCGCGGGAGCCGCGCACCATCCGCCTGCCCCGCTGGGACCCCGACGCGTTCGGCAACTTCGCGGAGAAGTTCGCCCGGTTCATGGGCACCGCGAAGTTCCTCGTCTACATGACGGTCTTCGTGATCGTCTGGATCCTGATCAACCTGGTGGGCGTGTTCGGTCTGCAGTGGGACCCGTACCCGTTCATCCTGCTCAACCTGTTCTTCAGCACCCAGGCGTCGTACGCCGCGCCGCTGATCCTGCTCGCCCAGAACCGGCAGGCCGACCGCGACCGGCTGACCCTGGACGAGGACCGCCGCCGCGCCCAGGCGCAGAAGGCCGACACGGAGTACCTGGCCCGCGAGATCGCGTCGCTGCGCATGGCCCTCAACGAGGTGGCGACCCGCGACTACATCCGCTCGGAGCTGCTCAAGCTGGCCGAGGAGCTGGACGACGCGGCGAACCGGCGGCACCAGCAGGAGAAAGCCGAGCGCAAGGAAAAGAAGAGCCGCGCGTCGCAAGGGGCATGACGCGCGGCTGGTTCGTCTGATGGTCCCACGATCGGGCGAACCGGGGCAACGGGTTGCGAGAATGTTGCGCGTACCACCCGGTCCCCGCGTTCCGCGGTCATGATCGATGCCGCGGGTAGCATGGGCGCATGTCCACCGCTGTGCACGCCGACGACCAGGCAGTCCTGGCCGCGCTCGGCTCCGTGAACGACCCGGAGATCAAGCGTCCCATCACCGAGCTCGGCATGGTCGAGTCGGTGAAGGTCGACGCGGGTGTGGCGTACGTCCGCATCCTGCTCACCGTCGCCGGCTGCCCCCTCAAGGACACCTTGCGCACCGACATCACGGCAGCCGCGAAGACCGTCGCCGGGGTGGCCTCGGTCGAGATCGACTTCGGCGTGATGAGCCCGGACCAGCGGCAGGACCTGCAGAAGCGGCTGCGTGGAAACGCCGCGGCCGAGCCGGTCATCCCGTTCGCCCAGCCCGGCAGCCGCACCCGCGTGTACGCGGTCGCCTCCGGCAAGGGCGGCGTCGGCAAGTCCAGCGTCACCGTCAACCTGGCCGCGGCGCTGGCCGCCCGCGGCCTGTCCGTCGGCGTGGTCGACGCCGACATCTACGGCCACTCGGTGCCCCGCATGCTCGGCGTGCAGGGCCGCCCCACCCAGGTCGAAGACATGATCATGCCGCCGCAGGCGCACGGCGTGAAGGTCATCTCCATCGGTATGTTCACCAGCGGCAACGCCGCCGTCGTCTGGCGCGGGCCGATGCTGCACCGCGCCCTGCAGCAGTTCCTCGCCGACGTCTACTGGGGCGACCTGGACGTGCTGCTGCTCGACCTGCCCCCGGGCACCGGCGACATCGCCATCTCGCTGGCCCAGCTGCTGCCGACCGCCGAGATCCTGGTCGTCACCACCCCGCAGGCGGCGGCCGCCGAGGTCGCCGAGCGCGCCGGCGCGATCTCCCTGCAGACCCACCAGCGCCTGGTCGGCGTCATCGAGAACATGTCCTGGCTCGAACTGCCCGACGGCAGCAAGATGGAGGTCTTCGGGGCCGGCGGCGGGCAGACCGTGGCCGACTCGCTGACCCGTCTCACGGGCGCGTCGGTGCCGCTGCTGGGCCAGATCCCGCTGGACACCGGCGTACGCGAAGCCGGCGACGACGGCGTCCCCGCCGTGCTCGCGGGTCCGGACTCCCCCGCCGGCAAGGCCCTCAACGCCATCGCCGACCGCCTTGCCCTGCGCCGCGAGTCCCTCGTCGGCAAGTCCCTGGGCCTCTCCCCCGCCAAGCGCTGACCCCGGGCCGCCCGACCCGGCCCCCCCACCTGGCGCAACTCTTAAAGACTCGCGGCCTCAGAAGGTGTCTGTGGGCGGGGGGGGTTTATAGTTTTGGGAGTAAGGGGGGGGGCGT
>NZ_JBEZEB010000027.1:0-104476 GCF_040648615.1 Catellatospora sp. NPDC049111 | reverse complement strand
ACGAGCGGGCGGCTGTTGCCCGAGCCGTCGCCGTAGGTCATCTGCGCGCCGTCCCAGAACGCGTTGACGTACGCGTTGCCGTAGTGGACCCGGCTGGGCACGCCCGAGCCGTTGCCGAAGATGCCGTTGCGGCCGTGCACGTTCTTGAAGTAGTCGAACGTCTTGGCCGCGCCGAAGTGCGCGTCCACACCGGCGGACTGCCGGTTGGAGTTGGCCCCGGTGCCCCACGCGTTGTCCGCGTCGGTGAACGTCGTACAGGTCGACGTGCCGTTGTTCATGTCGCAGGTGCGGCCGTTGCCGCGCACCGGGTCGATCATCTGGTACGTCGAGCCCGACAGCGTCGTGTCGATGCTGACGTTGCCGGAGTAGATGCCGTTGCCGGTGCCGGTGACCGTCTCGATCTCGTCGAACGAGCCGATGAGCGCGCCGGTCTGCGCGTCGGTGATGACGTGCAGCTTGGACGGGGTCTGGCCGTCGGCCAGCCAGCCGTGCAGCGTGGTCTCCCAGGCCAGGCGGCCCTGACCGGTGCTGGCGTCGATGAACAGCTCCGACCCGCGCTCGGCGGTGATGGTGCCGGCGAAGTTGGCCTTGGCCGTCTCCAGCGCCTTCGCCGCGGTGACCTTCGGGGTGGTCGCCACGGAGATGGGCGCGATCAGGCCGTTGGACACGCCGGCGTAAGCGCCGCCGGCCTTGGTGTGCACCACAAAGTCACCGCCGTAGACCCGCAGACCCTGGTAGGTGCGGGTGTACTTGGTGTGGGTGGCGCCGTTGGCGTCCTTGCGGACGCGGTCGACGGTGTAACCGTCCGACGCCGACGAGCGGATGTCCGCGGCGTTGGCTCCGACGGACGCGGCGCGCGTCGCCGCGACCTGGTCGGGCGCTGCCGCGCCCGAGGTTGCTGACACTGCCACGAACGCGACCGCGGTGACGGCCACGCCGGCAGTGGCGAGGATCTTCCTCACGAGTCCTCCCCGACTCTCCACAAAGTTCTCGTGGCGGTAGCCACGAGTTCCCTATGGATACCCTGTTACCCCCTTACATAGAAAGACTTGAGTATGCAGATTCATGTGTGACATACTCGCGCGCGATTCAGCGACGGCCGTCACACTTTCTGACCATCCGGTCACTCAGGGATGTTCTGTGTACCGATGCGCTTGCGGAAGACCCAGTAGGTCCAACCCTGGTAGAGCACCACGATCGGCGCGAACACCAGGGCCACCCAAGACATGATCTTCAAGGTGTACGCCGACGACGCCGCGTTGAGCACGGTGAGGCTGTTGACGGCCGGCTCGACGGTCGACGGCAGCACGTACGGGTGCAGTCCGGCGAACAGCGACGCCACGGCCAGCGCGACCGCCGCCGCGGTGCCCGCGAACGCCCAGCCCTCGCGGCGGCCCTCGCCACCGCGGGCCGGCAGCCGGTTCGCGATCAGCCCGCCGACCAGGCACAGCGCCGCGAGCACCGACAGCACCACGGCCGCCGTACCGCCCCGGTGCGCCACCGTTAGCCCGAGGAACAGCACCGCCAGCGCGGCCGCCCCGAGGCCGGCCCGCCCGGCCAGCACATTCGCCCGCCGCCGGATGTCGCCGCTGGTCTTCAGCGCGATGAAGATCGCCCCGTGGGTGAGGAACAGCGCGACCATGGTCGCCCCGCCCAGCAGCGCGTACGGGTTCAGCAGGTCGAGCACGCCGCCGACGTAGTTGTGGCCCGCATCCAGCGGCACTCCCCGCACCACGTTGGCGAACACGAGCCCCCACACGAACGCGGGCACCGCCGAGCCGAAGACGATGCACCAGTCCCAGCGCCGCCGCCAGGCCGCCTCCGGGCGCTTGCCGCGGAAGTCGAAGGCGACCCCGCGCAGGATCAGCGCCAGCAGGATCAGCAGCAGCGGCAGGTAGAACCCGGAGAACAGGCTCGCGTACCACTCGGGGAACGCCGCGAACATCGCCCCGCCCGCGGTGATCAGCCAGACCTCGTTGCCGTCCCACAGCGGCCCGATGGTGTTGATGACGACCCGGCGCTCCCGGTCGTCGCGCCCCAGCACGGGCACCAGCATGCCCACGCCGAAGTCGAAGCCCTCCAGCACGAAGTAGCCGACGAACAGTCCCGCGATCAGCAGGAACCACAGGGTGGTCAGTTCCATGGCGCACCTCTCCTAGTACGCGAAGGCCAGCGGGCGGTCCTCGTCGGACTCGGCCACCGGCGGCGGGGTGACGTCGGGCAGCCCGGCACGGGCGTACTTGAGCAGCAGCCGCACCTCGATGAACGCCAGTACTCCGTACACCAGGGTGAAGACGGCCAGCGACGTGATGAGCTCGCCCGCGCCGACGTTGGGCGAGTTGGCGGCGGCCGTCTTCAGCTCGCCGAACACCACCCACGGCTGGCGGCCCATCTCGGTGAAGATCCAGCCGGTGGAGTTGGCCGCCAGCGGGAGCAGCGGCAGCAGCGGCAGCGTGCGCACCAGCCACCGGTTCGTCGGCGTGCGCCCGCGCCGGATCGACCACAGCGCCCACAGCGCCAGCAGCGCCGCGGCCGAGCCCAGGCCGATCATGAAGCGGAACGTCCAGTAGGTCAGCGGGATGTTGGGCGAGTAGTCGCCGGGGCCGTACTTCTGCTCGTACTCGGCCTGCAGGTCGTTGATGCCCTCGACGCGACCGTCGAAGCTGCCGGTGCCGAGGAACGACAACAGGCCCGGGATCTCCGCCGACCAGACCGGGCGGCTGCCGTCGAGCGTGCCGACGGTGAGCACCGAGAACGGCGCGGGCTGCTCGGACTCGTAGAGCGCCTCGGCGGCGGCCATCTTCATCGGCTGCACCTCGGTCATGATCTTGCCCTGGATGTCGCCGGTGAGCAGCATCGCGCCCATCGCGACCAGGGTGGTCCACGCGCCGATCTTCACGGCGCTGCGGTACGTGACGGTGTCCTGGCCGGGGCGGCGCACCAGGTGCCAGACCGCGACCGCGGTGACCAGGCCGCCCGCGACCAGGAAGCACCCGGCCACGGTGTGCGGCACGGTGATCAGCGCGACCTTGTTGGTCAGCACGGCGACGATGTCGGTCAGCTCGGCGCGACCGGTGTCCGGGTTGATGCGGTAGCCGACCGGGTTCTGCATCCACGAGTTCGCGGCCAGGATGAAGTACGCGCTGAGCACCGTGCCGACCGCGACGACCCAGATGCAGGCCGCGTGGATCTTCTTCGGCAACCGGTCCCAGCCGAAGATCCACAGGCCGAGGAACGTCGACTCCAGGAAGAAGGCGACCAGCGCCTCCATGGCCAGCGGCGCGCCGAACACGTCGCCGACGAAGCGCGAGTACTCGCTCCAGTTCATGCCGAACTGGAATTCCTGCACGATGCCCGTGACGAGGCCCATCGCGAAATTGATCAGAAAGAGCTTGCCGTAGAACTTGGTGAGCTT
The DNA here is from genome assembly GCF_040648615.1 of Catellatospora sp. NPDC049111. Taxonomy (NCBI): domain Bacteria; kingdom Bacillati; phylum Actinomycetota; class Actinomycetes; order Micromonosporales; family Micromonosporaceae; genus Catellatospora; species Catellatospora sp. NPDC049111. The sequence goes on along the minus strand of NZ_JBEZEB010000027.1, from coordinate 101,061 downwards.
CAGCCACTTCTCGTCGCCGGTGCGCACCCAGGCCGTCTCGAAGGCGGCCACCATGAACACCAAGCCGATGGTGAGGGGCACGAAAAGGAAGTGGTAGACGGTGGTGACACCGAACTGCCAGCGGGCCAGATCCGTCACGTCCATGCCGGGACTCCTGCCTGTGCGAGGCTACTGGCAGCAGAGTGCTCCCTGAATATGAGCTGAATGACGGGGTATCCCCGGGATGCGAGCTGAGTCACGCTCGTGCGTCACTGTCCCCCTTCGCGGCCGTTCCGGAAGACATTTCGAAACGTCTATGTAAATGCAAGTCCCGGCTGAATCCCGAGGACCTGGAAGCGCTCCCACGCTCCCGCTCAGGAAAGGGATTCCCGTGTATCTCTCCCGCAGGCGCCCGCCGCCCGGACGGCGTGCCGCACATCTCACGGTGGCGGCCGCCACGGCGCTGGCCACCTCCGTCGTCCTCGCCTCCGGCCTGCTGCCCGGCCAGCCGGAGCGCCCCGCGCACGCAGCCACCGTCGAGTCCGTCATCACCGTGTACGCCGACCGTCCCGGCGGCCCGCTGAAGAAGGCCGGACTCGGCACCCTGTTCGGTGTCGCGTCCACCCCGGACGGGCGGGCCGCCGCCTGCCGCCGCGCCGGGGCGGGCAGGGCCCCGGCACGGTTCACCCGCCCTGGCCCGGCGGTCCGGGCCGGGTGGCGGCCGATCACCGCCACCCGGCCCCGGTGTCAGCAGAGCCCGCCACAGCCGCCCGTGCCGGGCAGCGTCGGCGGCACCCGGTCCATCGGGTCCGGCAGGTCGGGCCGGCCCTCCGGCAGCGGCATCGCGGCCAGCCGGGTCGGCTCGACCAGCACGTACAGGTCCCCGGCGGTGTCGTCGACCAGCATGATCGTGCTGGGGTCGCGCACGTCGTCCGGCGTCCCGTCCGTTCCGGGCGCGTGCCAGCCCTGGACCACGTCGACCGCCGCGCCGCGCAGCCGCAGCACCCCGTCGACCATCTCCTCGGTGACGATGCCGCCGTACGCCTCGTCGGGGTTGACGTAACCGCCGTCGTCCTGCGGGTAGTCGCTCACCCCCGAGTAGCTGTCCTCGGGGCCGTCGAGGTCGTCGCGGGAGGTGCCCTCGTGCGTCGACTCCTTGTCACCGTCGGGTTGATAGCGCTCGCCGCGCATGTCGCGCACCGCCGCCGCGCCGTCCACCCGGGTGTCGTCGAATCCGTTCCAGTTGCTGTTGGTCTGGCCCTTCTCGTCGCTGTAGACGATCTGCACGTGGTGGCCGTCCCGGGTCACCTGCTCGGTCGAGCCGTCCCGGTACCGGTTGACCGTGCCGCCGTCGCCGGCCTGCTCGGCCCCGAGCCAGCCGCCGTGCGCGAGGTGCGGGTTGGCCGTGCCCGCGCTGACCAGGCTCGCGTCGAAGCGGCCGAGCTTGACCCCGGCCGGCCGGCCGGGCTTGGCGGTCAGCCCGTCGAGGCCGAGGGAGAAGCCGTCCCGCTCCAGCGAGATCCCGTACTCGTCGAGCTGCTTCGCGGAGACGCCCAGGCGGGTGAGGGTGTCGGCGCGTTCGGGCAGCGGGAACGCGCCCAGCGGGTCGACGCCGAGCTGCTGGCGGGCGGCGATGATCTCAGCCGGGAACAGCACGAAACCGCCCACGCCGTACTCGAACGTCGGCAGTGCCCGGCTCGCGGCCAGCTCCGCCACGTGCCGCAGCGGCGGCCTGCTCGCCGGGTCGTGCGGGTCGGTGCCCGCGGCGACCTCGTCCACGTCGCACACACCGTCGCGATCGGAGTCGTAGGCCCGCCAGGAGACGTAACAGCCGGTCGGGTCGCACAGGCGCAGCACCCGCCGCTCGCGGTTGCGCTCCTCGGCCGCCGCGCCGGGCACGCCGCCGCCGATCGCGAGCACTCCGGACAGGACGGTCGCCGTACCGATACTGAGGATTCTTCGAGGCATGCGGCGACGGTCGCACCGAACGCTCCGGCAGACTGCCCGCTGTCGGCATCCCGCCACTCGCACCCCCTCTCCACCTGGGGATTTCCCTGGTACGACCCCACTACTCTGTGCGCGTGTTCTTCGATGTCGATGCCGATCGGCTGCTGGCCGACGCCCGGCGAGCCGGCGAGCCGGTGGCCGCCGCCCGGCTGATCGCCGAGGCGTTCTTCAGCATGTCCCGCACCGCGGACGCGACCGTCCTGAGGCCGCTGGCCGACCGGCTCGCCGCGCTGCGCTCCGACCCGGCCCGGCCGCAGACCGAGGTGCTGTTCCACACCGTCGCCGGGGTCGTCGGCGTACGCACCAGGAAGCCGCACGCCACCCGGCACCTGGAGACGGCGCTGCGGCTCACCGAGACGCACCGCCTGCACACCGATTCGCTCTACCTGGAATGCGCGCTCATCTGCACGCTGCAACTGATGCGTCCGCAGGAGGTCCGGCCGCGCTTCGCCCCCTTCGTTGCCCAGGCCGACGCCGACCCCGCCCGCCGGGCGCGGCTGGCGTCCATGCTCGCGCTGGGCGACGCCTGGAGCGGCGACCTGCTGCGCGGCCGGGCCGGGCTGCACGAGGCGCGGCGGCTGGCCGGCGCGGCAGGACGGATCGATGTCGAGGCCGAGGCCGCCTCCTGGCTGATCAAGATCGAAGCGATGTGCGGGGACCTGACCGCCTCGGCCGCCTGCCTGGCGCAGTCCCGCGACCTCGCGGCGCGGTCCGGGTCGGCCTGGGTCGCGGCGCACATCGCCGAGTGCGCGGCCGCGCTGCACCTGGCCGCGGGCGACACCGACGCCTGGCTGGGCGTACTGGAGTATCTGGTCGGCACCGTGGTCGGGGCCAACTCGGGCCTGATCTTCGAGCACCGCTGGGAACTGGCCACCCACTACGCCCTGCACGGCCGCCCCGAGGCCGCCGCCGCGCTGCTGGCCCGGATGCCCGATCCGCCGCTCGGCTGGCCCGGCGCACCCGCGCTGCCCGCCTGGCGCACCTGGATCGCCCAGCCAGCCGACCCGGAGGCGATGGCCCGCTTCGAGACGTCCCTGGTCGGGCTGAACCGGCCCGTGGAGCGGCTCTCCCGGCCCCGGATGGCCTGGCTGCTGGGCGCACAGCATGCCCGGCTCGGCCGCCGCGCCGACGCGGTACGGCTGCTGGAGGCCGCCTGCACCGGGTACGCCACGATCGGCGCGGCCGGCCTGCTCGCCCGAGTCATGGCCGACCTGCAGCGCCTCGGCGTGCCGGGCGGCCCGGTCGGTGTGCCCCGCATCCCCGCACCCCGATCCGCCGAGCCGCAACCGACCCGGTCCGAAGCGCGGGTTGCGCCGGACGATCCACGGCCCGCCGCGGCCGAACCGCGACCGGACCCGTTCGACGGACCGCAGCTGACCGAGGCCGAGGCCAGGGTCGCCCATGCCGTCGCGAGCGGCCTCAGCAACCGGGAGGTCGCGGCGCAACTGGGGGTCTCGGCCAAGACGGTCGAGTTCCACCTCGGCAACATCTTCCGCAAACTCGGCGTACGCAACCGCACCGAACTCGCCTCAGCCACCCTGACCCTCCGATCTTGACGGTTTCCGGTCGTCCCGGTGACTACAGGCCGTCAAGATCGCGACGTGCTCAGGTCGTCGCGCAGGTCTCCCTCGGCACGACGGGCATGGTGACGGCGACCGTCAGCTGATCTGCTCGACCGCCGGAGCGCGCCGGGCGCGGCGGGCAAGTTCGCCGAGCCCGATCAGCAGCAGGCCGAGCAGGAAGAACAGGACCGAGAAGACCAGGGCGTTGACCGCGACCGCGCCGTAACCCAGCGCCGCCACGTCGATGAAGGGGTACGGGTACCGGCCCGTGATCGCGCCGCGTGCCAGTGCGAACGCCAGGTAGGCCAGGGGGTAGGCCAGCCAGGCCCCGGCGTGCCACCAGCGCACCCGGTCGCGGTTGACCAGCAGCCAGTCGGCGGCCGCGAGCAGCGGCGTGGCCGTGTGCAGCAGCAGGTTGTGCACGGTCTCCGCACCCGGGTCGGCGGTGAAGAACGGGCTGGCCGGATTCGTCAGCACCAGGTGGTACACGGTGCCGGTGATCGCGATGTAGAGCGTCGCCGCCCCGCGCAGCCGCACGTCGCCCCGGCCGAACGCGGCGAGCCCGAACACGGCCGCGACGATCAGGTTGCTCTGCACTGTGAAGTACACCGCGATGCCCGCGTCGCCGCCGGTGTCCACCAGCAGCAGCACCACGCCCGCCAGGGCGCAGCCGGCGGTGAGGGCGCGCAGCGCACGGGCGATCGGCATGCGCGAGAACGTACCAACGGGCGGTCGTGGTGAACAGTCCCCCGCCACGAGCCTGTTGCGTTCGGACGGTCGGCGGTATTTCATGACCTCCGGCGATCGAAAGATCGGCATGGTCACGCCTTGGAGGACGCGATGCTCGCACGGCTCGGTCGGCTCACGGCCCGGGGGCGGTACGCCGTGATCGCGGTCTGGGCCGGGATCGCCCTGTGCGGGGCGGCCTTCGGCGGCACGGTCTACGACCGGACGGAGCCACTGGACGACCTGCGCCCCGGCGCGCCCTCGACCGTCGCGCAGGCCCGCCTCGACGCGTTGACGCCGACCGGTGAGCAGGTGGTGGCGGTGCTGTCGGGGCGCAACTTCTTCGCCACGGACCTGGTCAACCAGGCCACCCAGATCATGTTCGAGATCCGGGCGATCCCGGGCGTCGTCAAGGTCACCGACCCGTGGACCGCCGGTTCGGCGCAGATCACGGCCGACAGCCAGAGCTCCCTGGTCGTGGTCGAGCTGGCTCCGGCGCTGGACGACGACGCGGCGCTCGCCGTGGCTGACCAGGTCAGCGCGGCGCTGCACCGGGTCGCCGTGCCCGAGGTGCTGGTCGGCGGCAAGCTGCTCGCTGAACGCGACTTCGGCGACCAGGCCATCGCAGACGCCGCGCTCGGCGAGTCGGTAGCGCTGGTCGTGCTGTGCGGCGCGCTGATCGTGATGCTCGGCGGCCTGGCCGCGGGCAGCCTGCCGATGGGCGCCGCGCTGGCCACGGTCGCCGGGACGCTGCTCGCACTGACCGGCCTGGCCGGTGCGATCGGCGTCAGCGACTACACGGTCAATGTGGTGACCCTGCTCGGCCTGGGCCTGGCCGTCGACTACAGCCTGCTGATCGTGGCCCGGTTCCGCGAGGAGCGGGCCGCCGACCCGCGCGCGCCGATCCCGGACCTGCTGGCCCGGACGGTGGCCACCGCCGGGCGGGCCGTGCTGGTGTCGGGGCTGGCGGTCGGGGTCGCGCTGGCGGGCCTGTTCGTGTTCGCCGATCCGCTGCTGGCCGCGATGGCATTGGGCGGCGCGCTGGTCGTGCTGCTGGCGACCGCGACCGGCCTGACGCTGGTGCCCGCGCTGATCGCGGTCGCGCACCGGCGCATCCCCGCGCCGGGCACCCGGACCGGGGTGGGGCGGCGGCCCGCCCGGCGCGGCCCGGGGCCGCTGGCCCGCTCCGCGGCGTTCGCGCAGCGCCGGCCTGCCGCGGTCGCGCTGGCGGTGAGCGCCGCCCTGCTCGCGCTGGGCGTGCCGCTGCTGCACGTGAACCTGGCCGACTCCGACGCCCGCTCACTGCCCGCGAGCAGCGAGTCCCGGCAGGCGTACGAGGCGTACGAGCGCCACTTCGCCACGAAGTATCCCCAGCCGGTGCCCGTGGTGATCGAGGCCGGGGCCGCCGATCCGGCGGTGCAGTCGCTGCTGGCCCGGATCCGCGCCCTGCCCGGCGTGACCGATGTGGACCTGCGCGAGAACGTGCCGCCGCAGGCCGTCGTCGCCGAGGTGGAGCTGCCGGGCCCGGCCGCGGGCGAGCGCACCCAGCAGCTGGTACGCGACCTGCGCGCGCTCGACACCACGGTGCCGGTGCTGGTGGCCGGTCCCGCCGCGCAACTCGTCGACGTGAAGGACGCCACGGGCGACCGGCTGCCCGTCGCGCTCGCCGTCGTCGTGGCCGCCACGTTCCTGCTGCTGTTCCTGCTCACCGGCTCGCTGGTGGTGCCAGTGAAGGCGCTGCTGATGAACCTGCTGACGATGGTGGCCACGCTCGGTGTGCTGGTCGCGGTGTTCCAGTGGGGCTGGGGGTCGGGCCTGCTCGGCTTCATGCCCTGGGGTGCGCTGGACCTGACGACGCCCCTGCTGCTGTTCGTGTTCATCTTCGGCCTGTCCATGGACTACGAGGTGTTCCTGCTGGCCCGGATCAGGGAGGAGTGGGCGCGCCGTAGCGGCGACTCCCGCGCCGCCGGCGACCGGGCCGTGCTCGCCGGGATCACCGCCACCGGTCCCGTGGTCACCGCTGCCGCGGTGTCGATCGGCATCGTGTTCCTCGGCTTCGCGCTGGGCGAGCTGATCGCGGTCAAGGAGATCGGCGTCGGCATGGCCGTCGCGGTGCTGCTGGACGTGACGGTGGTCCGCGGGCTGCTGCTGCCCGCCGTGATGTCCCTGCTCGGCCGCGCCAACTGGTGGCCCGCCCGCGGCACCGCGCTGCCTGCCGGCACCGCGCCGCCGACCACTCCCGCGACGGCCGCCCGCCCCGCCAGCGATCGACGTTGGCCTATTACATCGACTGGGCGCAGATCGAATTCGATGAGATAGGCCAACGTCGACGCAAGTCGCCTCCGGCGCGGCGGGGTCGGCGACCGCGTTAGGGTGCCGTGTGCCGATCCCCCATCCCGACGCCGCGCTACTACGCGCCCTGCTGGTCCAGCACGAGGACGCGTCGGGCGCCTGGCCGGCGCTGTTGTGGCGGGCCGGCGACGGCTGGCAGATGATCTCCAGCGCGGTGCTCGGCGGCGGCACGGGCCCCCGAGCATGGGTACTCAACGCCCAGGTCGGCCACGGGTACAGCCGCCTGGACCCGGACCGGCACCTGGCCGAGATCGCCCAGCGGCACGGCATGACCGGGCGCGGCGTGGGCCTGATGACGGCCGCCCGAGTGACCGAGGGCGCCTTCGCCACCGACGGCGGCGTCGAGGCACTGGTCACGGCCGGGATCGGCGTGTGCGGCTGGGCCGCGGACCCCACGGCAACCGCACCAGCCACAGCGTCCACCACACGCAGGACGATCGCACCACCCGCGGCGACCAAGCCCGCGCCGGGCAGGGCCGCGCCCGTCCCGGGCACCGTCAACATCGTCGTCGCGCTGCCGGTGGCGCTGTCGCCCGGCGCGATGGTCAACGCGGTGGCCACCGCGACCGAGGCGAAGGTGCAGGCACTGCTCGACGCCGGGTTCGACGCCTCGGGCACGCCCACCGACGCGGTATGCGTGGCCGCGCGGGAGGCGGGCGAAGAGGTCCCGTTCTGCGGGCCGCGTTCGGAGTGGGGATCGCGACTGGCGCGAGCAGTGCATACGGCCACCCGGGAGGCCGCTCTGCGATACCGCGCCCGGCGACTTTCGTAGATACGGCAAGAACTTTTGCAGTACTGATCGAAAGATATGGACAGCGCTATCGAAAGCGTCTAATGTCTCGATCCACCCTCCGATGTTTCTGGTGTGTTAATCGTCGGCGTCGATGACCACCCGGGCACGGCCACCTCTCTCCTCCCCCAGGAGCAACGATGGGCAGACGACTGCTACGCCGAATTCGCGGTCCCGTGCTGGTATCCCTGGCACTCGCCCTCGCGGGCGGGGTATGGGCAGCGCCCGCCGCGGCGATCCCGACCCAGGAACCCGGCGTCACCCTGCGCGTGTTCGACCTCCAGGTGCCGCTCAACGAGATCTGCGTCCTCAAGCCGGGCCAGACCCCGAACGTCGACAAGCTGATGCCGACGGTCAACTGGACCACCGCGGCCGACTTCGGGTTCGAGGACCTGTTCCTCGCCCAGGTGCTCGGCAACGTCAACATCACCACGGCCGGCGCGTACACCTTCCGGCTCACCAGCGACGACGGCTCCGAACTGATGATCGACGGCGCGATGGTGGTCAACCACGACGGCCTGCACGGCGCGACCGCCATGGAGGGCACGGTCAATCTGACCACCGGCTACCACGCGCTGCGCATCGACTACTTCGAGCGCACCGGCGGCCAGCAGCTCACGCTGGAGTGGCGTACGCCGGGCTCGTCGACGTTCACGCTGGTGCCGAACTCGGCGCTGAGCACCGACGCGGGCGTGGTGCGGGTGACCGCGCCGGGCCGCAAGGAGTGCGAAGGCGTGGCCGACTCCCCCGGCGACGGCCTCCCGCTGACCGGCGTGCACCCCGGGTACACGCTGACCAACCTGCGGCCGGGCACGTTCCAGCCGAAGGTGACCGGCATGGACTGGCTGCCCGACGGGCGGCTGGTCATCTGCACCTGGGGCGGCACCGACCAGTCGGGCACGTCGCAGGCCGGTGAGGTCTTCGTGCTGGCCAACACCGGCGGGGCGACCAGCCCCGGCAACGTGACCACGAAGAAGATCGCCGGCAACCTCAAGGAGCCGATGGGCCTCAAGGTGGTCGACGGCGTCGTCTACGTCACCGAGAAGCAGCGGCTGACGCAACTGCTCGACACCAACGGCGACGACGTGGCCGACCAGTACAACACCATCGCGACCTGGCCGTTCGGCGGCAACTTCCACGAGTTCGCGTTCGGCCTGCTGTACGCCGACGGGTTCTTCTACCTGAACCTGTCGGTGTCGATCAACTACGGCGGCGCGACCACCGTGCCGCAGCCCGCGACCAACCGCGGCACCACGATCAAGGTGAACAAGGCCACCGGCGCGATCTCCTACGTCGCGGGCGGCCTGCGCACCCCGCACGGCATCGGGTGGGGTCCGGAGAACGGCGTCTTCGTCACCGACAACCAGGGCGGCTGGCTGCCCTCGTCGAAGCTGCTGCACATCAAGCAGGGCCGCTTCTTCAACCACTACACCACCCCGGCCGGCCCGTTCGACACCGCGCCGGTGACCCCGCCGGTGCTGTGGATGCCGCAGAACGAGATCGCCAACTCGCCGAGCACCCCGATCCTGCTGCCCAGCGGCGTGTACGCCGGGCAGTTCGTGATCGGCGACGTGACCTACGGCGGCCTGCAGCGGGCGTTCGTGGAGAAGGTCAACGGGGAGTACCAGGGCGCGCTGTTCCGGATGACGCAGGGCCTGGAGGCCGGTGTCTCCGAGGTCAACATCGGCCCCGACGGGGCGATCTACCTCGGCGGCCTGGGCGCGGGCGGCAACTGGGGCCAGTCCGGCAAGCTGACCTACGGCCTGCAGAAGCTGACCCCGAACAGCACGTCGGTCTTCGACATCCTGGCCGTGCGGGCCACCGGGGCCGGGTTCGAGATCGAGTACACCCAGCCCCTGTCGGCGGCGACGGCGGCGAGCCTGGCCTCGGCGTACAAGCTCAAGCAGTGGCGCTACCAGGCCACGGCCGACTACGGCGGCCCGAAGCTCGACGAGCAGACGCTGACCGTGACCTCGGCGACGCTGTCCGCCGACGGCAAGAAGGTGACGCTGGCAGTCGACGGCCGGCTGGCCGGGCGGGTGGTGCACATCCGCTCGCCGCGCCCGTTCACCTCCAGCACCGGCGCTTCGCTGTGGAGCACCGAGGCCTGGTACACCCTCAACGCCATCCCTGGCCAGACCCCGCCCCCCTCGGACGGGATCTACCAGGCCGAGTCGGCGGCCCGCACCGGTGGCGCGACGGTCGCCACCGACCACACCGGCTACACCGGCACCGGCTTCGTCGCCGGGTACGGCACGCTGGGCGCGACCACCACGTTCACGGTGACGGCGGGCACGGCCGGGACCTACCAGGCGGCGGTGCGCTACAGCAACGGGCCGAACCCGTTCGTCGGGCCGAAGACCGTCAGCCTGTACGTCAACGGCGTCAAGCAGCGCCAGGTGACCATGGGCAACACCGGCAACTGGGACACCTGGTCGACGATCACCGAGAGCGTCGTGCTCAACGCGGGCGCGAACACGATCGCGATCAAGTACGACAGCGGCGACACCGGGCACGTCAACCTCGACGCGCTCACGCTGACCGGCGGGGCCGGGCCGATCGTCGGCATCGGCGGCAAGTGCGTCGACGTCGACAACGCGGGCACCGCCAACGGCACGAAGATCCAGCTGTACACCTGCAACGGCTCGGCCGCGCAGCGCTGGAGCCGGGTCGGCAGCACCTACCAGGCGCTGGGCAAGTGCCTGGACGTCGACAACGCGGGCACCGCCAACGGCACCAAGGTGCAGCTGTGGAACTGCAACGGCACCGGCTCGCAGGTCTGGCAGCCGCAGCCGGACGGCACGATCCTCAACCCCCAGTCGGGCAAGGTGCTCGACGCGCTGTCGGGCAGCTCCGCCGACGGCACCCAGCTGCACATCTGGCAGCCCGCCGGGGTGCTCAGCCAGCGCTGGGCGGCGGCCGGCAGCGGCCAGCGCATCCAGCTGTTCGACGGCGACGACGTGGCGTCGTGGCAGAACTCCAGCGGCGGCGCGGCGACGTGGCCGTTCTCCGGCGGCTCGCTGGAGTCGCTGGGCGGCGACATCCGGTCCCGGCAGGCGTTCGGCGACTTCAAGCTGCATGTGGAGTGGTACGAGCCGCTCTACCCGGCCAACGTCACCGGCCAGCAGCGCGGCAACAGCGGCATCTACCTGCAGGACCGGTACGAGCTGCAGGTGCTGGACTCGTATGGCGACACCGCGCTGGACAACACCGAGGCGGGCGCGATCTACACCAAGGCGGCCGCCACCGTGAACGCGGCGGGCGCGCCGGAGACCTGGCAGTCGTACGACATCGTGTTCCGGGCGGCCCGTTTCGACGGCTCCGGCAACAAGATCGCCGACGCCCGGGTGACCGTGGTGTGGAACGGGTTCGTGGTGCACAACGACATCACGATCAACGGGCCGACCGGTGCCGGTGCGCCGGAGGGCGCGTCCGGTGGCCCGCTGCGGCTGCAGGACCACGGGGACGCGGGGGCGAACCCCAGGTTCCGCAACATCTGGCTCGAACCGCTGTAGCCAATCACTGCAAATCGGATCAAAGCTGCGCCCCTGCTGCTACAACAGCAGGGGCGCAGCCCCGTGACCAGGCGAGAAATCTAATCTCGACTAATCCTACCGGCCTTGTATAGAATGAACTCCGTCGCCACCTCCAGCCCGAAAGGCGTACGCCATGAGTGACCTGACCCCGCAGCAGACCGCCACCGACTCCAACGCCGTCGCCCGCGCCCTGCGCGCCGCGCTCAACGAGGACTGGCTGGCCACCGCCGTCGGCCTGCTCCTGGTCGCGCTCGTGCTGACCGGCGTCATCCCGACGGGCCTGGTGCCCTGATGGTCGCCACCGACTCCGAGCTCGCCGCGCCGCCTGCCGAGCGACCCGCCCGCACCTGGCCGTGGCTCGTCCTCGGCGTGCTCATCGTGCTCGTCCTCGGTTCGGTGGCCCGCTACCTGGAGGACACCGTCCCGGCCGCGGCCAAGGGCACCAGCCTGGAGAAGTTCGCCGCCGCCGTCGAATACCCGATCTACGCGATCGCGCTCGGCCTGATCGGCAACGTGATCGTCTACTACGCGGGGCTGCGCGAGCGCATCGCCGACGCGGTGCGCACCGAGTTCTTCATCAAGACCGGCCTGGTGCTGCTCGGCGCGTCCATCAACCTCAGCCTGATCGTCAAGGCCGCCGGGCCGGCGATCGGCCAGGCCATTCTCCTGATCAGCAGCGTCTTCCTGATCACCTGGTATCTCGGCGGCCTGCTCGGCCTCGACGAGAAACTGCGCGCCCTGCTGTCGGCCGCCGTGTCGATCTGCGGCGTCAGCGCCGCCATCGCCGCCGCCGGAGCCGTGCGGGCCAGGCGCGAGCAGCTCGCGTACGCGGCCAGCCTGGTCATCATCTTCGCGCTGCCCTCGATCTTCCTGCTGCCCTGGCTCGCCGACGTGTTCGGGCTCAGCCCCGCCGTCGCCGGAGCCTGGATCGGCGGCAACATCGACACCACCGCCGCGGTCACCGCCGCCGGAGCGATCGCGGGCGAGCAGACCCTGCAGATCGCCACCATCGTCAAGGCCACCCAGAACGCGCTGATCGGCATCGTCGCGGTCGCGCTGACCGCGTATTTCGCGTTCAAGGTCGAGAAGGACGCCGACGCGCAGCGCCCCGGCCTGCGCCAGCTGTGGGACCGCTTCCCCAAGTTCGTGCTCGGCTTCATCGCCGCCTCCGCCATCGGCACCTGGTACGCCGGCACCGTCAGCGCGGCCGAAGCCAAGGCCCACATCGGGGTCATCAACGACCTGCGCACCTGGTTCCTGATCCTCGCCTTCGTCAGCATCGGCCTGCAGCTGCGCGTCAGCGCCCTGCGCGAGGCGGGCTGGCGGCCGGTCGCCGTGTTCGGCGGTGCGACCCTGGCCAACCTCGCCATCGGCCTCGGCCTGGCGTCGATCCTGTTCGCGGGCTTCACCGCCTGACGACCCGAACTCCGCGCGCCGGTCGCTGGGCCACAGGACCGGCGCGCGGCTCATGTCCGGAACCCGGCACCGGCGCGCGGCCCGGCCTCGACATCCCGTGCCGCACGCGGCCCTATCGTCGACGCCATGGACACACCCGCGCTGGTCGGCGCGTTCAACGACGCCTGGAACGACCACGACCTCGAAGCCGCACTCGACCTGTGCACGGCCGACGTGGTGTTCGAGAGCACGAACCCCGCCCCGGACGGCCGCCGGCACGAGGGGCGCGACGAGGTGCGTGAGGCCTGGCGGCCGGTGTTCGAGCAGCTCGAAGGCCGGTTCGACATCGAGGAGCTGACCATCGCCGGTGACCTGGTGGTGCAGCGGTGGCGCTACGGCTGGGGCACCGGGCACGTGCGCGGCGTTGACGTCATCCGGATCCGCGACGGCCGGATCGCGGAGAAGTTCTCCTACGTCAAGGGCTGACCGGGCCGTCCGCGGCGGCTCTCCCCCGCGGACGGCCCGGCCGCCGCTCAGCCGAGCGGGGCGTCGACCTCCGCCGGGTTCATGGTCGCGGGCGGCGTACGCGGCTCCGGGTCCACGGCCCGCAGCAGCTTCGTCGGCTGCGGCACCGGCTCGCGCAGCGGAGGCGGGGGCAGTGCCAGCGGTGACTCCAGCGCCGCCTGACCCGCGACGGCGGACGGTGCGACCGGGACGCCTCCATCCGATGCCGACGGTGCCGCCGACGGCGTCGCGGACGGCGTGGCCGAAGGACTTGCCGACGGGGCCAGGATCGGCGGTGCCAGGCCCGGCTGGGCAGCGGTCGCACTGGGCTGCGCGGCGACGCTGGGCTGCGCCGAAGCGGACGCGCTCGGCAGGGCCGATGCCGACGAGCTGGGCCGGGCTGCCGCCGACGGACTCGGCGGGGCGGACGCGGACGCAGCGGCCGAGGGTGGCAGGGCGGGGGCAGCCGAGGGCGTTGGCGTGGACGGGCTCGGGAACGCCGACGGACTCGGCTTCGCCGATGCCGATGCCGATGCCGACGGGCTGGGCTTCGCCGACGGCGACGGCGACGGCGACGGGCTCGGTTTCGGCGACGGGCTCGGGGCCAGGTCGGCGTCGTCGTCGGAGCAGCCGCCGCAGCTGTAGTACAGGATGTCCCAGTGGTTGCCCTCGTCGGTGTAGACGTTCCCGGACGGGGCCTTGTACTGGTAACCCCAGCCCTTGATATAGCCGACGTAGCGGAAGTAGCGCTTGATGTAGCGGCCGACGCAGTCGTACTTGCTGATGTCGATCTTCCAGCCGTTCCAGTGGGTGTACGTGCCGGAGCCGTGGCCGGTCTCGGTGCCGCCGGTGACCCGCAGGTCGCACTTGCTGGCCTTGCGCAGGGTGAGCAGGCCGTCGACGGTGCTCCGCCGGATGCGCTCGAACGAGGTGCAGTTCGGGTTGTCGCGATCGGAGCACCTGCCGCTGGACCAGATCGAGATCCCGGCGTCGCGGAAGATGTCGACGGTGGTGCGGTGGCTCAGGTAGGCGGCGGCCTGCGCACTGGCGCCGGGCCAGCCGAGGACGAGGACGGTGGCCGTGGTCAGCAACAAGAGACCACGTCGCACGGTGCGGCGCATGGGTTCTCCACTGCTAGGGGAAGGTCGGGCTGCCCTGACGCTACCGACAAAAAGCGTAAACCGGACAAGAATTCGCAAAATTACCAAAATGCCCCATTGGTCGCCGGGCGTCGCCGCCAACCACCGCAAGATCTGTTTTTGTGGACGCTAGGTGCCGTTATAGGGGCAGCTAGCGTCCACAAAAACAGATCTTCATCCGCGACCGGCCGGTGCCGGCGTCATGCGGGGCGCAGTCGCGACGACCGCCCCTCAGCCGCCGAGCACTCGGCGCACCGACGCCGCAGCGGCCTCGTGCGCGCCCCGGTCGAGCCTGGGCGCATCGGCCCGCACCTGACCCGCACCGCCGACCAGCGGGCCGCCCGGGTGGAACGGGGCAAGGTTGAAGTGCAGGTGCGGCACCCGGTCACCGAAGACGGACACGTAGACCTTGTCCGCTCCGGTCGCCTCGCGCACCGCCGCGGTGGCCCGGGCCAGCACCGGCCCGAGCGTCGCCGCCTCAGGACCGGCCAGGTCGGCGATGTACGGGATGTGCCTGCGCGGCTCCAGGTGCGCGAACCCCGCGACCGCGCCCCGGAGCACCACCGACAGCCGCCAGTGCTCGTCCTCCCACACTCGCCGGCGTTCGAAGAACCTGTCCGCGTCGGCGGGCCGGCACAGCAGGCACTCCTCCTCGACGGCTGCGGGCGCAGCGGAGTCATCCGGCATGCCGCCATTGTGCGCCAGGCGCGGGCCGCCCACGGGCGTGGTCACGGTGCCGGCGGCAGGGTCGTCCAGGATCCCGCGCGGGAGGTGAGCACGGTGAGGGCGTCGGGGGCCAGGCCCGCGTGGTCGTCGGTGGTCAGGTTGAACACGCCGGTGACACCGACGCAGCAGGCGCGTTCGAGCTGGTCGCGGGCGGCCATCTTGTCGCGGTGGCCGAGGAACGCCTGGTGCAGCAGGGTCACCGCGTCGGCGGCGTACCCGGCGGACGGGGCGGGCGCGGTGCCCAGCTCGGCGGCGAACCGGCGCACGCTCGACCAGTTCGCCAGCGCCTCCGGAGCCTCGGCGGCCACCGGCAGCCACGGGCTGACCGCCCGAACGCCCGCCGCGGCCTCGCCCGCGAGCTGG
The DNA here is from genome assembly GCF_040648615.1 of Catellatospora sp. NPDC049111. Lineage (NCBI taxonomy): Bacteria > Bacillati > Actinomycetota > Actinomycetes > Micromonosporales > Micromonosporaceae > Catellatospora > Catellatospora sp. NPDC049111. The sequence goes on along the minus strand of NZ_JBEZEB010000027.1, from coordinate 85,982 downwards.
TGGAACGTCGCAGACGCGGCGTCCGGTGTGGACAGCACGGGTCCGGTCCAGCCGGCGGTCTTCGCGGCTGCGGCGGCCGCGGCGGCCAGGGGCGCGGGCAGGTCCAGCAGCAGCGCCTCGGGGGTCGCCGCCAGCAGGGCCTTCACCTTGTCCGCGAGGCCCGTGCCGTCGAGCGGCACCGTCTCGGTGGAAACGATGCGCGCACCCTGCCCGGCCGCCTCGGCGGCGAGCGCGTCCCGCAGTGCCGGGGTGTCACGCGCGTCGAGCCGGAGCACCCCGGCGGTGCGCTGGCCGCCTGCCGTCATCGCGGCGAGCAGCGCCCGGTGCACCTGCGCGTCGGTGGGCGCGCTGCGGAAGGCGTACGGCGACGACGGGGCCGGGCCAATGGCCGGGAGCACGAGCGGGGTGCAGGCGGCCTGCGCGGTGCCGGTGACGGCGTCGTCGAGCCAGCCGGCGGGCGGCCCGACGATGGCGTGCACGCCCCGATCGAGCAGCCGGGACACGGCTTCGCGTGCGGTCGCGGGGGTGTCGCCGACGTCCTGGAGCAGCAGTTCGAGCTGCGCGGCGGGGTGCGTGCCGCCGTGCCCGGCCGCGCCGTTCAGCCCGTCGGCCCGCCGTTGCGCGCCGAGCAGGTGCTGGCGGCCGTACTCGACGAGGCCGCCGGTGCGCGCGGCCAGCACGCCGACGCGCAGCGGGGGTTCGGCGGCGGCCGACCGGTGTGCGGGCAGCAGCGGCGCGGCGGCCAGGCCCAGCCCGGCGGCGAGCACGGATCTGCGGGTCAGCTGACGGGACATGGCGTACCTCCGCGCACTGGGTCGTTGCCGTGGATGATCCACCGGACCGCGCAGGCGTAACATCCGATTTGTCCATTTGGCGACACCGCGATCACACCCGGGGAGCAACAGCACACCCGACCGTGGCAGCCTGTACGGGTGATCAAAGCGGTGGTGTTCGACTGCGACGGCGTGCTGGTGGACTCGGAGATCATCAACAACGCGGTCTTCGCGGAGCTGGTCACCCGGGCGGGCCTGCCCACGACGCTGGAGCAGAGCATCGAGCGCTACATGGGCCGGGCCACCCTCGAATGCGTCGCCGACGTCGAGCGCGAACTCGGCCGCCCGCTCGGCTTCGACCTGCCCGCCGAATACGAGCGCGAAGTGCTGGCCCGCCAGCACACCGAGCTGACCGCCGTCGACGGCGTACGCGAGCTGCTGGACCTGCTGCGCGCGGCGGCGGTGCCGGTGTGCGTGGCGTCCAGCGGCACGCCGCCGGAGATCGCCTTCCGGCTGCGGGTCACCGGGCTGGCCGGTTACTTCGGCGAGCACCTCTACAGCGCGTCGATGGTCGCCCGGGGCAAGCCCGAGCCCGACCTGTTCCTGCTGGCCGCCGACCGGATCGGGGTCGACCCGGCGGACTGCGTGCTGATCGAGGACAGCCCGTTCGGGGTGCGCGGCGGCCGGGCGGCGGGCATGACCGTGATCGGGCATGCCGCGCTGGCCTCCGCGGACACGCTGCACGCCGCCGGGGCCGAGCACGTGGTCACCGCGATGGCGCAGGTCCCGCCGCTGCTCGGCCTCGGCTGAGGGCTCACAGCTGCTTCAGCCGGCCCACCACGTGCTCGCCGAGCCCGTCCAGGAAGGCCACCGGCTCGGCCGTGTACGGCATGACGTGCACCTGCGTGACGCCCAGCTTCGCGTACGGCTCCAGCGACGCGACGAACTCGGCTCCGCCGGCCGCGTCCGGGGTGATCGGCGCAGACCAGGCGATCGTCTTGCGGATGCGGTCGTAGTCGGTGCCTTCGCGCTCGCAGTGCCGCTTGAGCACGTCGAGCTTCGCCGCGATCTCCTCCGGGGCGCTGCCCGGCCCGGCGAACAGGTTGCAGGCGTCGGCGTACTTCGCGACCAGGCGCAGCGTCTTCTTCTCGCCCCCGCCGCCGATCATGATGGGCGGGTGCGGAACGGACAGCGCCTGCGGCGAGTTGACCGTCTCCGCGAGCCGGTAGTGCCGCCCCTCGAACGGGCCGTCGTCGTCGCTCCACATCTGGCGCACGATGCGCAGCGTCTCCTCCAGCCGCTCGAACCGCTCCGCGACCGGCGGGAACGGCACCCCGTAGGCGGCGTGCTCGCGGTCGTACCAGGCCGCGCCGATGCCGAGCACGGCCCGCCCGCCGGACAGCACGTCCAGCGTGGTCACGATCTTCGCGAGCAGCCCCGGGTGGCGGTACGTCACGCCGGTGACCAGCAGTTGCAGCGTGGTGGTGCGGGTGCTGGCGGCCAGGAAGCCCAGCGTGGTGTACCCCTCCAGCATGGGCATCAGCGGACCGCCCAGGTCCATGCCCTCCATCTGCAGGTAGTGGTCCATCACCGACAGGTTGGCCACCCCGGCGTCCTCGGCCGCCCGGCCCGCCGCGGCCAGCGTCGGGCCGATCGCCGCCGCCCCGCCCGGGAACGTGAAGCTGATGAGGTGCACTCCGAGATCCATGGCGATCCTCCTGCCGACGGCCGCCCGGCGCCGCCACCCCGCGGCACCACGCGAACATGCACGAAAGCACCATCCTATGTCCGCTCCGGCGGCATCGCGCGAAGATCACTCATGGCCGGTACGGCGCGGCCGGTGGCACAATCGCCCGGTGCATCTCGACGACGTGTGGCTGCGCTACCGCCGCGGCGGCCCGTGGGTCCTGCGCAACGTCACGGCTCGGGTGGAGCCCGGCGGCATCGTGGTGGTGCTGGGCCGCAACGGCGCCGGCAAGTCCACATTGCTCCAGCTCGTCGCCGGGGTGCTACGCCCGGCCAAGGGCCGGGTGCGCGACCGTCCCGCCGTGGTGGGCTGGGTCCCGGAGCGCTTCCCCGCCGACCAGCCGAGCACCGTCGACGGTTACCTGCGCGCCATGGCCGCGGTGCGCGGGCTCGGCCCGGCAGCGGCCGGGCGGGCCGTCGACGAGTGGGTCCAGCGGCTCGGGCTCGGCGAGTTCCGCGACGTCAAGCTGCCCGAGCTGTCCAAGGGCACCGCGCAGAAGGTCGGCCTGGCGCAGGCCCTGCTCGCCCCGCCGGACCTGCTGATCCTCGACGAGCCGTGGGAGGGCCTGGACGCCGCGACCCGCGACCTGGTCCCCGGGATCGCGCTGGAGGTCGCCGCGCGCGGCGGGTCGGTGCTGGTCAGCGACCACCGCGGGGAGACCGTGCGGCTGCCCGGCGCGGCTACGTGGACCGTCGCCGACGGCACGCTGAGCACCGCCGCCGCCGACACCGGCCCGCGCTGCGTCGTGGAGGTGGCGGTCAGCGCCGCCGACCTGGCGGGCGCCGTCGCGCGCCTGCGCGAACAGGGCCACCACGTGCTGCGGGTACGCGAGGAGGTCGGCTCGTGATCGCACTGACCCGGATGCGGCTGCACGGCTTCGTCCGCACCGGCCGGGCCGTCGCGCCCCTGATCGCCGCCCTCGCCGCGCTGTCGATCCTCTACGGCGGCGGGCGGGCCGAGCCCGGTGAGGCGTACGGTGTCTCCGCCCTGGTCGCCTTCCCCGTGCTGGCCTGGCAGACGAAGATCCTGCTCGACGTCGAGCCGGACGTGCAGCGCCGACTGGCCCGGGTCGCCCTCGGCTCCGCGGCACGCGAGACCGTCGCCGGGCTGCTGGCCGCCGCCGTGGCCGGGCTCGGCACCATCGCCGTCGCGCTCGCCGCGCCCTGGGTGTTCCAGGCCGTCGAGGTCGACCCAGGCGACGCCGTCGGCCGCGCCGTCCTCATCGGACTCGGCGTGCACCTGCTGGCACTGGGACCGGCCGTGGCCCTGGGCGCGCTGGCGAGCCGGGCGGTCACCCGTACCGCCGGAATGGGCGCGGCGGTCCTGGTCACCGGCTCCGTCCTGGCCGTCGTGCTGGGCCTGCACGGCTCCCCCGTCCCCTGGCTGGTGCCGCCGCTGATGGCCGCCGCCCGCTACACCGCCTCCGGCGGCCCCACCCTCACCGCCCTCACCCTCATCACCCACGCCCTCCTCTGGACCACCGCCACCACCTACGCCTACACCCACCTCCGCCACACCCGCCCCTGACCCCCACCTGCCCGCCGCCCAGGGCGCGACTCCTTGAGAGTTGCGGCAGCGGTCGACTGGCAGGATGGGGTGGGTGGAGCGCTTTCGATCATGGGATGGGACCGAGCTCGCCTACCGGGTATGCGGGGACGGGCCGCCGCTGGTGTGCGTGCCGGGCGGGCCGGGGCAGGCGGTGCGGTATCTCGGGGAGCTGGGTGGGCTGTCGGCCACGCGTACGCTGATCCTGCTCGACAACCGGGGCACCGGGGACTCCGCCGTGCCCGCCGATCCGGCAAGCTACCGGGTGGACCGTATCGCCGACGACGTCGAGGCGCTGCGCGCCCACCTGGGCCTTCCGACCATGGACCTGTTCGGGCACTCCGCCAGCGGCGGCGTGTGCTTCCTGTACGCCGACAAGCATCCGGACCGGCTGTGCCGCCTGGTCGTCGTCGACCCGTCGCTGCGGGTGCTCGGCATGCCGTCCGATCTGGACGTGGCGCACGTGCTGGCCGAGCGCTCGCACGAGCCGTGGATCGACGACGCCGCCGCCGCGCTGACCGCCGAGGCCGCCGACAACGAGGACCTCGAACGGCTGCGGTGGCTGTCCGCCCCGCTGCTGTACGGGCAGTGGAACGACGCCGCGAAAGCGCAGGCCGCCGCCGAGCCGGCCGAGTTCGCCAAGCCCGCCACCGACGGCTTCTACGCCGGCTACGAGCCCGATCCGGCGCTGGCGGACCGGCTGGCCGGGCTGGCCGCGCCGATGCTGCTGGTGGTCGGCGAGCACGACATCTGGCCCACCCGGCACGCCGTACGCGCGCTGGCCGAGCGGCTCAGCTCGGCACGGCTGACGGTGCAGCCGGCGTCGGGTCACTTTCCGTGGGTGGACGCTCCGGCGGTGTTCGCGGCGACGGTGGAGTCGTTCCTGGGCGCAGCAGCAGCATGAGACCGCCGGCCAGCAGGCCCCAGAAGGCCGCCCCGATCCCGAGCAGCGCCACGCCCGACGCCGTCACCACGAAGGTGACCACCGCGGCCTCCCGCCCCTGCGCCTGCTCCGTCGCCGACGCGAGCGCCGCGCCGAGCGCGCCGAGCAGGGCCAGGCCCGCCACCGCCTCGATCAGCAGCGGCGGCGAACTGAGCACGAACGCCGTCGCGGCGCTCGCGCCCAGCCCGAGCACGACCATGCCGGTGCCCGCGGTCACCGAGGCGATCCAGCGCCGCCGCGGATCCGGGTGCGCGTCGGGACCCGCGGCCAGCGCGGCGGTGATGGCGGCCAGGTTCACCGCGTGCGAGCCGAACGGCGCGGCCACCGCCGTGGCGGCCCCGGTGCCGAGCAGGACGCCGCGCAGCGGCGGGGTGTAGCCGTACCCCTGCAGCACGGCCATGCCCGGCACGTTCTGCGAGGCCATGGTGACCAGGAACAGCGGCACGGCCAGGCTCACCAGCGCCTGCCAGGTGAACACCGGCGCGGTGAGCACGACCTGCGGCGCGGCGGCGGCTCCGCGCAGCGCGCCCGGGGAGTCCAGCACGATCACGACCGCGGCCGTGGCCAGCGCGGCGGGCACCGCCCAGGCCCGCGCGAAGCGGTTCAGCACCAGCCACACTCCCACGATCGGCGCGGCGAGCAGCGGCACGTCGACCAGCGCGCGCACCGGGGCGATGCACAGGTCGAGCAGCACGCCCGCCAGCATCGCCGCCGCGATCGGCCGCGGAATCGCCGCGATCGCCCGGCCCAGTGCCGGGAACAGCCCCGCGGCGATGATCAGCGCGCCGGTGACTCCGAACGCGCCCACGGCGGCGGCGAACCCGCCGTCGACCGCGCCGGTGGCGGCCAGCAGCGCCGCGCCCGGGGTGGACCAGGCGATGCTGATCGGGATGCGGTGCCGCAGGCCCAGCACGATCGCCGTCGCGCCGGCGGCAACGCATACCGCCAGCAGGCCCGACGCGGCCTGGGCCGAGTCCGCGCCGACCGCCCGCAACCCGGCCAGCACCACGGCGAACGTGCTCGCGAACCCGACCACCGCCGTGACCACCCCGGCCAGCACCGGCTGCAGCACTCCCCTGCCCACATCTGCCCCCTTCACGCACTCCGTCCCGCCCGTTTTTTGTCGACGTTGGCCTATCACATCGAAAAAATCGCGATCAGATTCGACGAGATAGGCCAACGTCTACGCCAGGCGGGATCGGCGACCGTTGGCGCTCCCGCGAGCGTTCCGCAAACGGAACGGTTGTCTGTGGTGCACGATAGCCCCATGAACGTGCGTCCGGCAACCGTCCGCAGCAGCCCGCCATCGGCCCTGGAGCCCGGCGCCGAGGGCGTCGGCCCGCGGCTGCGACAGCTGCGGGAAGCCGCCGGCATCTCGCTGTCGGAGCTGGCCCGGCGGGCGAACGTGGGCAAGGCGACGCTGTCGGGGCTGGAGAACGGCACCCGCAACCCGACCCTGGACACCCTGTGGTCGGTGACCGCAGCGCTCGGCGTGCCGATCACCGCGCTGCTGTCCGGGCAGCAGGCGGGCGTGGTCCGCGGCACCGCCGTCGAAGCCACCCTGCTGCAGGTCTTCGACGACGACGCGGTCACCTACGAGCTGTACCGCATGGTCGTCCCGCCGGGCGCCGTCCAGCGCTCACCCGCGCACCACGCCGGGGTGTCCGAACACGTCACCGTCTTCGACGGCATCCTGCGCGCCGGCCCCGCCGACGCCCCCCTCACCGCCCACCCCGGCGAGCACATCTCCTGGCGGTCCGACGTCCCCCACCTCTACGAGGCCGTCGGCGACCGCCCCGTCCACGCCAGCCTCCTCATCCGCTACCCGCGCCCCTGACCCGCGCCCGCCCACCCGACGCGGCGCGGCGATGGAGATCGCCGTTTCGGTTCAGAACCTGGGGTCAGGCTTCACTTCTCGACCAGAAACGGCGATCTTGCTCCGCGCCGGACCGAGTCAGGGCCGGTGGGCGGCGAGCAGGAACCGCTGGGAGTGGGCGACGAACGGGCCGTCGGCGCGGATCCGCGCGTCCATGTCCACCAGCCGGTCGTGGTGCTTGTCCACGGAGAAGCCCGGCACCGTCCAGATCACCTTGCGCAGGAACACGATCACCGCCGCGACGTCGTAGAACTCGGTGCGCAGCGCCTGCGGCCGCAGCTCCGTCACGATGAGCCCGACAGACTCTGCCTCAGCGGCCAACGTCTGCGGCAGGCGGCCGGTGCCCGGGTCGACGGGGCCGAGGAAGAACTCGCTCAGCTCCCGCATCGAGCCCGCGCCGATCTGCTGGGACAGGTACTGCCCGCCGGGGGCGAGCACCCGCGCCGTCTCGGCCCAGTTGGTGACCGTCGGATGCCGGCTGGCCACCAGGTCGAAGGACGCGTCCGGGAACGGCAGTGCCGCCCCGTCGGCGGCCTCGGCCACGGTCACGCCGAGCGGGGCGAGGTTCCGGCGGGCCAGCGCGAGGTTCGGCGGCCAGGACTCGGTCGCGGCGGCGGTGGCCGGGCGGCGCGGGGCGCGTGTCAGCACTTCGGCGTACACCTCGCCGCCGCCGGTCTGCACGTCGAGCACGGCGGTCGCGGTCCCGGCGCGTTCGGCCAGCAGCCGCGCGTAGCCCCAGGACGGGCGCTGCTCGGTGGCCCGCCCCGCGAACCAGCCGAAGTCCCACCCGTCGACAGGCGCGTTCGCGCCCTCCACCAGCAACTCTTCGAACGATCTCACCGGGCCAGTCCATCGCAGGGAGCCTGCCCGGGCAACGGGTTTACGACAGCTCGGCACCTTAAGACGCCGTAGCGCGTTATGCGGGATGACGGCAGGAGAAGATTCATGTCAAGGCCGCAGCCACGACCCAGATCCTCTAGCGACGCCCGGCGCACGTCCCACAGCACGACTTACGTCGGCAGGACGGCGATTCAGAGCCGCGCCCTGACCATGGTCACCGAGGGGCGCCAGCGCTGGAACGAGCACCATATGCAGGTGCAGGGCATCTGCGACCGGTGCGGGCACACCTACCCGTGCGAGGACGCGCTGCAGGCGGCCTGGCAGATCGTCTACTGGGAGCCGTACCTGCCGGCCCCGGGCCTGGTCCGGCCGTACGTGGACTGAACCCTAGCCATCCTAGGCTAAAACCTAGTAGTATTAGGTTCATGGCACGGGCAGGGCTTTCGGCGCAGCGGGTGACGCTGGCGGCCGCCGACCTGGCGGACACCGCCGGGCTCGACGGCGTCACCATCTCCGCGGTGGCGCGCGGCTTCGGCGTGAAGGACGCGAGCCTCTACTCCCACGTCCGCAACCTGCAGGACCTGCGGCACCGCATCGCCCTGCTGGCCGGCGGCGAGCTCGTCGACCGCATCGGCGCGGCCGTGGCGGGCCGCTCGGGCCGCGACGCGCTGCTCGCCTTCGCCGACGCCTACCGGGCCTACGCCCTGGCCCACCCCGGCCGGTACGCCGCCACCCAACTCCCCGTGCCACCGGAACTCGTGGCCGCCGACCCGGTGGCGTTCCGGCGCACCTACGAGCTGACCTACGGCATGCTGCGCGGGTACGGTCTGTCCGAACCCGATCTCACCGACGCGGTGCGCCTGCTGCGCAGCACGTTCCACGGGTTCGTGAGCCTGGAGGCGACCGGCGGCTTCGGCCACCCGCGCGACGTGGAGCTGTCGTGGCGGCGGTCCGTCGAGGCGCTGCACGTGCTGCTCGAACACTGGCCGGCCGCGACGCCCGGCGACACCCCCCGAGAGGAAACCCCCGCACCATGAACCGGCACCACCTCCTCCAGCAGCGTGTGCAGCAGCGGGTCGACGAACTCGTCGACTCCGGGCAGGAGACCGGCGTGCAGGTCGCCGCGTACCTGCACGGCGAGCCGATCGTCGACGCCGTCGCCGGGCTGGCCGACCCCGCGACGGGACGGCCGGTCACGCCCGGCACGCCGTTCTTCAGCTTCTCCACCGGCAAGGCGCTCACCTCGACCGCGGTGCACGTGCTGGCCGAGCAGGGGCGGCTCGACTACGACCTGCGCCTGGCCGAGGTGTGGCCGGAGTTCGCGCGCCACGGCAAGTCGGGCGTGACGCTGCGGCACGTGCTCACGCACACCGCGGGCCTGCCCGCGCTGCCGCCCGACATGACCGCCGCCGACCTGGCCGACTGGGGCCGCATGTGCGCGATCCTCGCCGACACGGTGCCGGAGTGGGAGCCGGGCACGGCGCACGGCTACCACGTGTGGACGTACGGTTGGCTGGTCGGCGAGACGGTCCGGCGGGCCACCGGCCGCACCCTGTCGCAGGTGCTCGCCGGCGACGTGGCCGCACCGCTGGGCGTGCCCGGTGAGCTGCTGCTCCGCGTACCCGATGAAGATCTTGACCGGCTCGCCGTGCTCGACGACCGGAGCTGGTCGGACGCGCTCAAGCAGCTCAGCGCCCAGCTGCCGAACTTCGACCGGGCGGTGCCGCACGGCGCGCGGCCCGACGCCGACCTGGGCAACGACCGCGCCTTCCTGCGCGCGGAGGTGCCCGCCGTCGGCACCATCACCGCCCGCGCGGCGGCCCGCATGTTCGCGGCGCTGCTCGGCGAGGTGGACGGGGTCCGCCTGATCTCCCCGGCGCGGCTGCGCGAGGCGACCAGACCGGTCACCCGGGGTCCGGAGTGGACGTTCGGCATGCCGGTGCGGTGGACGCTCGGTTACGCGGTCGACGGTCCGATGATCGAGGTGGGCGGGATCGGCGGCAGCCTCGCCGGGGCCCTGCCCGAGCTGGGGCTGACCATCGCGGCGACGAAGAACTCCCTGGCCGTCGGCGACGGCGACCCGATGGAGCAGCTCCGCGAAATGATCATCTCGGCGGTCCGGGAGGAGGCGCCGGCGAGTCTGCCGTCCCGGATCAGCCGCGACTGAACGTGCCCAGAACCGCCTTGAATATCCGGCTTTTTCATAGAATGGGCATCGACTTCGGGACTGACCCACACTACCATCCATAGAGTTGAATTCGTACGCACACGAGGGGGCGACGATGTCGACCGGCAGTGAAGTCATGGCGGCCCGGACCTACCCGTTCGGAGACCCTGACCGGCTCAACCTCAACCCGCTCTACGAGCAGCTGCGCCGCAGCGAGCCGCTGACCAGGGTGCGCCTGCCGTACGGCGAGGAGGCCTGGCTCGCCACCCGCTACGACGACGTGCGCATGGTCCTCGGCGACGCCCGGTTCAGCCGGGCCGCCAGCGTCGGGCGCGACGAGCCGCGCACCCACCCGCACCAGGGCGAGTCCGGGATGCTCGCGATGGACCCGCCCGAGCACACCCGGCTGCGCAAGCTCATCGCCAAGGCGTTCACCGCCCGCCGGGTCGAGACGCTGCGCCCGCGCACCCAGGAGATCGCCAACCAGCTGCTCGACGACATGGAGCGGCTCGGGTCCCCCGCCGACCTGGTCGAGCACTTCGCCACCCCACTGCCCGTCACCGTCATCTGCGAGCTGCTCGGCGTGCCCTTCGCCGACCGCGACCGATTCCAGCTGTGGTCCGAAGCGATCATCTCGACCACCTCGCTCACCCCGCAGCAGATCATGGAGTACCTGGGCAACCTGCACGGGTACATCGCCGGATTGATCGCCCAGCGCCGGGTCCAGGAGACCGACGACCTGCTCGGCGCCATGGTCAAGGCCCGTGACGAGGACGAGGACCGGCTCACCGAGGCCGAACTCGTGCAGCTGTCGGCCGGCCTGCTGGCCGCCGGGCACGAGACCACGGTCACCCAGCTGCCCAACTTCGTGTACGTGCTGCTCACCAACCCCGACCGGCTCGCCGAGTTGCGCGCCGACCCGTCGCTGATCCCGGCGGCCGTCGACGAGCTGATGCGGTACATCCCGCTGGGCACCGCCGCCGCGTTCGCCCGCTACGCCACCGAGGACGTCATGCTCGGCGACGTGCTGGTCCGCGCCGGGGAGCCGGTGCTCGGCGCGCTCGCCTCCGCCAACCGCGACGAGAAGGTCTTCGACCACCCCAACGAGCTCGACTTCCACCGCGAGAGCAACCCGCACATCGGTTTCGGGCACGGCCCGCACCACTGCGTCGGGGCCCAACTGGCCCGGATGGAGCTGCAGGTCGCGCTGCACACCCTGATCACCCGTTTCCCGAAGCTCGAACTGGCCGTCGCCGAGGAGCAGCTCCCGTGGAAGAAGGGCATGCTGGTCCGGGGACTCAAGGAACTGCCGGTGCGCTGGTGAGCGGGCAGTGGAAGGTCACCGTCGACCGCGACCGGTGCATCGGGTCGGGCCTGTGCGCGGGCACCGCGCCCGAGTACTTCGAGCTGGCCGACAAGAAGTCCCGGCCGCTGCATGACCTCGTGGACCCCGACGAGGCGGTCAGCGACGCCGCCGACTGCTGCCCCGTCGAGGCCATCCTCGTCACCGACCCCGCCACCGGCGACACCGTCGCCCCCGCCTGACCCGTCGCCGAGCGCGGGCCCACCCGACTCTCATAGACGCTGGCCTATTACATCGACTCCGGACACGAAATAGTCGATGTGATAGGCCAGCGTCTATGGCAACCCCGGGCGGGGAGCGAGTGGCGGTCGGCGGGTGAGATGGACGACAGTCCGGGGGTGCGTTCGGCGGCTGATTCGGTCATCGTGCGGGCGTTTGCGTACAGTTTCCGGGCGAGGTTGCAGGCGAGCACGGAACGGGCAGCGGGATGACGATCACTGAGCAGGAGCGCACCGGGATCGATGCCGCGCGCCTGGAGGCGTGCCTGAGCGTGCTGGCGGAGGTCGAGAACCTGCCGACCGAGCACCCCGACGCCGTGGCGGTGCGCCGCGCCGTGGGCCGGCTGTTCAAGACCGTCAAGCAGCAGCGCCGTCGGGACAAGCGCGAGGAGGTCCTCGCCGCCGACGAGGCGGTGACCGCGGCGACGGCGACCGGCGCGCCGGGGCGCATCGACGACGAGACTGCGGGCGTGTTCGGGCTGACCTCCCCCACCAAGGGCGACGTCGCCGGCCACCTGCGCCAGCCGCGGGCCTGCTACATCTGCAAGGACCGCTACACGCAGGTGGACGCGTTCTACCACCAGCTGTGCCCGCCGTGTGCGGAGCTGAACCACGCCCGCCGCGACGCCCGCACCGACCTGACCGGCCGCCGCGCGCTGCTCACCGGCGGCCGCGCCAAGATCGGCATGTACATCGCGCTGCGGCTGCTGCGCGACGGCGCGCACACGACGATCACCACCCGGTTCCCGTCGGACGCGGTGCGCCGCTTCACGGCGATGCCGGACAGCGCCGAGTGGCTGCACCGGCTGCGGGTGGTCGGCATCGACCTGCGCGACCCCGCCCAGGTGGTCGCGTTGGCCGACTCCGTCGCCGCGCAGGGCCCGCTGGACATCCTGATCAACAACGCGGCGCAGACCGTGCGCCGGTCGCCCCAGGCGTACGCGCAGCTGCTGGCGGCCGAGTCGGCCCCGCTGCCGGACGGACCGCTGCCCGAGCTGATCAGTTTCGGCCACTACACCGGATCCAGCCCGGCCGCCGCGGCGATCCAGGCCATGCCGCACCAGCAGCTGAGCCCGGAAATGATCACGTCGCTGGCGCTGACCACGGGCGGGGCGAGCCTGGAGCGCATCGCCGACGGCTCCGCCATCGACGCGGGCGGGCTGGTCCCCGACCTCGACCCGAGCAACAGCTGGGTGCAGGTGGTGCAGGAGGTCGACCCGATCGAGCTGCTCGAAGTGCAGCTGTGCAACGTCACCGCTCCGTTCGTGCTGGTCAGCCGACTGCGGGCGGCGATGGCCGCGTCCCCGGCGCGCCGCAAGTACGTGGTGAACGTGTCGGCGATGGAGGGGCAGTTCAGCCGCAAGTACAAGGGGCCGGGCCACCCGCACACCAACATGGCCAAGGCCGCGCTGAACATGCTGACCCGCACCAGCGCTGGGGAGATGCTCGACGACGGCATCCTGATGACCGCGGTCGACACCGGCTGGATCACCGACGAGCGCCCGCACCCGACCAAGATCCGCCTGGCGGACGCGGGTTTCCACGCCCCGCTCGACCTGGTCGACGGCGCCGCCCGGGTGTACGACCCGATCGTGCGCGGCGAGCTCGGCGAGGACCTGTTCGGCTGCTTCCTGAAGGACTACAAGCCCTCGCCCTGGTGACGCAGCAGCTCGGCGGCGTCGTGCTCGGTGACCGCCGACGGCGTGCCGAGCACGGTCAGCGCCCCCTGGTAGCCCGCGCCCGGCGCGAGGGTGAACATGCGGGCGGCCTCGACGACCTCGGGCCGCCCGTCGAAGCGGTGCAGGCGCGGGGCCTGCGCCGGAGCCGACACCTCGATCTTCGTCATCGCCACGCGCAGGCCGTCGCCGGTGGCCTTGAGCACCGACTCCTTGCGCGTCCAGTACGTGTAGAAGCCGTCCTGATCGAGCGGCGAGCAGGCGGCCAGCTCGGCCTCGGACAGCGCCAGCCGGGCCACGCCGAGGATGTCGCGCTGCGGCTGGGCCTGCTCCACGTCGACGCCGACCGGCCCGGCCAGGCTCAGCGTGACGGCGATGCGGTCGCCCGAGTGCGACACCGACACGTCCGGCCCGCCCGGCACGGTGGGCCGGCCGTGCGGGACCGCGCAGGTGGTGCACGCGCGCTCGACGCGTACCGCAGCGGGTCTCTCGCCCAGGTGCCGGCCGACCAGCAGGCGCAGCAGCGCCGCGGCCACCGTCTGCCGGGCGCGGTCCTCGGGCCGGCGCAGCGACTCGCGCCGGGCGCGCTCCCCCTCGCTCAGCAGACCCTGGTGCCAGGGCTGCTCGTCGGCCGGGTCCGCCCAGTAGACCCGACACTCACCCGGAAGGTTCACAGTCTCGCCTCGAACTTGGCCACGCCGGCGCGGGTGCCGTCGGCGGACAACCGGCCCTTGGCCGCGGCGTCGCCCCACAGCGCCCAGCGCAGGAAGTCGGTCATGGTCTTGATGGTCTGATCGAAGCCTTTGGCGCCGGGCCCGAGGAACGTGCCATGGTCGCCGCCGAGCAGCGTCAGGAAGGCCCGCGGCCAGGACGTCGCGTTGTACGCGTCCCGCCCGGCCTGGTAGCGCACCACCGCGTCGGCGTCACCGTGCACCCACAGCACCGGGGTGCGGGCGCCCTTGAACGCGCCCATCGACCCGCCCGAGATCACGATCGCCGCGTCCACCCGCGTGTCGCGGTTGTTGGCAAGCATGCCCGCCGACGTGTACCCGCCCGCGGAATGCCCCGCGACGCCGATGTGGCCGCCGTCGAGGTGCCCGGCGAACAGGTCGCCCGACTTCGCGTCGAGCTTGAGCAGCGCGGTGAGCACAGCGGACCCGTCGGCGGGCTGGTTGGCCATGTCGAGCTGCTTGAACGGGTCCGCGTTGTGGTTCGTGAACGGGTACGCCGGGGCGGCCACCACGAAACCCGCCGCCGCGAACCGGGTGGTGAGCTGCTGGTAGTAGGTCGGCAGCCCGCGCAGGCCGTGGCTGAACAGCACCACCGGGAAGCGCCCGGCGGCGACGGGGGCGTCCTTGCGCGGCGAGCCGCCCGCCTTGCCGGTCGCCGGATACCAGACCGTGGTGGGCAGGGCGCGGTCGCCGCGGGTGAACTTCAGCGTGCGTACCCCCACCGCCAGCGCGCTCTTCGGCGCGGCCCGGACCCCCGGCGACGCGGACGGGCGCACGCTCGCGCTCGCCGACGGCGCGGCGGACGGCGCGCCCGACGCGGCGGCGGTGCCGCTGGGCGGGGTGAACACGGGCGTTGCGGGAGCGGGCGAGGAGCACGCGGCGACGCTCAGCACCAGGCACAGCGCGAGCAGGCGGAGGGGGGCGCGACGGTCCGGCACGCCGCCGACTCTACCGGCGCGGGCCGGACCCCAGGGCCGCCCATCCGGATGCCGTCCGGCCCCGAATCCCTGCCGAGACCAAGCCGAGACCCAGGTGGTGGACCGTGAAATCAGCGAAGCACGGCCGGGGCGGGACGCCCGTGACGGCCGCATCGATCCGGCTGCCGGGCGGCCGGGCCAGTAACATCCTCGCCCGGCAGTTCGTCAGCACGCAGCTCGGCGCGTGGAACCTGCGCGACCCGGACGGGGACGCGCTCATCCTCGCCTCCGAGCTGGTGAGCAACGCCGTGCTGCACGGCGGCGGGGCGGTCGCGATCCGGCTGGCCCGCACCGGCGCGGGGCTGCGCATCGAGGTGACCGACCGCAGCCCGCGACCACCGGAGCAGCGCTCGCCGGGGGTGGACGGCGGCTTCGGCCTCGGCCTCGTCGACGGCCTGTCGGCCCGCTGGGGAGTGGTGACCGGCCGCACCGGCAAGGTGGTCTGGCTGGAGTGCCGCCTGCGCTGAGCCGCTAGGCCAGCAGCGAGGCGTCGCCGAGCAGGCGGGTCACCGCGATCTCGACCGCGACGCGGTTCGGGTTGACCCGGGGTTCGCGGTAGCGGGCGGTGTACCGGTCGACGGCGTCGGCGACCCGCTCCGGGTCGCCGGTGACCGTCGCCTCGCCCTGCAGGGTCAGCCAGAACCGGCCCTCGAACTGGCACAGCGCCACGGCCGGGTTGCGGCGCGCGTTGGCGGCCTTGCGGCTGGCCCCGTCGCAGATGACCCGGGCCAGGCCGGTCGCCGGGTCGTAGGTGAAGCCGACCGGAGTGACGTGCGGGCTGCCGTCGGGCCGCAGGGTGGTCAGCGTCGCCAGCCGCCGCTCCGCGAGGAAGAGCAGGCCCGCGCTGGAAAGGTCCCGTCTGCCGCCGTCCATCGCACTCCCCTGCCGTCGTCGAAGCTCCGTCCACACCGATCCAACAGCATGGACGGAGCTTCGAGCACGACTACACGCGGGTGACCCGCACCGCGTCGGCGATGACGTAGCCGGTCGCGCTCGTCCACCGGCTGACGCCGACGGCGTTGTAGTCGCCTGCGGCGAGGTTGAACGTGCCCAGCGAGCGCCACCCGCCGCCGCCGGTGCGCTGGTCGAGGTGGACGGTCTGGTTGCCGCCCGTGGTCACCACGACGTGCGGCGCGGAGCTGCTGTAGCCGGGGTCGGCGGCGTGCCAGACGTCGACCCGGTAGTTGGCGGTGGCCGGGATGTTCACCTTGAACCAGGCGGAGTCGCTGGCCAGCACCGGGTTGGCGAAGCGGTAGTCGGCGCCGTACCGCTGGCCGGAGAACGTCGAGGTGCCCCAGTTGGCGCTGGCCGTGAACCGGCCCGCGGTGGCGTTGTCCACGATGGTGCTGAAGGCCGGCGGCGGCGCGGTCAGGCCCAGGTACGACGCGATGCCGTTGGCGTGGCCCTGCGCGGTCGCGGTGAGGAACGCGGCGCTCTTGAGCAGGTTGGCGTCGGCGACGGTGTCGATGAACAGGTTCTCGGTGAGCACCGCGGGCATGTTCGACTCGCGCAGCACGTGGAAGTTGGCCGTCTTCAGGCCGCGGTCGGTGACCGAGCCGGCGGTGCGCATGCCCGAGAGCACCCGCGAGTGCAGGGCGTTGTGCAGGTTGACGGTGGCCGTGTCGGAGGTCAGGTAGCGGTAGCTCTCGAAGCCGGTGCCGCCGCCGGAGTTGATGTGGACGCTGACGAAGATGCCCGCGCCCCAGGCGTTGGCGTCGTCGGTGCGCTGGGCGAGGCTGACGGTGGCGTCGGTGGTGCGCGACATCCGCACGTCGACGGCGTAGTTGGCCTGCAGGATGTTGCGGATCTGCAGGGCGATGTTCAGGGTGAGCGTCTTCTCCTGCAGCCCGTTGGCGACCGCACCGGGGTCGGTGCCGCCGTGTCCGGGATCGAGGTAGACCTTCGGGTTGGCGGCGAAGGCGGGGCTCGCCGCGAACGGGGCGGCCGCGAGACCGGCCGCGGCGGCCAGCAGGGTGCGGCGGCGCACGGAGGGGTTACCGAGCATGAGCACCTCTCAGGGTGGTGGGGGTCGGCTCGGCGCGACTATAACGACGTTCGATAGATCAAAGAAAGATGTCTACCAAACTCTTTGGATCTCCGTAGTTTTCCTACCGGACACGACACCGCCGGTGACGACACGGCCGCGAAGCGGCGCAGGGTGTCGTCACCGGCGGCGGGCCGGACGCGGGAGGGGTCAGCGGGTCGAGCGGATCACTTGATCTTGATCGAGACCGGCACGCTGCGATCCGTGCCGACCCTGGCGAACAGCTGGTAGGACCCCGCCGCGGGCACCGGCCCGGTGGCCACCCGCACCTGGTTCTTCGCGCAGGCGCTGCTCGACTTGCCGTTCCACTGCACGGTGAACACCATCTCGCGGCCCGCGGCCAGCGCGGTGACCTGCTTGCCCTTCGGCGCGCCGCAGTGGTCCGAGGACCAGACCTTGTCGGTGCCGTGCATCAGGAACAGCTCCTGCGCGTCGGCTCCGATGTCGCGGTTGCAGGTGTGCTTGGACAGGTTCTTGATCACCAAGGTGAAGCCGATCGGAGTGCCGCCCTTGACGTCGGTCTTCGACGCCCGCGCGATCACCTGCAGGTCGCCGTCGGTGCAGGACTCCTTCGCGGCGACCGGCTTCGGCTTGCCCCCGGCCGCCTGCGGCGCGTACCGCACCCGGTAGATCTTCGCGGTCGACAGGATCGGGTTGTAGCCCTGGTCGGGGTAGAGCCCGGAGAAGTACAACCCGTCCGGGCCGGCCGCGATCCCGGCGACCGTCGTCTTGCCGTACCCGTTGTATTCGACCAGGGTCTTCGGCTTGGAGACGGAGCCGTCCTGGTTGAACGTGAACTCGACGATGCGCTTGCCGCGCAGCTGCGGGCCGGTGCCGTAGGTCGGGCCGCTCTCCGATACGAACGCGTTGCCGAGCTTCGTGTCCGGGAAGCCGGCGGTCTGGTTGCCCTCCTTCTGGATGAAGGTGATGCCCACCGGCGCGTGCGTCGGCGCCCAGTTGTAGAGCGCCTTCTTCTTCAGGCTGGACGTGTTCGAGTTCCAGCCGTAGTCGCCGCCCTTGACGATCCGGGCCAGCCGGTCGTTGTTGGTCGAGCCGTTCTCCACCGAGTAGTGCTGGCCGTCGGCGGCTCGCCACGCGCCGCCGAACGGGTTGCGGAAGCCCGACGCGAAGACCAGATCCTTGACCTTGCTCTTGTCCGCCGGGTCGTAGAACGGGTTGTCCTCGGGCGCGGAGCCGTCCAGGTTGACCCGCAGCACCTTGCCGCGGGCGTCGGTGAGATCGCGGGCGCTCTTGGGCACGAACCCGTCGCCGATGTGGATGTACAGCTTGCCGTCCGGCCCGATGGTCAGGTTGGAGATCTGGTGCGAGGCGACCAGCGGGTCGTCCTTCAGGTCCAGGATCGTGGTGACGGTCTTGCCGGTCAGACCGCCGTCCTCGCTGTGGATGCGCACGACCTTGGGGAAGTACTCCGCCCCGGCCTGGTAGAGCATGCTGGCGAACAGGTCCCCGGTGGTCGGCTCGACGACCACCCCGGTCAGGCCGATCTCGCCGGTGCCGGGGAAGTCCGCGTACGGGTTCCAGTTCAGCAGGTTCTTGGCGTACACCCCGACCTTCAGGTCCCCGCGCACCACCTTGATCGTGCCGTACAGCTCGGTGACGTAGAACATCGGCTTGTCGGGCGCGACGGCGTGCGAGGGCACCATGGCGATGTTCACCGGCAGCTCGAACCCCGACGCCACCTCCTCCACCTTGTACCCGGGCTGGGCCACCACCCACTGCGGTGCGCCGGGCAGCGGCTTGCGCTCCTTGTCGGTCCGGAACGGCCGGCTGGTGTACGGGCTCCACTCCGTCGCCGGGTTGCCGCTGCTGTCCTTGTGCCGCACCCGCAGCTCGTAGTCGCGGTCGCCGGGCAGGTCACGGCGCTGCGCGAAGGAGTTCTCGAAGACGCCGTCGCCGAAGTGGGTGTGCGTCTTCTGCACGCCGCCGATGCAGCCGGCGAACCAGACGCGCTCGTGCGGCTGCGCCGTCCAGATCTCCCAGTCGGTGCAGACGTGCTCGCTGCCGGCGTCGACGTCCTGCATGGGGCTGGTCTCCATGTGCACGTCCGCGCCACTGAGCAGCGCGCCGTCGGTCTCGGGCTCGGTGATGACCGGGCCGAGCGGGGCCGACGTGGCGGGCAGCACGGGGCCGCCGACGTGCTCACACGCGGCGACCACACCCATGATGGTGAGCAGGACCGCGACCAGGATGGACTCGCCGGCGAGCGCGATCTTGCGAGCGTTCATGCGGGCTGTCCCCCGGGGTCGTGTCGTCACCTCACGCAACTCGGGCGAGGGTACAGAGACTTTTGGGGGCTGTTGGGTATTACACGCCCATTGTTACAAATTACGGCCTATTTGTCCGTTTATCCTAGACGACGCAATCGGCTGGCGCGGGGCCCGCCGGGTGTGGCAGGGTGCTCGCCATGACACACGGAATCGAGCTGTCCCCGGTCCGATGACCCAGGTGGACGAGCGCGAGGCGCTCGCACCCCGGACGATTCTCGAACACGCCGAACTCCTGCATTTCACCCATCCCGACGGCCCGCTACCCCAAGCCGGCCGGCCGTATCCGGACGAGGACCGCTACCGCGCGCTGCCCCGCACCGAGCGACCGACCGTGGAGAGCAACCAGGCGATCGTCGACCTGGTCACCTCCGCTTACCGGGCCGAACCGTCCCCCGCCCGAGCCCGGTTCCCGCTGGCCGAGGCGCTGCGGTCGGTGGTCGTCCCGTCCCGCGGCCACGGGCCGCTGCTGGAGGCGGTCGCCTCCTTCGACCCACGCTGGCGGCACCGGGTCGGGCGGCATCTGGCCTGCACGGGCACCGAGCGCGGCCAGGTCCTGGTCGGGCTGATCCTGCTCGCCGGAGCGGCCGGTCCGGACGACGTGCTGCCGGTACGCCTGCTCGGCCTGCTGGGCAGGCACTTCGGCGAGTCGGCGATCCGCGTGCTCCGGCAGATCCCCGGCACCGCCGACGACCTGATCTGGCTGGCCGAACGATCCGACCCGATGAACCACGCCCGAGCCGTGGAAGCGCTGTGCGCCCTGGCCGACCCGGCCACCTTCGCCTGGCTGCTACGCGAAGGCGTACGCCCCGACGGACCCTCCGTCGTCCACGCCCGAGCCGTCGCCGAAACCGTCGACCTCCCTGCCCTGCTCAACGTCGATGCACTGATGGCAAGGTGCCCTTCCTCTACAGATAGCGATGGGAAGGTGCCCTTCCTTTGCTCGGGGGAGATCGTCGCGCAGGTGGGGCGGGTGTTGACGGTGCTGATGGGGCGTGAGGCCGGCAGTGCCGAGCTGCGGCGGTATGCGGGTGCGGGGGCGGTGTTGGCCGGGTTCACGAGTGCGGCCGGGAGAATGCTGCCGGATCTGGACCGGTATGCGATGGTCGTGTCCGTGCTCGCCGACCTTTACGCGGGCCAGGCTGCCACGCTCGGCCTGCCCGTGGGGGAGCTGACGGCGATGCGGGCGGCGCTCGAGGGGCTGCTCGACGAGCCCGCCTGGGCCGCCGTACGGGCGGATGCCGGGCAGTCGGCGGACCCGATGGTCAGCCGCCGGGCGCGATGGGCGCTGGCCACCCGTATCGCCTGCCGACAGACTCCGTTACCGGCCGGATCGGCCACTGCTGAGGAGACCGAGATGACACGACCCGACAGCGGACGGAGCACCTTCGCGATCCGGGTGCACGTGGGCGACCCGGGGCTGACCGGCGGCGTCGAGACCAGGGTCTTCATCGACGGTCGCCCGATCATCCTGGAGGCGTTCGACAAGGGACCGTCGGAGCAGCCGGAATACCTGCTCGGACCGGAGCACCGGCTGCGGGCGGCCGACGAGCCGCACGAGGTGCGGCTGGCCGAGGCGGACTGCACCGAGGGCTGCTGCGGGGCGCTCTACGTCACCGTCGAACGCCGGGGCGGCGAGGTCGTCTGGCGCGACTGGCGCGACCCCGACCGGACCGGCGTCGACCTGCCGGTCTTCCGATTCGCGGCCGCCGACTACGACGCCGAGGTGCACCGGGCCGAGAACGACCACTCGTGGGAGTGGCCCGACCGGACCGTCGCCCGGCTGCTGCGGGCCCGGCTGCGGGCGGAGCCGGATCTACTCGGCCGGTGGGACTGCGATCTGGGCTGGATATCGACCGGGCCGCGCGACTGTGGCCAGGTGCAGGTGTCGTACCTCCACCCGCGCCGCCCGGCCCTGGACGACGAGCCGTGGCTGCAGTTCGTCGCGGTCCTCGACGTGCCGCCGGGCGAGCCGGACGCGGTCGCCGACGTGCTGGTCCGGCAGCTCGCCGAGACCGACCCGCGCCGCCCCGAGTGGCTCTCCGGCGGCAGCGCCGAGGCCGCCGAGGCACTCGGCTTCGACTGGCCGCCCGCACGCCGACGCTGAGGACGATCGCCGTTTCGGGACGACAAGTGCGGTCCAGCCGCACTTCGTGACCCGAAACGGCGATCATGCCGACCGGCTGCCGGTGCCCGAACGGGACGGTCGATTTCGGCCGTCCACGGCGCGGGGTCCGGGCCGGGCAGCGAGAATTCAGGCATGTGGGAGCCGGTGCTGGACCGCGACGCGCGCGCCGCCGCCGCACGGGCCGCCGCCGCCCGGCTGGCCTCCTCGGGCATCCACGCCGTCGCCCTGACCTGGGTCGACAACGCCGGGGTGACCCGGGTCAAGTCGGTGCCGACCGAGCGCCTCGACCACGCCGCCGCGTGGGGCGTGGGCATGTCGCCGGTGCACGACGTGTTCTGCGTCGACGACACGATCACCGCCGGTGACCTGATCGGCGGCCCGGTCGGCGACCTGCGGCTGCACCCCGACCTGGACGCGCTGACCGTGCTCGGCGCGATGCCCGGCTGGGCCTGGGCCCCGGTGGACCGGTGGACCCAGGACGGCGAGCCGTACCCGGTGGACCAGCGGCTGTTCGCCAAGCGCATGGTCGAGCGCGCCCACGCGGCGGGGCTGCACCTGCGGATGGCCTTCGAGATCGAGTGGCTGCTCGCGCGGCCCGACGGCACGCCCGCGGGCGACGGTCCGGCGTACGGCATGGCGCGGCTGGCGGAGCTGGCGGACTTCGGCCGGGACCTGCTGGCGGCGCTGGCCGCGCAGGGGGTGGCGGTGGAGCAGTTCCATCCCGAGTACGGCCCTGGGCAGCTGGAGGTGTCGGTCGCGCACGCGGACCCGGTCACCGCCGCCGACCGTGTGGTGCTGGTGCGCGAGACGATCCGGGCGCTGGCGTTCCGCCACGGGTTCCGTGCCTCGTTCGCCCCGGTGGCCGTGGTGGAGCAGGTCGGCAACGGCATGCACCTGCACTTCTCGGTCTGGGCCGGCGGGCTGAACCTGTTCGCGGGCGGCGACGGCCCGTACGGGATGACGCGGCGCGGCGAGTCGGTGCTGGCCGGGGTGCTGCAGCGGCTGCCCGCGCTGGCCGGGCTGGGCGCGCCGAGCCCGGCCAGCGCCCTGCGCCAGGCTCCGCAGCGCTGGGCCGGGGCCTACCAGTGCTGGGGGCACGAGAACCGGGAGGCGGCGCTGCGTTTCGTCACCGGCGCGAGCGGTGGCCGGGACACCGCCGCCAACGCCGAGATCAAGTGCGTGGACGCCTCGGCGAACCCGTACCTGGTGGCGGGGGCGGTGTGCGCGCTGGCCACCGACGCGGCCGGGGCCGGGATGCGGCTGCCGGACGAGGTGCGGGTGGACCCGTTCACGCTGGCCGAGGCGCGCCGCCCGCCGCGGCTGCCGGACTCCCCCGCGTTGGCGGCCGAGCGGCTGCGCGCCGACGCGGGCCTGGTCGCGATGCTGGGCGAGCCGCTGCTGGACGCGTTCGGCGCGGTGCACCGCGCCGAGGCCGACACGCTCGGCAGGCTCAGCCCGTCCGACCTGGTGGCGGCGGTGCGATGGCGCTACTGACCGCGGACCTGCCGCTGATCGACGGGCACTGCCACGCGATCACCGTGGCTCCGCTGGCCGACGCGGCGTTCGAGCTGTGGTGCACGGAGGCCGACGAGCCGCCCGCGCCGGGCACGTCCTACCTGGACAGCCGGGTGGGTCTGGCGCTGCGGCGCTGGTGCGCGCCGGTGCTGGACCTGCCCACGCACGCCCCGGTCGAGGAGTACCTGCGGCGGCGGCGCAGGCTCGGGCCGGACGAGGTCGCGACGCGGCTGCTGCGGGCCGCGAACCTGTCCGCGCTGCTGGTGGACACCGGTCCGGTCGCGGGCGGGCTGGTGGACCGCCACGTGCTGGGCACGCTGGCCGAAGCGCCGACCCATGCGGTGGTACGCCTGGAACTGCTGGCCGAGCAGGTCGCGCTGGGCACGGACGCCGCGGGGTTCGCGGCCGCGTTCGCCGTGGCGCTCGACGAGGCCGTGCCGGAGGCGGTGGCGACGAAGTCGATCGCGGCGTACCGGCACGGCCTGGACCTGGACCCGGCGCGGCCGGAGCCGCACGAGGTGACCGCGGCCGCGGCCCGCTGGCTGCGCGACGGCGGGCGGCTCACCGACCCGGTGCTACTGCGGCACCTGCTGTGGAGCGCGGTGGACGCCGGGCTGCCGATCCAGCTGCACACCGGCTTCGGCGACCGGGACGCGGCGCTGGCCCGCGCCGACCCCGCGCTGCTGCAGCCGTTCTGCGAGGCCACGCTGCCGTACGGGGTGCCGCTGGTGCTGCTGCACTGCTACCCGTACCACCGCCAGGCCGGCTGGCTGGCCCAGGTGTACCCGCACGTGCACGCCGACCTGGGCCTGGCCGTGCCGCACCTGGGCGCGCGGGCCACGGCGGTGCTGGGCGAGTTCCTAGAGCTGGCCCCGTTCGGCAAGCTGCTCTACTCTTCCGACGCGTACGGCCTGCCGGAGCTGTACCTGATCGCCGCCGCGCAGCTGCGGCACAGCCTCGGGCTGGTGCTGGCGGAGGCGGTCGACGACGGCGCGGCGAGCGCGGCCGACGCGCGGCGCATCGCCGAGCAGATCGGCGCGGGCAACGCCGCCCGCCTCTACCGGCTGGGCTGATCGGGCCCGGCACACCGGCCACCGGGTAGACGATCAAAACGTGAGGGAATGGGTATGGGCCAGAGGTCAGCCGCACCCACCGGATCGAGGTGACACATGAACCGCGCCGCCAGAACGCGCTACGGCACCCCCGCTGGTACCGCTCCGTACCGTAGGCCCCGGCGGAACCTGCTGCCCCCTCCCGCCCCGCCCGTGCCGGAGCACGAGGAGGCGGCCGGGCACGAGACGGCCACCGGCCCGACCCCGATGACGCCGCACGACCAGGTGCTCGTGGAGGGGCCGTTCAGCCGCGTCGACCTGCGTGGCATCCGGCAGCGCATCCACGAGCTGGGCGAGGCGTGGCGACTGCCGGAACCGGTCGGCTGGGCGCTGGAGTTGGTCGCCACCGAACTGGTCGTCAACGTCGTGATGCACGCCGACGGGCGCGGCCGACTGCGGCTGTCCCGCTATGCCGGCTGGGTGTTCTGCCAGGTCAGCGACGTCGGCCCGGGGGTCAGCCGGCCCTACACGGCGGGCTGGCAGCCGCCGACCGGCACGCAGACCTCCGGCCGGGGGCTGTGGATCGCCCGGTGCTTCTCGGAGCGGCTGACCATCGACTCCAGCACGCTGGGCACCACGGTCACCGCGAAGATATGGGCCCCGTCCGGGCCGCGCTGACTCAGGGCCAGCTCGGCCGCAGCGGCATGCCGGCGGCGCCCTTCGGGTCGAGGCGTACGCCCAGCACCTGGTGCAGCTGCACCTGGTCGCGCTCGAAGCCGAGCCGGCAGCCCGCCAGGTAGAGCCGCCACACCCGGGCCCGGCTCTGCCCGATCTCCTCGACCGCCTCGGCCCAGTGCCGCTCGAGGTTCGCCGACCACTGCGCCAGCGTCAGCGCATAGTGCTCGCGGAAGTTCTCCTCGTGGCGGATCTCGAACCCGTTCTCGTTCATCACGCCGATCAGGTGCCCGACGCCTTCCAACTCGCCGTCGGGGAACACGTACTGGTTGATGAACGTGCGCCGGTAGCGTCCCGGGTCGCGGTTGTCGGGCCGGGTGATGCAGTGGTTGAGCAGCCGCCCGCCGTAGCGCAGCCGCTGCTGCAGGAACCGGAAGTAGCCGGGCAACTGGGCCCGGCCGATGTGCTCGGTGAGCCCGATCGAGCTGATCGCGTCGTAGTGGTTGACCGGCACGTCGCGGTAGTCCAGGTGGCGCACCTCGGCGAGGTCGGACAGGCCCGCCTCGGCGATCGCCTTGGCCGCCCACTCGGCCTGCCGCCGGGACAGGGTCACCCCGAGCGCCTTCACGCCGTACTCGCGGGCGGCGTGCATGACCATGCCGCCCCAGCCGCAGCCCACATCGAGCAGGCGCATACCGGGCTGGAGATCGAGCTTCTTCGCGACCAGGTCGTGCTTGGCGAACTGGGCCTGCTCCAGGGTCGCGGCCGCGTCGGGGAAGACCGCGCAGGTGTACGCCATGGACGGGCCGAGCAGCCACTCGTAGAACCGGTTCGACACGTCGTAGTGGTGCGAGATCGCGGCCTGATCGCGCTCCTTGGAGTGCCGCCGGCCGTGCAGCCGCGCCTCCATCGGCGGCCGGGGCGGCGGGTTCAGCAGCCGCAGCCCGCCCAGGTCGCGCAGCGCCTGATACCGCCCGGACCAGGACTGGTCCAGCTTGAGCCCGTTGACGGCGACCAGCGCCTCGTACATGTCGCCGTGCACCTCCAGGTCGCCGGAGACGTACGCGCGGGCCAGGCCCAGCTCGTGGCGGCCGGTGACCAGGTAGGACAGCGCGCGCTCGCTGCGCACCTCGAAACCGACGGCGGCGTCGGACGGGCCCGCCTCGCTGCCGTCGAACGCGGAGAACCGCACCGGAACCGGGCCCGTGACGAGCCCCTGGACCACCTTCGCAATGCTCATCTCGACCTCACCGAACGCACTTGTCGTACAGGTCTGGCAGCCGACCGTCGGGGTCGTACTCGCCCTTCACCGCCGCGTACGCGGGGCCGTTGTAGAGCTCCCAGAACTCCTCGCGGGGGTAGTGCACCGTGGAGTAGAGGGACTTGTGCCCGCCGAGCGCGTCGACGCGCGCCTCGATGAGCCGGTTGTGGAAGTCCGCGGCCTGGCCCGGCCGCCGCGCAACGCTGGACCAGAAGCCGAAGTTGACGTACAGGTCATCGGGCTTGAGCGGGTACAGCGGCCACGGCACGGGATCGCGCAACCGCAGCGGGCACAGCCACACCGGGGTGATGCCGACCTCGTCGAGGAAGAAGTCCAGGAACTCCGGGCCCTGGCGCACCGGCACCTCGACGTCCTGCACCACCGCCTCCTGCGGCGGGCGGCCGCGCACCTTGTCCAGCCGCGCGCTGAGCCCGTGGCGGCGGTCGAACGCGACCATGCGGTGGTAGACATCGGAGCGCCGGTAGCGGCGCGGCCACACGCGGCGTACCAGCGGATGCTGCGCGCCGAACGCCCGCGAGCACCAGAACCAGTCGGTGTCCCAGCGCCACAGGTAGTCGCGGACGCTCAGGTAGTCGATGGGTCGCCGGGACGGCGACCGGTAGTAGATCTCCTGGCCGGTGTAGTCGCTGGTCCACGGAGCGGTGTCGGTGAAGGTGCCGATGGTCAGGTACATCTGGCGGCCGTGGAAGACGGTGCCGTCGAGGAAGTCGACCCGCGCGTCGCCGTCGCGGCCGGACGTGCACAGCTCGTCGAGGGCGGCGAAGCAGGCCGCGGCGTTGTCGAAGCGCCGGTGCCGCAGCCGCACGTACGGCTGCACCGGTTCCAGTTCGATGGTCAGCCGCAGCGTGTAACCGAGCGTGCCGTACGAGTTGGGGAAGGCTCGGAACAGCTCGGCGTGCTCGTTGTCGGGCCGGGCGGTGACCACCCGCCCGTCGCCGGTGAGGATCTCCATCTCCAGCACCGACTCGTGCGGCAGGCCGTTGCGGAACGACGACGACTCGATGCCCAGCCCCGCCACCGCCCCGCCAATGGTGATGGTCTTGAGCTGCGGCACGACCAGCGGCATCAGCCCGAAGCGCAGCGTGGCGTCGACCAGCCGCTCGTAGGTGACCATGCCCTGCACCTGGGCGGTGCGCTCGGTCTCGTCCACGTAGATCACCGAGTCGAACGCGCTGACGTCCAGCCCCGGCCCGGCCGCGGGGCGGCCGAAACGGAACAGGTTGGACGTGCGCTTGGCCAGCCGCACCGGTTCCGTGCGGGGCAGGGCCTGGTACTGCGCCTTCAGCGCGCGTACCGCACCGGCATGGTCCTCAACGGATGGCCCCACGCTCGCAACGTACCGCCGCCCGGTGTGCCGGGCGTCATAAATCACTCAACTCCGATACCCGCCCGTGATTGACTTCAGGTGTGCGCAAGTACGTGATCATGGGCGTTCAAGGCAGCGGCAAGGGCACCCAGGCCAAGCAGCTGGCCGCCGACTTCGACCTCGTGCACATCAGCGTCGGCGACGTCTACCGCTGGCACGTGCAGTACCACACCAAGCTCGGCGCGCAGGTCCGCCGGGCGATGAACGCCGGTGAGCTGGTCGACGACAGCACCACCGAGACCGTGGTCCGCGACCGGCTGGCGCTGCACGACTGGAACTACGGCTTCATTCTCGACGGCTTCCCCCGCAACCGCCGCCAGGCCCAGTTCTTCCTGGAGAGCTACGACGTCGACGCGGTGATCCACCTGGATCTGCCCGACAGCGAGGTGCGCCGCCGCGTGCTGGCCCGGCGGCTGTGCTCGAACTGCGGCATGGACTACAACCTCATCGAGCACCGCCCGGCCCGCGAGGGCCGCTGCGACGCGTGCGGCGGCGAGCTGGTCACCCGCGCCGACGACACCGAGGAGGCGCTGGCCGCCCGGCTGGCCGACTACCACGCCAAGACCGATCCGGCACTGGAGCTGTTCCGCGGCAAGGAGCTGGTGATCAGCGTGGACGCCACGGCGGCCAAGAGCGCGGTGCAGCGGGCCATCCGCGAGCAGCTCGGCCTGCCCCAGCCGGCGCGCAAGCCGCAGGCTGACCGGCGCAGATAATCTGCTACGGATCTATTCGGCGTACACTGGCGGCATGACCGCGATGGCGCCCACCCGCACCAGCCCCGACCTGTCCTTCCTGCTCGACCACACGAGCCACGTGCTGCGCACCCGGATGGCCGCCGAGCTGGCCGAGATCGGGCTGACCGCGCGGATGCACTGCGTGCTGGTGCACGCCCTGGAGGAGGAGCGCACCCAGATCCAGCTCGCCGCGATCGGGGACATGGACAAGACCACGATGGTGGTCACCGTCGACGCGCTGGAGAAGGCGGGCCTGGCCGAGCGCCGCCCGTCGAGCACCGACCGCCGGGCCCGGATCATCGCGGTGACCCCGGAGGGCGCGAAGGTGGCCGCCCGCAGCCAGGAGATCGTGGACCGGGTACACGAGCAGGCCCTCTCCGCGCTGCCCGCGACCCAGCGCGAGACCCTGCTGCGCGCCCTGGAAAGCCTGGTCACGGGGCATCTGTCCGCCCCCGCCGAGTCCTCCGCACCGGTGCGGCGGGCCCGCCAGTAGCCGGTCCAGTTCCGTAAAAGATTGTCTGCAACAAAACTATCCGCTACGGTCTCTCCTAACGGCACCGTCCACAGGAGGACCGCATGTCCACGTCCATGTCCGCCCCGTCCCGCTCGCGCTGGATCGCCCTGGGGGTGATCGCGACCGGGCTGCTGATGACCGTCCTCGACGGCAGCATCGTCACCGTCGCGATGCCCGCCATCCAGCAGGACCTGGGGTTCACTCCCGCCGGCCTGAGCTGGGTCGTCAACGCGTACCTGATCGCCTTCGGCAGCCTGCTGCTGCTGGCCGGGCGGCTCGGCGACCTCATCGGCCGCCGACGCCTCTTCCTGGCCGGCACCGCCGTGTTCACGGCGGCATCGCTGCTCGCGGGCATCGCCGACACCCCGGCCCTGCTCATCACCGCTCGCTTCCTGCAGGGCGGCGGCAGCGCCATGGCCGCGGCCGTCGGCCTGGGCATCCTGGTCAACCTGTTCCCCGCCCCGGCGGAGCGAGCCAAGGCGATCGCGGTGTTCAGCTTCACCGGCGCGGCCGGGGCCTCGCTCGGCCAGGTGCTCGGCGGCGTGCTCACCGACGCCCTCGACTGGCACTGGATCTTCTTCATCAACCTGCCCATCGGCGTGGCCGCCCTCGCGGTCGCCGTCGCGGTGCTGCCCGCCGACCGCGGACTCGGCCTGGCCGCCGGAGCCGACGTGATCGGAGCGCTGCTGGTCACCTCGGGCCTGATGGTCGGCATCTACACCGTGGTCAAGGTCGAGGAGCACGGCTGGATGGCGGCGCCGACCCTGACCACCGGCGCGGTCGCGGTGCTGCTGCTGGCCGGGTTCGCGGTCCGGCAGGCCACCGCGCGGCGGCCGCTGATGCCGCCGCGGGTCCTGCGCTCGCGCAGCGTCGCCGGGGCGAACCTGGTGCAGATGCTGATGGTCGCCGCGCTGTTCTCCTTCCAGATCATCACCGCGCTGTACCTGCAGAAGGTGCTCGGCTACGGTGCGGGCGAGACCGGGCTGGCGATGCTGCCCGCCGCGCTGGTCATCGGCGCGGTCTCCTTGGGCGTCTCGGCCCGGCTCAACACCCGCTTCGGCGAGCGCCGCGTACTGCTGACCGGCCTCGCACTGCTGATCGTGCTGCTCGGGCTGCTGGCCCGCATCCCCGTGCACGCGTCGTACGTCACCGACCTGCTCCCGGCGATGCTGCTGGCCGCCGGGTTCGGGCTCGCGCTGCCCGCGCTGACCACGCTCGGCATGTCCGGGGCGGGTCCGGACGACGCGGGGCTCGCCTCCGGGCTGTTCAACACGACCCAGCAGATCGGCATGGCGGTCGGCGTGGCGGTGCTGTCCACGCTGGCCGCGGGCCACACCGGGCACGCGCTGGCCGGGGGCGCGAGCCAGGCCGAGGCACTGACGGGCGGCTACCGGCTCGCGTACACCGTCGGCGCGGGGCTGATGACCGCCGCCTTCCTGGTCGCGTACACGATGCTCCGTGAGCCTCGCCGAGCAGCCCGGCGCCACTCCGCGGTGCCCGCCACCGCCTGACGCGCGCGGATCTCATAAACGTTGGCCTATCTCATCGAAAATCCGGCAACGGGATTCGATGAGATAGGCCAACGTCTATGACAGGCGGGGTGGGTGCCGGTCGTCGTGTGCGGGGATGAAGCCGGCGGGGATCTGGGGGGACGGCTGGGCGGCGTGGCGGCCGGGGTCGGGGACCGGTTCGCAGGCCATGTCCAGTTCGGCGGTCTGGGGCGGGACCAGGCCGAGGCGGACGGACGGGGTGGGCAGGATCGCGTCGAGCAGCCAGTCGGCGACCACCCGGGCGCGGTTGCCGGGCAGCGAGAGCAGGTGGTAGCCGCGGGTGACGGCCATCGCGGGCAGGCCGGACAGCGGCACGCCGAACGGGTTCGCGGCCGCGTCCCAGCCGCCGAGGTCCACCAGGAAACCCAGGTCGTGGTGGCGGTACGGCTTGCGGGTGCCGACCCCGCAGGAGGCGGCGATGTTGTGCGCGGCGACCCGGCCCTGCCGTACGGCGTGCTGGGCGGTCATCGGGGTGTGGCGGCCGGGGCGGGTCAGGTCGGGCACGGCGGCGGCGTCGCCGCAGGAGAACACCTCGGGGTGGCCCGGCACGGCGAGGTACTCGTCGACGATCAGGCGGCCGTCCACCGCCGGCAGCCCGAGGCCGTCGACGAGCGGGTCGGGGCGTACGCCGACGCACCAGATCAGCGAGCGCGTCGGCACGTACGAGTCGTCGGTGAGCTGCACACCCTCGGCCTCGGCCTGGCGCACCGAGGTGCGTGTGCGCACGTCGACGCCGCGCCGGGCCAGCACCCGCGCCGCAGTGCGCGACAGCCGCGGATCCAGCTCGGGCAGCACCCGCTCGGCGGTGTCCAGCAGCAGCCAGCGAGGCCGTTCCCGCAGCCGGGGCAGCGACCTGGCCAGCGCGTCGGTGAACAGCTGCCCGTGCGCGGCGACCTCGGTGCCGGTGTAGCCCGCGCCGACCACGACGAAGGTGCAGCGGGCGCGGCGCTCCTCGGGGTCGGTGGCCTGCGCGGCGAGTTCCACCTGCAGCGTGATGTGGTCGCGCAGGAACATCGCCTCGGCCATGCCGCGCAGCCCGTGGGCGTACATGCCGACGCCCGGGATGGGCAGCAGGCGGTTGACGCTGCCCGGGGTGAGCAGCAGCCGGTCGTAGTCGAGCGCGTTGCGCGCGCCCTCGGGACCTGTGTAGGCGAGCCGGCGGTTCGCCAGGTCGACGGTGGTGACCATGCCGGGCACCTGCCGCACGTGGCGCAGCGTCGCGGCGAGCGAGACCGTGATCCGCCTCGGCTCCAGCAGGCCGGCCATCACCTCGGGCAGCAGCGGCACGTAGAGCAGGTAGTCCGCCGGGTTGATCAGGGTGATGTCGGCGTGGCCGCGGGAGCTGCGCGACAGACTGCGGGCAGCGTGGAAGCCCGCAAATCCCGCTCCGACGATGACGATGCGAGGCCGGGCCATGGCCGACTCCATTCCCCGGGACGGCGTTCGGCAAACCCGCCGCGACCAGCTCCGAACACACTCTGTCACGAAATCGCAACGCTGCGCCGCCGGTTCCTCGCGCTTGGTAGTGTCCTGTCAGGCCTCGGGTTCCGCGTGGCTCACCCGGTTCCCATACGGCCTTCGGTTCCGGATCGGCGCTCGCGCCGGCAGAGCAGGGGGTGCGACACATGTTGGACGTTCGGAGCGAACGGCTCGCGCGGCGGTTCCGGCTGTGGGACACCGACGGCAACGGCCACGTCGACCGGTCGGACTTCGAGGCCGAGGGCCGCCGCATCGTGGCGGCGTTCGGCGAGGACGAGCAGTCCCCGCGCGGCCGGGCCGTGCTCGACTCGTACCTGGCGATGTGGGAGTACCTGGCCGCCAAGGCGAGCCTGGCCCCCGAGGACACGCTGTCGGCCAAGCAGTTCGACCGCATCGCGCAGACCGAGATCATCCTGATGGGCAACACCGGTTTCAGCACCGTGCTGCGCCCCACCATCAGCGCCACCCTCGACCTGTGCGACACCGACGGCGACGGCCAGGTCAACCCGGCCGAGTTCCGCCGCTGGATCGAGGCCATCGGCGTCACCAAGCCCCACGCCGAGGAAGCCTTCGACCAGATCGACGAGAACCACGACGGCCAACTCAGCATCGACGAACTCGCCCAAGCCGTCCGCGACTACCACGCCGGCCTCCTCGACATCCCCCTCCTCGGCCGCTAAGGAAGGGCACCTTCTTATCGCTATGCGTAGAGGAAGGGCACCTTCTTAACGTCGCAGGTCGCTGACCTGCGGCGATAACGCCGCCACCGGTCAGGACTCGGCCGCCACATCGGACGCGGACTTGTCCGGGCGCAGGCCGCGCCAGGCCGGGTGGCGCAGCCGGCCGTCGCGGGTCCACTCGGTGAAGCGGACCTCGCCGACCAGCTTCGGCGTCGCCCAATGCGCGTCGCGCGCCTCACGGATCGGCGGCCCGGCTGCGAACGGCGACGTCCTGCGCTCCAGCTTGGACAGCCGCTGCCGCAGATCGTCGAGCATCTGCCGGGTGAAACCGGTGCCGACCGAGCCGACGTAGCGCAACCCGTCCGGCCCCGGAATCCCGAGCAGCAGCGCCCCGATCGTGTCCGCGCGGTTGCCCTGCCCCGGCCGCCACCCCGCGACGACCACCTCCTGCGTACGCAGGTTCTTCACCTTGATCCACGCCCGTGACCGCCGCCCCGGCTCGTACGCGGAGTCCAGCAGTTTCGCGACGACGCCCTCCAGACCCTGCTCGCGCGAGGTCTCCAGCAGCCGCGGCCCGCCGCCCTCGGTGTACGGCGGCGTGTCCCAGTGCGCCCCCGACAGGCCCAGGCCCTCCAGCAGCTCGCGCCGCTGCCGGTAGGGCAGCTTCGTGGTGTCCCGCCCGTCCAGGTGCAGCAGGTCGAACAGGACGTACGTGACCGGCGTCCGCGCCGCCAGCCGCCGCACCCGCGCCGCGTCCTGCACGTGCATCCGGGGCTGCAGCGCGCCGAACGAGATGCGGCCGGAGCTGTCGAAAGCCACCAGTTCCCCGTCGAACACCGCGGTCGTCGACCCGAGCGCCTCCCCGAACGCCCGCAGCTCCGGGTACGCCGCCGTGACGTCGAGGTCGTTGCGGCTCATGGCGCGCACCCGGCCGCCCTCCACGTAGACGACCGCCCGCACCCCGTCCCACTTCAGCTCGTAGCCGTAACGGCCGTCCTGCGCCGTCGACGGCAGCTCCCCCAGCGTCGCCGTCATGGGCCGGACCAGGTCGGGCGGCGCGGTCCGGTCGGCCGGCGGCGGGTCCATGCGGTGCATCAACCACTGGGTGCCCCTGGTACGGATGAGCACGTAGCGCCCCTGCACGCGGTGCCCGTGCAGCACCACCTTGACCTCGCGATCACTCCACTTCTCCAGGTCGTAGGTGCCCCGGTCCCAGATGGCGACCTCGCCGCCGCCGTACTCGCCCTCGGGGATGTGCCCGGCGAAGTCCGCGTACTCGAGTGGATGATCTTCGGTGTGGACGGCCAGGCGGTTGTCCTTCGGATCCAGGGGCAGGCCCTTGGGGACGGCCCAGGAGACGAGCACGCCGCCGTGCTCCAGGCGGAAGTCCCAGTGCAGCGCGCGGGCGTGGTGCTCCTGGATGACGAAGGTGTCGTCGTGCCCGCGCGGCAGCGGCCCGGCCGCGGGCACCGGCTCGGGCGTACGCGCCGCGGACCGCTTCCCCCGGTACGGCGCGAGCTTGTCGGCCACAGTGCAGTTCTACCCCGGCCCCGTCGCCGCGTGGGCCAGGTTTGCCCATGCGGCCGGTAATTCTCCGGCCCGAAGACTCCAGCCGGCCCGGTTGGCATGTGAACTCGCCGCCACGGGCGGGCTGACACCGCTCACGTGCGCAGCTACATCTTTTTTGAGGTGACCACATCAAAAGAGATGTGACCCGTCACCGCGCCATGTCGTCCAGCGCATGCGCCACGGTCGATCATGAACTTGGGGCAGGGACACACCGTCGAGCCGTGCCATAAGTTCATGATCGACGCGGATGGCCGCGTACCCGAAACGGGCTTGTATCCTCGCGTGATGTTCGACGCCGCCGTGGCCGCCGGGATCGCCGCCTTCCTCAACCACCCCGACCATGACGAGGACCAGATCGTCGCCGTGCTGCGCGAACAGGGTGTGGCCGACTGGCTGGCCGAGCGCCTGGTGACGTACCTGCCGATCGTGTACGGGCGGTTCCTGCTGCGGGGCTGCACCTTCGACCCGGACATCGTCGAAGGCGACGCGCGCCGGCCGCTCGACGGCGACCCCGTCTACCGGGCGGCCCACGCCCGCGCCCAGCGTCCGACCCGCCTGGAACTGGAACAGATCGGCCTGCGCAGCGCCGAGGTCAACGCCGTGAACCAGATGCACGATTCGAAGCTCGAAGACCTCGTCTTCAGCGCGACGCACCTGGCGGCCCCGCTCCCGCCCGCAGAACCGGGCGACGGCGGCGTGCCCTCGCCGGTCGAGCGATTCGCCGAGCTGCTCGCCGGCCACGGCCTGGCCACCGGCCAGGACGAACACGGCTGGTACGCGGGCGAGCTGCGCTTCGGCGCGAGCCTGATCACCCACCCCGCACCCCGGGTGCTGGGCCAGCTCGATTTCGCGGTGCAGCACCCCGCGCTCGCCGTCGACCGGCTGGTGGAGAGCGTCGCCGCGCACGGGGACACCTGGCAGGCGTCCATCGATCGCGGCACGGCGATGTTCGCCGAGTGCAGCCTGCACGTCCTGCTCGCCGCCCTGGTGGACCGCGCCGCCCATACCGACCAGGTCGAGTGGGAGCGGTACGAACACCCTTCCGGCCCGTTCGACGTCTGCGTCGGCCCGCAGGTCAGCTTCTTCGCGCAGGACATCCCGCCGGCCGGTGACGCCTTCGGTGCCGTGCTGACCGCACTGCACGCCGTGCCGCTCAGCCGGC
This sequence comes from Catellatospora sp. NPDC049111, assembly GCF_040648615.1. Lineage (NCBI taxonomy): Bacteria > Bacillati > Actinomycetota > Actinomycetes > Micromonosporales > Micromonosporaceae > Catellatospora > Catellatospora sp. NPDC049111. The sequence continues at coordinate 51,091 of NZ_JBEZEB010000027.1, read as the reverse complement.
AGGCACACGGGCTTCGGGTGTTCCTGTGCTATCAGAACGGCCGGTTGATCACCAACGAGGTGCTGCTCGACAACGAGCCCTGCCCGGCCGGCATGGCGACGGTCCCCGAGCAGCGCGACGATCTGCCGCAGCAGATGGCCGCGTTCCGCATCTTCGCGATGCTCGTGCCCGCCTAACACGCGCGGCACGTGACGCTGGGTCGTCAGTCCCCATCGGAGTGTCATGGCGTCTCCGTGACACGACCCGTGACAGGGCCACCATCCGTACACATGATTTCGATCTCCATCGATCATCTCTAGCGTCCCTCCCACATGCATGGGAACGGCGCGGACAACCCACCGCGCCAGGGGCAGGAGAGGTGAATCGATGGACCTGAGGCGCTCCCTCAGCACACTCGGACTGACCGCGCTCGTCGCGGCGTCCACGCTCACCGGAGGGGCGGCGGTCGGTGTGGCCGCGGCTCCCGCGCCGGTGTGCGTGGAGCCGGCCGCGGCGGCCAAGGCCAAGCCGGGCGGTTCCGCCAAGCAAGACCCCAACGAACTCACCGCCGAGCAGGTGATCGCCAACGAGAAGGCGCTCGAAGCCGCCCTCACGGCCAAGGGCAAGGCCCGCGCGGGCACGGCCGCCGCGGCGGCGGCGACCGTCACCATCCCGGTGGTCGTACACGTGATCTCCGAGGACGGCACCCGGGCCAACGGCAACATCCCGGACTCGATGATCAACAACCAGATCAACGTGCTCAACCAGGCGTACTCCGGTGGCACCGGAGGCGCGGCGACCGCCTTCGCGTTCCAGCTGCAGTCGATCAACCGGGTCACCAACGCGGCCTGGTACCCGATCGTCTACAACTCCAACGCGGAGAAGGCCATGAAGGCGGCGCTGCGCGTCGGTGGCGACGGCACCCTGAACATCTACACCGGCCTGCTCAGCCAGGACCTGCTCGGCTGGGCCACCTTCCCCCAGTCGAACATCACCTCGTACGACGGCGCGGTGATCCTCGCCGAGTCGCTGCCCGGCGGCAACGCCAGCCCGTACAACCTGGGCGACACGGCCACCCACGAGATCGGCCACTGGCTGAACCTCTACCACACCTTCCAGGGCGGCTGTAACGGCCAGGGCGACCAGGTCGCCGACACCCCGGCGGAGAAGACCGCCGCCTTCGGGTGCCCGACCAACCTGGACACCTGCAAGAGCAAGCCGGGCCTGGACCCGATCCACAACTTCATGGACTACACCGACGACTCCTGCATGTACGAGTTCACCGCGGGCCAGGCGACCCGCATGCTCGACGCCTGGAACGCGTACCGCGCGTGACGACAGGCGGGGCCCGGCGCGCGCCGGGCCCCGCCGCTGATCTCCGGGTCCCGGCGACAGGTGGGTGCCGGGACCCGGTGTCTGTCAGCTCTGCCGCAGCGCCAGCATCGGCACGGGGATGTTCAGGCTGGTCGCGCCGACACCCATGCCGCCCTCGCAGGTGTTCGGCGGGGCGGTGCCGATCCCCCGGGTCGACGGCTTCTCCGCGGCCCAGAACATGAAGCCCAGCATGCCTGCCGTGGTGCCCGCGCCGTTGGGCGCGACCGACTGCACGTAGGGAGCCGTGGCCTTCTGCACCGAGTTCGCGTAGTTGGTGCACTCCGGGCGGACCTTGCTGCCCTCGGCGATGTAGAGACCGCCGGTGAACTTCGCCGGGGCCAGCGGCGGCACCGGCGGGTTGTACTGCGGCTTGCCGTCGATGTGCTCCTGCCAGTTGGCCTGCGCCGTCGAGGCCGACGGCTGGCGGGCCGGCACCATCGCGTTGGCCCAGTCCAGCACCGGGTTGTCGGTGCGCAGCCAGTCGGCCGTCGCCTTCTGGTTCAGCGCGATCAGCCAGCGGTCGCCCGCGGCCACGTCGATGGTCAGCCGCGCCCGCGGATTCGCGCCGCTCGCGTCGTACGGGTGGACCGCCCGGTACGCCGTGATGAAGTTCTGCAGCGCGGCGACGTTCGGGCTGCTGTTCTGCTCGTAGTCGATCTCGATGCCGACCCCGAACTGTGTCGCCACCGCGGCGGCGCGCTGGCCGAGCAGGGCGCCGTTCGCGGCGAGCGCGGCGTCCCAGTCGTCGGTGTACGTGATGCCCCCGATGGAGAACATCACCCGGATGCCGCGCGAGGTGAAGTGGTTGACGATCTCCTGTGTCATGCCGCGCGGCACACCGTTGAGCGTGGCCGCGTCGGTGGTCTGGTTCAGCAGCTTCAGCGGGTTCACGAAGCTGAGCACGACCAGGTTGACCGACGGCCGGCCGTCGCCCCGGTCGACCAGCCAATGGTTCTGGCTGTCGAACTCGGCCACGGACCGCGGCGTCGCCCACAGGCAGGCGTCGTTGCTGCAGTGCCAGGCCCCGTAGATCTGGATCGGGGTGGCCGCCGCGGCCAACTGCGCGGGTGGGGGCGCGGCCGCCGCCGGCAGCGGGCCCGCCAGCCCGATCAGCACGGCGAGGAGCAGCGCTAGGCGTCTCATGAGGACCTCCGTCGTTGGTGCCCGAACAGAAACCGGAAACAAGGTTCACCGTTAAGGCGTCAAGGAATGCCGATGCGTCACTCCCTTGCTCGCACAAATGGCGATCAATCCGCGATGGACATAGCATCGATGCTATGACCTGGGGTACGGTGGAGCTGGAACCGGAAGTCCGGCTGGCTCGAAGATCTGCCAACGGCACTGTTCGCGAGAGCAGCGTTCTACATCGATCTGCTCGGAGATCAGGGACCCCTGCTCGACGAGCCCTACACGAGACAACTGGACGGCAAGCTGCGGGAACTGCGGTTCCACCTGGACGGCCAGCAGGTCCGTGTGACCTACTGGATCGCCGCGGGCCGCCGCATCATCCTGTTGACGGTGTTCCGCAAGACCCGATGGCGGGAGAACCGCGAGATCTCACGGGCGCGTCGCGCGCTGGCCGCCTGTGTCACCGAAGCCCACACCGTCGAGGACGAGGAGGTGACGAGATGACCGAGAGCAGCGACTGGCGGTCCCTGCGTGACCGGCGTATGGCCGAACCGGGCGCGGCCGACGAGTACGCGGCGACGAAGCTGGCCTACGAACTGGGCAAGGCGGTCCGCGAACGCCGCGAGCAGCGCGGCTGGAGCCAGTCCGAACTGGCCAAGGCCGCCGGCATGACACAGTCCGCCGTGGCCAGGTTCGAGGCGGGCGGAACCGTGCCCACGCTGAACGTCCTGGAGCGGATCGCGCGGGCGCTCGACACCGAACTGAGCGTTCGGTTCGTGCCCAACCCCGGCCGCCCGACCCGCCCCTCGCCCGCCTGACCGACGGCTTGCGGTCCGGCCCCTGCCCACGGTGGCCGGGGCCGGACCGCAGCCGGGGCGGGTCAGGCGTTGGTGCGGGCGTGGGCGGTGGCGGCGCCGGTGCGGGTCATGCGGTGCCAGCGCAGCCGGTCGCCGACCAGCGCCATGACCGTGGACTGGATGACCACGAGGTACATCAGCTGCCGGTACACGATCTGCTGCAGGGGCAGGCTCCACAGCGGGCCGTAGCGTTCCCCGTCGAGTTTGAGCGCGTAAGCCGCGGTCAGCACCTGGACCAGCGTGAAGCCCAGCCACACCGTCGCCACCTGCGCCGGTGGCAGGAAGATCGCGCCGTACACGCCGTAGACGTCGACCATCGGCGCGGACAGCGGCAGCAGCACCTGGAACAGCGTCAGGTAGGACAGGCCGCGGCGGCCCAGCCGGCCCGACGCCCCGCGCTCGGTCAGCGCCCGGCGGTGCTTCCACATGGCCTGCATGGTGCCGTAGCACCAGCGGTAGCGCTGCCGCCACAGCTGGCGCAGCGAGGCGGGGGCCTCGGTCCAGGCGATCGCGTCGGGCGCGTACACCACACGCCAGCCGGCCCGGATGATCGCCATGGTGAAGTCGGTGTCCTCGGCCAGCGTCTGCGTGGACACGCCGCCGACGTCGACGACCGCCTCGCGGCGGAACGCGCCGATCGCCCCGGGCACGGTCGGCATGCACTGCAGGACGTCGAACATGCGGCGGTCGAGGTTGAAGCCGATCACGTACTCCAGGTGCTGCCAGCGGCCCAGCAGCCCGCCGCGGTTGGCCACCTTCGTGTTGCCGGAGACCGCGCCGACGAACGGATCGGCCAGCGGCTGCACCAGCTCGCCGATCGCGTCGGGTTCGAAGACCGTGTCGCCGTCGACCATCACCAGGATGTCGCCGCGGGCGAACATGACGCCGGTGTTCAGCGCGGTCGGCTTGCCCGCGTTCTCCTGCTCCACGACGTACACATTGGGCAGCCGCAGCCGGCGCACCAGCTCGCCGGTGCCGTCGCTGGAGCCGTCGTCGACGACGATGACCTCGACGTTCGGATAGTCACCGCCGATCAGGGAGCGCACGGTCGCCTCGATGTTGGCCGACTCGTTGTAGGCGGGCACGATCACCGACACCGCGCCGACGTACCGCTTGCGCTTGCGGGCCTGCTTGCGCACCCGGCGCACGTGCACGCGGGCGCACCACACCTGCACGATCAGCCGCAGCACGGCGAGCACCACCGCGGCGAGCATGAGCCAGGTCATCGCGCCGGCCAGCCAGCCCGCGCCGAACTGCGCGAAGCGCAGGGCGTGCCCGCGCACCCGCTGCCCGCCGGCCGCGACGGGGGCGGCCGGCAGCTCCATGGCCTGTGACACGGTGGTGAAGCGGTAGCCCTGCTCCTGCAGCCTCGGGATGAGGATCTCCAGGGCGGCGACGGTCTGCGAGCGGTCGCCGCCGGCGTCGTGCATCATCACGATCGCCCCCGCACCGCCCGCGGGCGTGGCCGCGGCGACGATCGCGTCGACGCCGGGCCGGCTCCAGTCCAACGTGTCGAGGTCGGCCAGCACGGTGAGGTATCCCTCGTCGGCGGCCTGCCGCATCGCCTCGTACGCGGGCACGGTCACCGCGTCCGGGGTCGCCGAGTAGGGCGGGCGCATCAGCGTCGGGCGCAGGCCGGTCGCGGCCGCGATGGCGTTGCCGGTCAGCGTGGTCTCGGCGGTGCGCTGCCAGGCCGGTGCGGCGGTCAGATCGATGTGGGTGAAGGTGTGCGCGGCGACCTCGCTGCCGCTGTCCACGATCTGCCGCGCGATGTCGGGGTGCCGGTTGACCTGCGCGCCGACGGCGAAGAAGGTGCCGGCCGCGTCGTGGCGGCGCAGCACGTCGAGGATCGCCGGGGTCCAGCGCGGGTCGGGGCCGTCGTCGAAGGTCAGCGCGATCGTCTTGGCCGGCATCGCGCGGGTGGTCACCGTGCCGTCGGCGGCCAGGCGCTGCACCGGGCCGCCGGCGACCACCTCGTCGGGGGCGGGGCGCTCGTCGGCGACCTGGTGCGGGCCGCTGCCCTCGGCACCGACGTGCTCGACGTATCCGTTGAGGCACAGCCCGGCCAGGGCGAGCGCCAGGGACAGCGCCAGCAGCAGCCAGTGCGCTTTCGGCTCGCGGCGCCGGGGCACGCCGCGTCTCGCGTGTCGCGACATCGCTACTTCTTCTTCGACGCGGTCGGGTGCGGCCGGTCGGTGGGCCGGTTGCCGCGGGTGGACGGCGCGGCGGTGGGCGCGGTGCTCGGCTTGCCGGTGGTCTTCGTCGGCGACGGGGACGATGCCGCGGGGGGCTGCGGTAGCGGCTCCGGCGTGGAGGCGGCCGGAGCCGGTTCGGCCGACTCCTCGGCCGCGGGCCGGTCGGGCAGCAACTGGGGCAGGCCGGGCAGCCCCGCCCCGTCCACCCCGAAGAAGCCCGCCACCACGATGGCCAGCATCAGGGTGAGCGCCACGCCGCCGCCGGCGGCCAGCACGGTGAACAAGCGCCGTCGGCGACCCGTACGGTCCACGAAAACCGGCCGGTTCGCGCCTTTTCTTCTGCTCATCCCCTACAGCCCTGACCTAGCCCGTCGCCTCCCGAGGAGGCCTGCCACCGCGCACGACATGCGCCACCGGGTAGAGCGCCGCACACCCACCGAACGTCACACCGAGTGACGCGTATCTCCGGACGGGGGGCAGCCGGTTCGCACAGGCGGAGGAGATGTGTGCACAATCAAGCGCTCAGGGACGCGTGGGGAGGGGAGCTGCCGGTGACCGAGCTGCGACCCCATGCCGCCGATCTGACGGCGGCCGTGGACGCGGCCCGGCACGGCGACGAGGCGGCGTTCAACGCGCTCTACCTGGCGGTTCAGCCGGGACTGCTGCGCTACCTGCGGATGCTCGTCGGCTCGGACGCCGAGGACGTCGCCTCCGAGACCTGGCTGCAGATCGTGCGTGACCTGCATACGTTCCGTGGCGACGAGGCCGGTTTCCGGCGCTGGGCGGCGACCGTGGGCCGGCACCGGGCCATGGACCACCTGCGCCACCATCAGCGCCGCCCGTCGGTGCCGTTCCCGGTCGAGGCGATGGCGGACCTGCCCGCCGCCGACGACACCGCGGCGTCGGCCGAGCAGCTGATGACGACCGACGGCGCGCTGTCGCTCATCGCCTCGCTGCCCGCCGACCAGGCCGAGGCGGTGCTGCTGCGGGCGGTGATGGGCCTGGACGCCCAGTCCGCCGCCGACGTGCTCGGCAAGCGGGCGGGCGCGGTGCGCATGGCCGCGCACCGCGGTCTGCGCCGGCTCGCCGAGGTGCTGGGTGTCGAGCGTCACAGCCGCGGAACAGTGACGCCCGGCCCGGATCCGACGCTCAACGAGGTGACATGAGCGAGTTTTCCACGGCCGGCGGCCTCGACCCCGGCGCGAGCGAGCGGCTGCTCGACGGTGCCCGCAATCAGGTCGCCGACCAGGGACCGGTCGGTGATCTGCTGGCCCGTGCCGCCGCGCCCGGCCGTCCCGAGGAACTCGCCGGGGCATCCGCCGTCATGGCCGCGTTCCGCGCCGCGTATCCGCAGCCGGTGGCGCGCAAGGGCCGCACGCTGCGGCGGGCCGTCGCGCTCAAGGTCGGGGCGATCGTCGCCGCGCTGACGGTCGGCGGGGTCGCGTTCGCGGCCCACTCGGGTGTGCTGCCCAACCCGTTCCCGATCGGCCCGCAGTCACCGGCGTCGCCATCGGGCTCCTGGCCGGGCGGCACCCCGGGCCAGGGCGCCTCGCCGACGCCGAGCGGCTCGCCGTCGGCACTGCCCTCAGCCTCGGTGTCGGCCCCGGCGAACGTGCACGGACTGTGCCGCTCGTTCCTGGCCACGGCCGACAAGGACAAGCCGAAGGCGACGGACAGTCCCGCGTATGCCCCGCTGGTCGCCGCCGCGGCCGGGCAGGATCTGGCGGACTACTGCACCGCGCTGACCGCGGCGAACGCGGGCCGCCCCAGCGCCAATCCCGGCAACGGGCCCTCGCCGAAGCCGAGCAAGGCTCATCCCGCACCCTCGGCGAAGAAGACGAAGGCCGGCTGACGGCGGGCGCGTGACACCCGGGCGACGCCCGGCGCTATCTGAGTGGGACCAGCAGGACGCACCCCTGCTGGTCCCATCGCATGTCCATCGACGTCCCGCACGGCGCGTGCGCTTTATACCACTCTGCACTATAGGTAGCCTGACCTGGTTTGTCGCATTTGTTGACATTTCAGGAGGCATATCCAGCATGAATAACGGATGGAGAGCAGGCGCGCTCGGCACTTCGCTGCTGTCGGCCGTCCTGATGTTCGGCACCGCGGCCGCCCCGGCCCCGGTCGCCGCCCGCGCCGCGGGTCCCGCGGCACCGCTCATCACCGAACCGGAGAAGGACAACCGACTGCTCAGCGCCGCCGACGTGCACATGGAGACGCGGGCGATGCAGAACAACGACGCCGGCGACGCCCACCTGTGCACCGACTGGGAGATCTGGGCCGGCAACGCCGGCTCCGGCGAGCGGGTCTGGTTCGACTCCTGCGCCAGCGGCACCGGCCGGGTGCACGTGCACCTGGGCGACGGGGTGTTCGAGAACTCGTTCACCGGTCGCAAGGACCTGATCCCGGACAAGAACTACACGCTTCGGGTGCGGCACCGCGACGCGAGCGGCGCGTGGAGCCCGTACTCCACCCGGCCGTTCAAGACCGACGTCGAGCGCAAGCCGCTGCCCGGCGCGGGCGACTGGAAGATCCACCAGCCCGGTTTCGTGGTCGAGGAGGTCACCGGCGACCTGGCGCTGCCGGTGAACATCGCCATGGTCCCGAACCACTCGGGCGATCTGAGCAAGCCGCTGTTCTACGTCACCGAGCTGTACGGTCGCGTGCGCGTCGTCACCGGCGACTTCAAGAAGCACACGTACGCCGACGACCTGCTCGACTTCGACCCGAGCGCCCAGTTCCCGGGCACCGGTGAGATGGGCGTGACCGGCATCGTGATCGAGCCGAAGACCGGCGACCTGTTCGTGTCGATGCTGTACAAGGACGACGGCGACCTGCTGCCCAAGATCGTTCGCTTCCACAGCGAGGACGGCGGCCTGACCGCCGCCACCAAGACCACGATCTTCAAGGCTCCGGACGAGCCCCAGTCGACCTCGCACCAGATCTCGAACCTGACCATCGGCCCGGACGGCAAGCTCTACGTGCACATGGGCGACGGCTTCATCGCCGACACCGCCGAGGACATGGACTCGTTCCGCGGCAAGGTGCTGCGGATGAACCTGGACGGCACCGCGCCCAGCGACAACCCGTTCTACAAGGGCACGGGCAAGTTCCAGGCCAAGGACTACATCTGGGCGTACGGGCTGCGCAACCCGTTCGGCGGCGCGTGGCGGCAGGCCGACGGCCAGCACTACTCCGTGGAGAACGGGCCCTCGGTCAACGACCGGTTCGCCCGGATCACCAAGGGCGGGCGCTACCACTGGACCGGCGGCGCGAGCGGCCTGACCAAGAACGCCCTCTACAACTGGAAGGAGACCCAGGGTCCGGTCGGCATCACGTTCACCGAGCCGAGCATCTACCACGCGGCTGGGTTCCCGCAGGAGAAGTACAACAACGCGTTCGTGTCGCTGAGCGGCCCGACGTACGCCAGCGGCCCGCAGCGGCGCGGCAAGAAGATCGTCGAGTTCTCGTTCAACGAGGACGGTTCCGTCGACGACCCGAAGACCCTGATCGAGTACACCGGCAGCGGCAAGACCAGCGTCGGCGGCATGGCCCCGGGGCCGGACGGCCTCTACTTCACCACGCTGTACACGAAGATCGGCGACGCCACCGACTCCGGCGCGAAGATCCTGCGCGTGCGCTACGTGCGCAAGGACACCGGCTCGCCGGTGACGCTGTACTCCGACAGCGGCTTCAAGGGCGACTCGAAGGGCCTGGGCACCGGGATCTTCGACGCCACCGCGTTCGGCAAGGTCAAGGACAACACCGCCAGCTCCCTGCGGGTGGCCGGCGGCTACCGGGTCGTCGCCTGCGACAGCCCCGCAACCGCGCCCGATCTGGGCAGCTGCCGCTACTTCGGGCCTGGCGAGCACGGCTCGCTCGGCGACTTCAACGACAAGCTCTCGTCGCTGGCGGTCTTCGGCGGGCCGGTCGAGGGCAAGGGCGTGCTCGGCTACGGCGAGACCGGCCTCAAGGGCACGGCCCAGCCGCTCGGCGCGGGCATGCACGAGTCGGTCGCGGGCGAACTCACCGGCGGTGAGAACACGTCGATCAGCTCGCTGAAGGTCGGCGCCGGATACCGGCTGATCGCCTGCGACAAGGACCGGTCCGCCGCCGGCGGCGCTCTCGGCGTCTGCCGCATCCTGGGCAGCGGCGAGCACGCCAGCGTCGGCGCGCTCAACGACAAGATCTCGCTGATCGGCGTCGTCGGGCCGCCGCTGACCGTGTTCTCCGAGGCCAAGGCCAAGGGCAAGAGCCAGAGCTTCGAGACGGGGGTGTACGAGGGCACCCGGGGCGAGCTGGCCGAGGTCGGCGACAACGCGATCACCTCGCTGCGCCTGGAGCCCGGCTACCGGGCCGTGGCCTGCGCCGGTGACGGCAGCACCGGGACCGGCGTGGCCACCCTGGGCCGCTGCCGGTCGTTCCCGCCGGGCGAGCACACGCTGACCGGCACCGACCTGGACGAGAACATCTCGCTGCTGCTCGTCTCGGGTGAGCCGGTCAAGGGCGCGAACGCCACCGCGTACGCCGACCAGGCCTTCAAGGGCGGCAAGTCCGCGCTGGGCCTGGGCATCTTCGAGGCGTCGCGCGACGACCTCGACGGGGCCGGCAACGACAACATCAGCTCGCTGCAGGTCGCCCCGGGGCACCGGGCGGTCGCCTGCGAGCACGGCACCAAGCCGGTCGTGCTCGACGTGGGCATCTGCCGCTACTACAAGGCAGGTGACGTCACCTTCGTCGGCGCGGACGTCAACGACAAGTTCTCGCTGATCGCGGTCGACAAGGTCGGCGGGGCGCCCGCCAAGCGCTGACGCTCCCGAAGGACGAAGGCCCCGTTCCCGCCGCGAGGCGGGGACGGGGCCTTTCCGCGTACCGGCTCAGGAACTGCTGCTGCTGGACGAATCGCTGCCGCCGCCGCCACCGCCGAACGAGCTGCCGCTCGAATCGGAGCCGCCGCCGGACCAGCCGCCGCCACCACCGGAGTCCGAGCCGCCACCCGACCAGCCGCTGCCGGAGTCGCTCGACGAGCTGCCGCTGCCGACGTTGTGCTGCCAGGTGTGCTCGTCCGTCCACACCGGGTCGCCGGACGAGCTGTGCACGGGGCCGTGGTACCCACCGGGACGGCGCTTGGTCGCCTGCCCCCGGTTCGCGCCGCGCGTCGCCGCGATGACCGCGGCGGCGATGCCGACCACGACCAGGACGATGCACGCCAGCACGACGAAGAGAAGGATCATTGACTCCATCGGGTCAATGTAGACGTCTCGCGCCAGCGCCGCCCGACCGTCAGGAACCGCCCCGGCGGGCCTGGAAAAGGCGCGGGGTCGCCCCCGCGCCTTTCGCGATGATCAGCCCAGGTCGATTGTCGGGTAGAGCGGGAAGCCCTTGAGCAGGTCGGTGGTCTGCCCGGCGACCCGGTCGGCGACGCCGTCGGCCAGCACGTACGCCGCCTTGGACGGCTTGCCGTTCGTGGTGCCCTGGGTGGTGCCCGCCAGCACGGTGTGGATCAGCTCGGCGATCTGGTCCATCTCGGCCGTGCCCAGGCCGCGCGTGGTCAGCGCGGGGGTGCCCAGCCGGATGCCGGAGGTGTACCAGGCGCCGTTCGGGTCCTGCGGCACCGCGTTGCGGTTGGTGACGATGTTCGAGTCGAGCAGCGCCGACTCGGCCTGGCGGCCGGTGATGCCGTACGACGACACGTCCAGCAGCACCAGGTGGTTGTCGGTGCCGCCGGTGACCAGCTTCGCGCCGCGCCGCAGCAGACCCTCGGCCAGCGCGTTGGCGTTGTCGACGATGCGCTGGGCGTAGTCGCGGAACTCCGGGCGGCGGGCCTCGGCCAGCGCGACCGCCTTGGCCGCCATGACGTGCGGCAGCGGGCCGCCGAGCACCATCGGGCAGCCGCGGTCGACCTGCTCGGCCAGCTCGGACTGGCACAGCACCATGCCGCCGCGCGGGCCGCGCAGCGACTTGTGCGTGGTGGTGGTGACGATCTGCGCGTGCGGGATCGGGTCGAAGTCGCCGGTCAGCACCTTGCCCGCGACCAGGCCCGCGAAGTGCGCCATGTCGACCATCAGGGTCGCGCCGACCTCGTCGGCGATCTCCCGCATGATCCGGAAGTTCACCAGTCGCGGGTACGCCGAGTAGCCCGCGACGATGATCAGCGGCCGGAACTCGCGCGCCGACTTGGCCAGCGCGTCGTAGTCGACCAGGCCCGTCGCCGGGTCGGTGCCGTAACTGCGCTGCTCGAACATCTTGCCGGAGATGTTCGGGCGGAAGCCGTGCGTGAGGTGGCCGCCCGCGTCCAGGGCCATGCCCAGCATGCGCTGGTCGCCCAGCTCGCGGCGCAGCGCCGCCCAGTCGGCCTCGTTGAGGTCGTTGACGTGGCGGGCCTGCGCCTTGGCCAGCGCCGGGCTCTCCACCCGCTGGGCGAGCACGGCCCAGAAGGCGACCAGGTTGGCGTCGATGCCCGAGTGCGGCTGCACGTACGCGTGCTGCGCCCCGAACAGCTCCCGGGCATGCTCGGCGGCCAGCGCCTCGACCGTGTCGACGTTCTTGCAGCCGGCGTAGAAACGGCGGCCGACGGTGCCCTCGGCGTACTTGTCGCTGAACCAGTTGCCCATGGCCAGCAGCGTCGCGGGCGAGGCGTAGTTCTCACTGGCGATCAACTTGAGCGACTCGCGCTGGTCGTGCAGCTCCGCGCCGATCGCCGCGGCGACGGCCGGCTCGACGGCACGGATGGCATCCAGCGCGTGGCGGTAGGCCAGAGACTCGCTGGACAGGGACGCGTCAGACATGCGGACCTCCTGGACGTTACGGAAGAGGCCCAGGCGCACGGCACAGCGTCACGATGACGGAGCCGCTCCCCGATGGTGACCCATCCCAGCGCGCCAGTCACGGCCCAGACCCCAGCCTAACAACCCGGCCCGGTCCGCGCCTGCCGCCGCACCGTCCCCGCCCACATGGCGGGCGGTCAGCCAAGGGCGCGGTCGAGGTTGTAGGCGGCGGAGATGAGGGAGAGGTGGGTGAAGGCCTGGGGGAAGTTGCCCAGTTGCTCTCCCGTTTTGCCGATCTGCTCGGCGAACAGGCCGACGTGGTTGGCGTAGGTGAGCATCTTCTCGAAGGCCAGGCGGGCCTCGTCGAGGCGGCCGGCGCGGGACAGGGCCTCCACGTACCAGAAGGAGCACATGGAGAAGGTGCCTTCCACGCCGCGCAGGCCGTCGGGGCTGACCGCGGGGTCGTAGCGGTAGACCAGGGAGTCCGACACCAGGTCCTCGGCGAGGGCGTCCAGGGTGGACAGCCACTTGGGGTCGGTCGGCGAGACGAACTTCGCCATCGGCATCATCAGCAGCGCCGCGTCCAGCACCTCGGCGTCCTCGTGCTGCACGAACGCCTGCCGGTCCGACGAGAAGCCCTTGCGCATGATCTGGTGGTAGATGTCGTCGCGGGTCTGCCGCCAGTGGGGCAGGTCCGCCGGCAGGCCGCGGCGCGTGGCCATGCGGATCGCCCGCTCGATGGCCACCCAGCACATCAGCCGCGAGTAGAGGAAGTTCCGGCGGCCGCCGCGGGTCTCCCAGATGCCCTCGTCGGGCCGGTCCCAGTTGCCGCACACCCAGTCGACCAGCCCGGTCACCTCCTCCCAGCGGTCACTGGAGATCGGGTGCGCCCACTTGTCGTACAGGTAGATCGAGTCGATCAGGGCACCGTAGATGTCCAGCTGCAGCTGGCCGACCGCGTTGTTGCCGATGCGCACCGGACCTGAGCAGCGGTATCCCTCCAGGTGCGGCAGCTCCTCCTCGGGCAGCTCGGTGCGGCCGTCGATGCCGTACATGATCTGCAGCGGGCCGTCGGGTCCGTCGCCGCGCAGCGCCACGTGGCGGTCCAGGAAGTCCATGAACGCCGCGGCCTCCTCGGTGAAGCCGAGCCGCAGCATCCCGTACAGGCAGAACGCGGCGTCGCGGATCCACACGTAGCGGTAGTCCCAGTTGCGCTCCCCGCCGATCTGCTCCGGCAGGCTCGTCGTGGCGGCCGCGACGATCGCCCCCGTCGGCGCGTAGGTCAGCAGCTTCAGGGTGAGCACCGAGCGGTTCACCATCTCCCGCCACCGGCCCCGGTAGTGCGAGGTCGACAGCCACCGCCGCCAGTAGCGCACGGTCTCGGTGAACTGCTCCTCCGCCTCCGCCAGCGGGCACGACCGGGGCCGCACCCGGTCGGAGACCCGGTCCAGCGCGAACACGGCGGTCTCGCCCTCGCCGAGGGTGAACTCCGCCCGCGCGTCGCCGTCCTCGATGGCGACGTCGACGCTGCTGGTCAGGGCCAGCGACAGCACGTCGCAGCTGAACAGCACCCGGTCGCCCTCGCGCCGCAGCGTGTGCACCCGGCGGCCGTAGTCGAAACGGGGCGCGACCAGCGCCGTGAAGGGCAGTTTGCCGCGTACGCAGATGACGCGCCGGATCAGCCGGTGCCGGTCCGCCTCGGTGGGGTCGCCGACGATCGGCATGAAGTCCTGGATCTCCCCCACCCCGTCGTAGGCGTAGAAGCGGGTGATCAGGACGTTGGTGTCCGGGAAGTAGAACTGCTTGGTCTGCGCCGGGACGGCGGCGGCCAGCTCGAACCGCCCGCCGCGGTCGGCGTCCAGCAGCGCGCCGAAGACGCTGGGCGAGTCGAACCGCGGGCAGCAGTACCAGTCGATGGTCCCGTTCATGCCGACCAGCGCCACGCTGCGCATGTCGCCGATCAACCCGTGATCGGCGATCGCCAGGTAGCGGCCGTCGGTTCCCCCGTCCCCCACACCGCCAGCATATGACCGGAATGCCCCACTCGCCCCCCGTCAACCGCACCGGGCCCCGGGAGGGCCGGCTGCGGTTTCGGGGAAGTGCAGGTTCGGGCGGCGGGATTCGCGCAGTTTCCCGGAAACTGCACGAGTCAGGACGGCAGGGTGATCGTCTTGCCGGGGGCGGCCATCGTGCCGGGCGGGCACCACCAGGTCATCACGTCGGCCACGAGGCGGCCGGCGCGGACCGCGGGGTCCTGCTCGGCCAGGCGGCGGGCCTCGTCCAGGGAGCCGGTGCGGAAGAAGACCAGGCCGCGCAGCGACTCGTCGGCGGGCTCGATCACCGGGCCGTTGGTGACCACGTGGCCCGACGCGCGCAGCCCGGACAGGTACGCCAGGTGCTCCGCCTGGATGCGCGCGGACTCCGCGTCGTCGTACTCGGGCGGGTTCGCCGGACGGCGCAGCATGACCAGCTCGAAGGACTCAAGTTCCATGCGGCACAGTGTGCCCGGCCGCCGGACCCGTCCGGCAGCGGCCTGAGCGGCGGACGGGCTCAGACGGGCTCAGGCGCGGGTGCGCTCGGGCCCCGGCTGTTCCGCCTCGACCCGGCGCAGTGCCTGGATCGCGCCGTCCAGGCTGACCCCTAGCGCCCGGGCCGCGGCGCGGTAGGCACGGGCCGCCTCGTCGAGCCGGGCCATCGCCTCGGCGGGCGGCAGGTCGGGGCGGCGCTCGGCGACCGTGGTGCCGTGCCGGACCCGGCTCACCACCAGGCCCGCGGCCTCCAGCTCCCGGTAGGCGCGGGCCACCGTGTTCACGGCCAGGCCGATGTCCGCGGCGAGCTGCCGGATCGTCGGCAGGTGCGCACCCGGGGCCAGTGTCCCCTCGGCGATCTGCGTGGCGATGCCCGCCCGCACCTGCTCGTACGGCGGCACGGCACTGTCGGTGTCGATCTCCAGTCGCATCGGACGCTCTCCCGGTCGCGCGGTCAGAATGCGGTGATGCTCGCCGGGGCGCGCTCGGCGCGGCTCAGCGCGCGGATCACCGCGGCCTGCCCGTGGCGGCGCACGGCGAGCTCGCTCAGCAGCGCGAGCACCGGGTCGAGCACCTCGCGCGGCTGGTCGGGGGTGGGCACAACGACGCTGTACGCCAGGTCGTCGGAGTGCACGGTGATCTCCATCAGCCGGGTGACCAGGAAGTCGTCCAGCCGCATCGCCCACGGCCCGGCAGGCGGGCTGACCAGGCGGTCGACGTGCTCCTCGGCGAGCAGCGTACGCAGCTCGGACACGGCGCGATCAGTCTGCTCCGCCAGCTCGCGCGGACCGGCCTCGGCGAGCGCCTCGCCGCCCTTGCGGACCCGCACGTTGGTCTCGGCGTCGATGGGGGCGTCGATCCAGGTCACCCGGCTGTAGTGGTCGGCGAGGGCGACCGGCGGCCCGTCCGGGGCGGGCGCGGCCAGCACCCGCGGCACGTTCACCACCTGCGAGGCGAGGTGTCCGGCCAGCCCCGCGACGGTGAAGGCCGCCAGCGCGCTCGGCTTCGCCCAGGCCGCCGCGACGGCGGGGTCGCCGACCAGGGCGGCGGCCGACGCGGCAGCCCGCAGGTATGCCTCGCGTACCGCGCTCATCCATGCCTCCGGGGTCGCCGACCATCTCCGCCGAACACCCTAACCCGCGATCGATCCGCGCACCGGACGGCGGGACCGCCGGGCCGCACGCACTGACCGTGGGGCGTACGCCGCCGTATCCCGCTCGCGGAAGGACCGTTCTTGATGATTGACCCGGACCGCCGACCCCCGCGTGCTCCGGGCCGGGACACCTGACCGCCGCCGAAGGGATCGATCGTGCACGACGGCTCGCTGCTCACCGCCGAACGGACCCGCCCGGCCGCGCCGGCACCCGGGCCGGTTCCCGTCGCGGGCCGGACGCCGCGCCCGGTCGCGATCGCCGTGCTCGCCGGGGCGGGGCTGACCGTCGCCGCCGCGGTGCTGGCCGCGATGCGAATGCTGCCCGCGGGCTCGCGGGCGGGAGCCTGGCGTTACCGGTACGTCGGCTGGTTCTCC
Source organism: Catellatospora sp. NPDC049111 (assembly GCF_040648615.1). Taxonomy (NCBI): domain Bacteria; kingdom Bacillati; phylum Actinomycetota; class Actinomycetes; order Micromonosporales; family Micromonosporaceae; genus Catellatospora; species Catellatospora sp. NPDC049111. The sequence continues at coordinate 34,732 of NZ_JBEZEB010000027.1, read as the reverse complement.
TGGGAGATGCTGCTGCCGTTCGCGGGCGGCCTGGCCGCGGTGCTGGCGCTGCTGTGGCTGACCCACCGGCTCGGACAGCGCCGGGAGCGGCTGGTCGTGGGCATGTGGCTGGCCGCCGCCGTGCCGCTGCAACTGGTCGTGCGCGCCGCCGACGAGGTGTCGCTGGGCGCGGTCGTCGCCAGCGACCGGGCGAACTCGTTCTACACGCCGTCGCTGCGCTTCACCGCGTACGAGTACCTGACGCGCTTCGAGGAGATCGTGCACGCGCTGCCGCAGCACGCCCGCTCGAACATGCCCGGCAAGACGCTGCTCTACCATCTGCTCGGCACGCTCACCACCAACCCGGCCGCGCTCGGCATCGCCATCACCGCGGTGTCCAGCCTGGCCGCGCTGCTGGTGTACCTGCTGGTGCGCGAAGTGCTCGACGACCGCCGCGTCGCGCTGTTCGCGCTGATCCTGTGCCTGCTGGTGCCGGGCCGGCTGTACTTCCTGCCCATCCTCAACGCCGTCTCCCCGGTGCCGATCCTGTTGTCGCTGTGGCTGTTCACGCGCTACCTGCGCCACACGCACTGGGCCTGGGCGGTGGCGCTGGGCAGCTCGCTCTACCTGGTGTTCTTCTTCGAACCGCTGCCGCTGGTGATGGGGCTGACCTTCGCCGCGCTGGCCGCCCTGGCGCTCCACCGGCGGCGGCTGGACTGGGTGGCCCTGCTCAAGCTGGTATCGCTGACGCTGGCCGCCTTCGCCGGGGCGTACCTCGGCACGAAACTGCTGTTCGGCTACGACCTGTTCGTCAACCTGGCCGAGGTGCTGGCCGACGCCACCGACTTCAACGAGCGCGCGCATCGGCCGTACGACGTCTGGGTGGTGCGCAACCTCGGCGACTTCGCGCTCTGCGCCGGGATCGCGGCGGCCGTGCTGACCGGGTACGCCGCCTGGGACGCGGTGCGCCGCGGCGTGGCCCGCCCGATCGCCGCGCTGACCCTGTCCGGGCTGGCCGTGCTGGCCTTCCTCGACCTGGTCGGCATCAACCGCGGCGAGACCACCCGGCTCTGGATCTTCCTGGCGGTGTTCCTGATGATCCCGGTGGCCTGGGTGTGCGCCCGCTCGCCCCGGGTGTGGCCGTTCGCCGTGGTCGCCGCGGCGCTGATGCTGCAGGTCGCGACCACCACGCCGATGATCGCGTTCATCCGTCCCTGATCACGCCTGATGCGGCGCCCCCGTCCGGTCCGGACGGGGGCGCCGCGCCGTATCAGCGGGCGTACCGGTAGACGCCGATCCCGTCCTTGGTCGGGCAGGTCAGCGTGGTCGCGTTCGCCGAGCAGTAGCCGGTGACGCTCAGCTGCCCGAGGGCGACGTCGTCGCCGGTGGCCAGCTGATGGCCGAAGACTCCCGACTGGCCGATGACCAGCAGGTTGCCCGACTCGATCCACATCGCCGAGCCGCCCAGCTCGGCCAGTGGAGTTCCGTCGACCGCGAGCACCGCCGACGGCTCCCCCATGGCGAGCAGCCCCACCCCCGACGGGAGCACCCCGCGCACCATGCCTTTGAGGTCGCGCTGCCAGACCGTCGCGCCCGAGTGCGCGTCGACGGCCGTCAGCTTGGCGCTGTCACCGGTGTCGTCGGTGACGGCGCAGAACACGCCGCCGGCGGCGCACGGCGACGGCCAGGACCCGGCCAGTGTCGCCTGGAGGGTGGCCTCGCTCGCGGCGGCGGACCCGTCGAGTCGCAGCGTGCCGACCTTGGCCCCGGCGAACTGGTACAGCGTCCCGTCGACCACCGTCTCCTGGCGCAGCAGGTCCGGTCCGGCCGACAGCACCGGCGCGGCGAGTTCCCGCTCGACCTTGCCGCTGACCACGTCACGCACCTGCACCCGCCCGTCGGCCAGGTGCAGGACCACGCGCCGGTCCGCGGGCACCCGTGCGGTGAGGCCGCCGACGACGTAAGACTCGGCCAGGGTGCGCATGGCGTTGGTGCCCGACTGGGCCACCCGGTCGGTGACCGTCCACCGCGCCTTGCCGGTACGCAGGTCGAGCGCCTCGGTCACGCCGCGCTGGACCCAGGTGATCACGAGCGTGTCGTCGTAGAGGACCCGGTCGGTGTCGTTGAAGGAGTACGGCAGCGTCCACATGATCTTCCCGGTGGCCGGGTCGACCGCGATGATCGTGTCACTGCCGTCCTTGATCAGCGGGTTGTCGAAGCCCTGCTCGGTGAGCAGCAGGATCGCCCCGGCGGACACCTCGAAGCCGTTGGTGTCGCCGAACTTGCCCAGCGACAGCGCGGGCCACAGCGCCTTGCCCGTGGTCAGGTCGACCGCGCCGACCCACTCGGTGCCGTCCTCGGCCATCCACATCGCGTACGAGCGCTCGCCCGCGGTCGAGGTCATGCCGAAGCGCACCGGCCCTGTGAAGCGGATGACCGGCGCGGCGGAGCCGTCGAACGGGAGAAAGTCCGTCGCGGCGGGCAGCGCGGGCAGCACCGGGCGCACCGGCGTGGCGGCCGGAGCCAGCACGGCCTGCGCGCCGAACAGCGCGGCGACCACGGCGGCCCCGGCGGCGAGCAGGCCGCCGAAGGAGCGGCGGCGGCGCTGGGCCGCTCGGGCGCGCACCGCGGACAGCTCCGGTGGCGGCACCGCGTCCACCCGGTCGGCCAGCCTCGCGTAGAAGCGTTCCAGCTCAGTTGACATGGCTGCGCTCCCCCAGGGCGGTGGCGAGCCCGGCCCGCCCGCGGGCGAGCCAGGACTTGACGGTGTTGACCGGCACCGACAGCTCCACGGCGATCTCCGCCACGGGCTGGTCGAGCAGGTAGTGCATCGCCAGCACCCGGCGCTGGTCGATGGGCAGCGTCTTGAGGGCCGCGACGACGGTCATCAGCTCCTCGTCGGGGGGCGGCACGTTCGGGGGGTCGGGCAGGCCGGTGGAGCGCCGCACGGTCAGCCGCCGCCACCAGTCGGTGGCCAGCCGGGTCACCACCAGCCGCAGCCACGCCTCGGGGTTGTCGTAGCGCTGCAGGGACGCCCAGCGCTGCCAGGCACGGGCGTACGCCTCCTGGGTGAAGTCCTGCGCCTCGGCCAGGCCACCCGTGAGGCCGTACGCGAAGCGCATCAGCCGCGGGGCGGTGCCGCGGTAGAACGCCTCGAAATCTGACACTGTCACCTCTGGAACACGGGCCGGGCCCGCGCCAGGTTGCGGCACCGCCGGGCTTTCCCGGCCCGGCCGTCCGGCAGACTGGGCGGGTGTTGTCTGACGCGGCCGAAACCGACCTGCCCGTACGGGAGGCGCTGCCCACGCTACTGGCGGCCCTGTCCGGGAACGGCGCGGCGGTGCTGGTCGCGCCGCCGGGATCGGGCAAGACGACACTCGCGCCGCTGGCGATGGCGGGCGCGGTCACCGGCCGGGTGGTCGTCGCCGAGCCGCGCCGGGTCGCCGCCCGCGCCGCCGCCCGCCGGATGGCCGAACTGACCGGCACGCCGCTGGGCGGGCCCGTCGGGTACAGCGTGCGCGGCGACAGCCGCACCAGCGCCGCGACCAGGGTCGAGGTCGTCACCACCGGCCTGCTGGTGCAGCGGCTGCAGCACGACCCGGAGCTGTCCGGGGTCGGCGCGATCCTGCTCGACGAGGTGCACGAGCGCCAACTCGACTCCGATCTGGCGCTGGCCTTCACCGCCGACGTGCGCGCCGCGCTGCGCCCCGACCTGCGGTTGGTGGCCGCTTCGGCGACCGCGCAGGCCGAGCGGCTGGCCACCGCGCTGGGCTCGGACACACCCGTGGTGACCGCCTCGGGCACGCCACACCCGATCGAGGTCCGCTGGCGTCCGCCGACCGGCCCGGTGGACGCGCCCTACGGGCTGCGCGTCGACCCGCGCCTGCTCGACCACGTCGCGGCCGTGATCCGGGAAGCCCTGCGCGGGGCCGACGGCGACCTGCTGGTGTTCCTGCCCGGCGCGGGCGAGATCGACGGCGTCGCCGGGCGGCTGGCCGGCCTGCGCGCCGAGGTGGACCTGCTCACCCTGCACGGCCGCCAGGCCGCGGGCACCCAGGACGCCGCGCTGCGGCCGGGACCCCGCCGCCGCGTGGTGCTGGCGACCGCGGTCGCCGAGAGCAGCCTGACCGTGCCGGGGGTACGCGTGGTCGTCGACGCGGGCCTGGCCCGGGTGCCGCGTACCGACCTGGGCCGCGGGCTGGGTTCGCTGGTCACGGTCCGGGCCTCGCGGGCCTCGGCGCACCAGCGGGCCGGGCGGGCCGGGCGTGAAGCCCCCGGTGTCGTCTACCGGTGCTGGTCGCAGGCCGAGCACGAGCGGCTGCCCGAGCACCCCGACCCCGAGATCGCCTCGGCCGACCTGACCTCGTTCGTGCTGCAGCTGGCCTGCTGGTCCAGTGCGGACGGCGCGGGCCTGGCCCTGCTCGACCAGCCGCCCGCGGCCGCCGCGACGGTCGCCCGCGAGACGCTGACCGCGCTCGGCGCGCTCGACGGTGACGGCCGCGTCACCGCGCGCGGCCGGGCCATCGCGGGCGTCGGCGCGCACCCGCGCCTGGCCCGCGCGCTGCTCGACGCCGCCACCGAACTCGGCCCGCACCGCGCCGCCGAGGTCGTCGCCCTGCTCGGCGCGGACACCCCGATCGGCACCGACGACCTGGCCGCGGCCTGGCGGCGACTGCGCGACGGTGCCGACGGGGCCGCCAGCGCCGCCTGGCGCACCGAGGTCCGCCGCCTGACCGGCAGCCTGCACAGCAGCGAAAGCGGCTTCGCCGACCCTGTCGCCGGGTCCAGCGGGGCCCGGAGCCGGGCAGCGGTTTCCAGCCGGCCCGGAGCCCCGAGCCGCGCCGCCGAGTCGGGCCGGGTGGGCGAGTCTCAGCGGACGGGCACCGGGCGGCTGACCGATGACCTGGCCGGTGCACTGGTGGTCGGATTGGCCTACCCCGAGCGGGTGGCCCGGGTCCGGGGCGCGGGCAGCCGGACCTACCTGATGGCCGGGGGCACCGCCGCCGAACTGCCGCCGGGCTCGCCGCTGACCGGGGTGCCCTGGCTGGCGGTGGCCGCCGCGGACCGGCAACCGGGCAGCAGCTCGGCCCGGATCCGGCTGGCCGCCGCGACCGACGAGGCGACCGCACGACAGGCCGCGGCCCCGCTGCTGGTCACGGGTGAGGAGATCGCCTGGTCCGACGGGGACGTGGTGGCCCGGCGGGTCACCCGGCTGGGCGCGATCGTGCTGGCGGAGCGCCCGCTCGACCGGCCGGACCGGGAGCGCGTCGCACAGGCGCTGGCCGAGGGCCTACGCCGGGAGGGTCTGCGGCTGCTGCGCTGGACCCCCGAGGCGACCGCGCTACGCGAGCGGCTGGCGTTCCTGGCGCACGCGCTCGGCGAGCCCTGGCCCGCGGTCGACGACGAGTCCCTGCTGGCCAGTGCCGGGCAGTGGCTGGGCGGAGCGCTGCACACCGCCCGCCGCCGCGACGACCTGCAGCGCGTCGACGTCGCCGCCGCGCTGCGCACCCTGCTGCCCTGGGCCCAGGCGGCCCAACTCGACCAGCTCGCCCCGGAACGGTTGGAGGTGCCCAGCGGATCCCGGATCCGGATCGACTACACCGACCCGGCCGCTCCGGTGCTGGCGGTGAAGGTGCAGGAGGCGTTCGGCTGGACGCAGACCCCCCGGCTGGCCGGCGGCCGGGTGCCCGTCGTGCTGCACCTGCTGTCCCCCGCCGGCCGCCCCGCCGCCGTGACCGGCGACCTGGTCTCGTTCTGGCGCAACGGCTACCCGCAGGTCCGCGCGGAGCTGCGCGGCCGCTACCCACGCCACCCGTGGCCGGAGGACCCGACCACCGCTGAGCCGACCCGCCGTCTGCAACCCCGCAACCGCTGACCGCTCCTTGATCACAAGGATCTTGCGTGAGCGGTGGGTACGACACGCAGATCTCGGGCGAGCTGGCAACAGTCCACGCAAGATCGTCGTGATCAAGGGGCGGGCGGCGCCCGGCGATGTGGCTTGGGGAGAGCGGGTTGGACCGTAGAGTGGCTGCGTGGGCCTCGTACACACGGTGGGTCTGGTGCTGCATCCGCAGCGTGACTCCGTGCCCGCGATCGACACCATCATGGACTGGGCGCGACGGCGCGACGTCACCGTGCTCGGGCTGCCCGACGAGGTGGACCGGATCTTCTGCGGCGCGGTCGCCGTCGACCCGCAGGAGCTGGCGGAGCGCTCCAGCCTGCTGGTGAGCCTGGGCGGCGACGGCACGATGCTGCGCACCATGCGGCTGAGCGCGGGCCGGACCACGCCGGTGCTCGGGGTCAACCTCGGCCGGCTCGGCTTCCTGCCCGAGATCGACGTGGACGGGCTGCCCGCGGCGCTGTCCGCGATCGACAACCAGCACTACTCGGTGGAGTCGCGGCTCGCGGTGCGCACCACGCTGCCCGGCGGCCACGAGGTCACCGCGTTCAACGACATCGCGCTGTGCCGCATCCCCGGCGACGGCCTGGCCGGGGTCGCCATCACCGTGGAGGGGCACGCGTTCGTACGCTATGCCGCCGACGCCGTCATCGTGGCCACGCCCACCGGCTCGACGGCGTACGCCTTCTCCAGCGGCGGCCCGATCGTCTCCCCCACCGTGCGCGCCGTGCTGGTGACAGCCGCCGCCGCGCACTCCAGCTTCAACCGCGCGCTGGTGCTGTCCGCCGACGAGGCGCTCGCGCTGCAGGTGCTGGAGAACAGCGGCCGGCTCGCGGTGGAGGTCGACGGCCGCGTCGACGGACACGTGACGCCGGGCGACCGGCTGGCGATCACCGCGATCGCCGACGCCGCCCGGGTGGTGCGGCTCGGGCTGACCACGTTCTACGAGCGGGCCCGGCGCAAACTCCAGGTGCGCGGCAGCGCCGAGGTCGACGGGCCCGCGAGCGCGCCGCCGGTGCATACGGCACCATGAGCGGCGTGCTGATCCGCCGCGAGACACCCGCCGACGTCGACGCCATCCGCTCGGTCACCGAGGCCGCGTTCGGGCCGATGTACGCGCCCGACCCCGCCCCCGAACCGGGGCTGGTCGACCAGTTGCGCGCCGACGCGGGCTGGCTTGCGCAACTGTCGCTGGTCGCCGAAGTCGACGGCGAGGTCGTCGGGCACGTGGTGTGCACCCGGGGCCGTGTCGGCGACACCCCGGCACTGGGCCTCGGGCCGCTCAGCGTGCGGCCCGACCACCAGCGATCCGGGGTAGGCGGCGCGCTGATGCACGCGGTGCTGGGCGCCGCCGACGCGCTCGGCGAGCCGCTGGTGGTGCTGCTCGGCGATCCCGGCTACTACGGCCGGTTCGGCTTCCGGCAGGCCGAGCAGTTCGGCGTGCTCGCCCCCGAGGCCGAGTGGGGCGCGCACTTCCAGGCCCGGCCGCTGACCGGGCACGACCCGGCGGTGCGGGGAGTGTTCACCTACGCGGAACCGTTCCTCCGGCTGTAGCCGACTAAGATCGCCACGAGGACCGGACCGGAGGTGACCGTGAGCGACGAGCAGCAGGCAGGCGTCGCCTGGGCGTGGACCGCGCCGCTGCGCAAGGCCGCCTCCCGGATCCGGCCGACCGGCCCGGCGGGTTCCGCCGACGATGACGACGCGACGCACGGCTCCGTCATCGACTGCGCGGTGTACGTGGACGGCCGCCGCTGGCCGGGTGCGTGCGACTACGACGACGGCCTGGCGACCGTGCGGCAGACCCCCGGCTCCTTCCTCTGGCTCGGCCTGCACGAGCCGAGCGAGGCCGACTTCGCCCCCATCGCCAAACGGTTCGGCCTGGACGAGCTGGCGGTGGAGGCGGCGACCACGCGCCGCCAGCGCCCCAAGATCGAGCACTTCGCCGACGTGACCCTGTTCGTGCTGCGCACCACCCGGTACGTGGAGCACTCGGCGCTGACCGAGACCTGCGAGGTGGTGGAGACCGGCTCCGTGGTGCTGTTCATCGGCGACGGCTACGTGATCACGGTGCGGCACGGTCCCGCGGGGCCGCTCGGACCGGTGCGCGCCGACCTGGAACGGCGGCCGGACCGGATGGCGCAGGGCCCGTGGGCGGTGGCGCACGCCGTGGCCGACCGCATGGTCGACTCGTACCTCGAAGTCGCGGTGGCGTTCGAGAACGACATCGACGAACTGGAGGACCACGTCTTCGCGCCCCAGTCGCAGAACCGGGCCGCGCAGATCTACCAGCTCAAACGGGAGCTGATGGAGTTCAAGCGGGCGGTCGCCCCGCTGCAGCACCCGCTGGCGGCGCTGATCGACGACAAGGAAGGGCTGCCCAAGGAGATCCGGCGCTACTTCCGCGACGTCAACGACCATCTGCTGCGGACGGTGGAGCGCATCGTCGCGTATGACGACCTGCTCAACTCGATCCTGCAGGCGCGCCTGGCGCAGCTGTCCGTCGACCAGAACAACGACATGCGCAAGATCGCCGCCTGGGCGGCCATCGCCGCCGCGCAGACCGCGATCGCCGGCATCTACGGCATGAACTTCGACTACATGCCCGAGCTGCACTGGAAGTACGGCTACGTGATCGTGCTCGCGCTGATGTTCGTCGTCGCGTCCGCGATGTACCGCGCCTTCCGCCGCTCCGGCTGGCTGTGACGCGCCCCGGGGCGGCGCGCACACGCACCGCCCCGGGGAACCCGCTCAGCCGACCCGGTAGGGCCGCATCATCTCGTTGTCCTCGTGCTCCAGCAGGTGGCAGTGCCACACGTACTGGCCGGCCAGGTCGAACGTGGCCTTGATCCGGGTGATCTCGCCCGGCAGCGCGATCACGGTGTCCTTGGTGCCGCGTTCGCCCGGCTCCGGCGGCTGCTTGCCGTCCACGCCCCGGCCGAGGATCTCGAACTGCACCAGGTGCAGGTGGATCGGGTGGGCGTCCTGGCTGAAGTTGTGCAACTCCCAGATCTCGGTGGCGTTGAGCTTCGGGTCCTCGGTGATCGGGTGGTCCCAGTGCATCGGCATCGCGTGGCCGTCGGGGCCGACCGTGCCGAGCATCAGCTCGATGGACTGGTCGTGGCCCAGTTCCTCGTCCAGCGACAGCTGCCGGGTGTTGTCGGCCCGGCCGATCGGCTTGATCCAGGGCAGGTCGAGGTCCTCGGGCGGGGTGCTGCGGTCCTTGCCGGTGAGCCGCCCGACGGTGAAGCGCATGACCTGGCCGGTGGTGGCCGGGTCGGACGGGTTGAAGGTGCCGTTGTAGGGCTCGTCCGGGCCCTCGTTGATCAGGTAGAACTCGGTGCCCTCACGCTGGCCGGTGAAGTCGAGGATGACGTCGGCGCGCTCGGCCGGGCCCATCAGCAGCTGCTGGAGCTTGGCCGGCTTGGGCAGGAAACCGCCGTCGTTGCCGATCTGCCAGATCGGCAGGGCGACCGGGGCCGGGCGCGGCGCGAGCGGGTCCGTGGTCACCTTCATGATCAGCACGCGGCCGTTGCAGCCGTTGAGGAAGCGCAGCCGGTAGCGGCGCGGCTCGACCTCCAGCTCCGGCCAGGTGTTGCCGTTGACCATGATGGTGTTGGCGAAGAACTCCGGGTTCCAGATCGGCGGGAACGGCCCCTGCGGGATGTACGGGCCCGCGTCGTCGGCGAACGCGCGGCTGGCCGGGTAGAACAGCGAGCCGTCGGCGTTGAACGAGCGGTCCTGCACCACCACCGGGATCTCGTAGTAGCGCGTGCCGGGCTTGTCGCCGAGCTGCGGCGCCGGGCCGGGCAGTACTCCCTTGGGCAGGTCGCCCTTGCCGCCGCGCAGCAGGTAGAAGCCCGCGAGTCCGGCGTACACGTTGACGCGGGTCACGCCGAGCGTGTGGTCGTGGTACCACAGGGTCGAGGCGCGCTGGTCGTTGGTGTACTGGAAGGTCGCCGTGCCCGGCTGCCAGGCCGCCGCCCCGTAGCGCCGCTCGAACTCCTCCCCGAACTCGTCGTAGAACGTGCCGACGGTCGCGTACCCGGCCGGGATGTTGCGCGCCTTCGGCAGGTACCACGCCTCCGGGTAGCCGTCGCTCTCCTCGTGGGAGTGGCCGCCGTGCAGGTGCGTGACGATCGGCACCGGCCCCCGGTACGGCCCCGGCGTCGAGGTGAACGTGGGCCGGGTGTCGCGTCCGGCGTCGCCGCCCGGCGGGTTCGCCCAGTGCAGCGTCGGGTCCACCGGCAGCAGGTGCGGGCGGAAGTCGCCGTAGGAGTCGACCAGGTCGTTGACCCAGGTCACCCGCACCGGCCGGTCCACCCGGGCCTCGATGGTGTCCGACGGGCTGCGGAAGCTGCGCGGCTTCGACACGTCGCCGTAGCCCCAGACCGTGGTCTGCGGCAGGTTCGACGGCAGGATCTGCTGCCGGAACTGGCGCACCCCGATCAGGTAGCGGGCCACCCCGCCCTCCTCGCGGTGTGCCGGCGGCATCACCGACGGCACCGCCAGCGGCGTCACGTACTTGCGGATCTTCGCCGGGTCGAGCGTGCCCGCCCGGCCCTGTCCCACCGCCCAGGCCCAGCCGGCACGCTGGGAGAGCACCGTGGCGGCACCCGCGGCCGCCGTCGCCTGAAGAATCCGCCTGCGGTCGACCATGTCGTACACCCTCCGCCGCCCCCGCGCGGCGTTCACGAAACTGCGGCGGAGCGTCGGGCACCCCGCGAGACGCCGCCCCCGTGCGGCGCCTGCCAGGAGGAACGACTCAATCGACCTGGGGACACGTGCACGGCGGCGTCCCGGACCGGCGACCGCACCGCCGGACCGGGACGCCGCGACGGTCAGCCGACCCGCAGGTCGTCGATCACCCAGTACCAGTTGTTGCTCGCGTTGTAGTAGCGGAGGCGGGCACGGTGACGGTCGGCGTCTCAGCCCTGGCCCGAGCGTCGGTGTGGCAGCGCTTGACTGGCTTACGCGCGGTTCCGGCTCGACTGGGTGCGGCCCCAAACTCCTCGTCGGCAAATGACCAGCCGCGCCACTCGTTGACCCCACCGGGCGGCATCGCCGCACGGGTTCACCTCGTGCGGAAGTGTCGTACACGGAGCCTAGGATCATCACCATGTCTGATGTGGATAGCTGCTCTGGAGCGATGCGGTCGGGTCGTTGTGGCCCGAGCAAGCTGTGGGCGCTGTTCGCGCAGGGCGGTCCCGTGTCGGCTGCTGGCGGTGGTCGGGGTTGAGTGGGCGGGGTCGGGTGTTGCGTGCGGTTGCCGCACCGTTCGTGGCGGCGGGGCCTTCGGGTGTGTCGGTCCGTGACCGGCTCAAACACCTGACTCCGGCCGATGAGCGGGTGCTGGTGCTGGTCGGGCAGCATCTGGGCGGGCTGGCGTCGGGGGATCTGAAGGCCCGTTGCCGTGACGGTCTCGGTCACGACGCCGGCCGGTGGGCTGAGCGAAGCGTTCGCTGACCGTTGTGTCGTCGTCGCGGTGGGCTGGTTCGATCACCCGGGCCAGCCACGATCAGTGGGCACTGTCCCGGCGCAGCCTGGACGCGCACATCCGTGGCCTGGAGGCCGGGATCGCGATGCTGACCCACCGCCTGGCCCAGCCGATCGGCCAGCCCGGCACCCGGCGTGCTCCGGGCGGGTACCGCTCGCGCTCGGAATGGTTCGGCAAGCGCCGCCGTCTGGGCGTGCTTCGGGATCGGCACGCCGCGGCGATGCGGGACTGGCAGGACGGTCGGGTGCGGGTGGTGCGCGGTGGGCGGCGGTTGGCCAACACCCGCCACCACCTCGACCAGGCTGGGATCACCGAGGCCCAGTGGCAGCAGCGGTGGCAGGCGGCGCGGTGGTTCCTGTCCGCCGACGGGGAGACCGGCAAACGGTACGGCAACGAGACGGTCCGGGGCACGCCCGACGGCCAGGTCAGCATCAAGCTGCCGGTGCCGCTGGCGCACTTGGCCAACACCGCCCACGGCCGCTACACCCTGACCAGCCGAGTCGGGTTCGCCCACCGCGGGCAGGCCTGGCGCGACCGCGTCGTAGCCGATCTCGCCGTGGCATACCGCATCCACCACGACCCCGACCGTGGCCGCTGGTACCTGACCGCGGCCTGGCAGCAACCCACGGTCCAGGCGATCCCGCTGGAGGCGGCGCAAGCGGCGGGGATGGTCGGGGTCGACATGAACGACGACCACCTGGCCGCGTGGCTCCTGGACGTCCACGGCAACCCCGTCGGTGACCCGCGCCGCTTCGGCTACGACCTGTCCGGCGACGCCGCCCACCGCGACGCCCAACTCCGCCACGCCATCACTCGGCTGCTGCACTACGCCAAACGCGCCGGGGTGACCGCGATCGCGGTGGAGAACCTCGACTTCACCGAGCAGAAAACGAGGGAGAAGCACGGCCGCCGCAAACGGTTCCGGCAACTGACCTCCGGAATCCCCACCGGCCGGCTCAAAGCCCGCCTACTGTCGATGGCCGCAGCCCTGGGGCTGGCGGTCGTGCCCGTCGACCCGGCCTACACCTCGAAATGGGGGGCGCAGCACTGGCAGAAGCCGATGACATCGCCCCGCCGCAAACCGACCCGTCACGATGGCGCCGCCATCGCGATAGCCAGACGCGCCCTCGGACACCGGATCAGGCGACGGACGCCACCGCCCCGCGACGACCAGAGCGATCGTCGCGGGCATCGGAACGCCCAGGCCCGACCCGGTACCTCAGGGTGTGAGGGACCCCGCCCCGGTGTACCCGGATCGCGCACACGATGCGCGCCGCCGCACACCGCCGCGAAAGCGGGCGACCAGCGTGCCCAACACCGTCCGGAGCACGCGACTGCGCATGAACAACACATGCACAGTCCATAGGAACGGTACGTGCCGTACTGCTTGCCACTGAAGGTGTTGTCCTTGACGCCGTGCTTGTCGGGCATGACGCCGGTGGCGATGGTGGACCAGCCGGGCCCGCTGGACGAGTTCGCCACCGGATTGCAGTAGAGCAGGCTCTCGCCGAGCGTGCCGCCGGCGGCCAGCGCGTCGAGCGTCGGCGCGTTGGCGTCGACGACCTTGGCCCAGTTCAGCCCGTCCATGCCGACCACGAGCACCTTCGGGCTGAGCGCGGCGGCCTGGGCGGGCGGTGCGGTGACGGTGAGCGCGACTACCGGACCCTGAGCAGGTCGGGAAGCTTGCGCATGTCGTGGAACACCACGGTGTCCGGACCGGTGAGCCAATCGGCCGGGGTCACTCCCCCGGCGTACGCCAGCACCCGCATGCCCGCCGCCCGCGCGGCCTGTACGCCGGGGCGGCTGTCCTCGACCACGACGCAGCGCGCCGGGTCCGCGCCCATGCGCGCGGCGGCATGCAGGAACAGGTCCGGTGCGGGTTTGCCGTTGGCCACCTCGGTGGCCGAGAAGATGCGGCCCTCGAAGCGCTCGTAGAGGCCGGTGATGCCGAGCGTGTTGCGCATCTTGTCGTGCCGCCCGCTGGAGGCCACGCAGGTCGGCAGCGTGATGGCGTTGAGCGCCTCGACGATGCCGGGCACCGGCACCAGGCCGGCCTCGTGCGCGGCGAGTTGCCGTGCGACGAACATCTCCGGCCACTGCGGCAGCGGCCGGCCCAGCTTCTGCTCGATCACCGGCACCATCGAGGCCGCCGAGCGGCCCACGAAGTTCTCCACGATCTCGTCGTCGGTCAGCGGCCAGCCCAGCTCGCCCAGCATCTGCGAGGCCACCCGGATGGCGATGGTCTCCGAGTCCACCAGCACGCCGTCGCAGTCGAAAATGACAAGATCCACCGAATCGATCACGGCTGGACCTTACAGCCCGGTTCAGCCGCGTCCCGCACCCCCACAACCCCGTCCCACGGGCAACTCAAGCTACGAAGTTGTTCTGGACGAAGACGATGACCATTGCGCCCTGCAGGGCGAGCATGACGGTGGTGTACACCCGGTCGAAGTGCACGTTGCGGCCCATCCTTGCCAGCACCATGAACGCCACCGTGCACTCCAGCGCGTAGCGCCAGGTCGAGCTGAGCGGGTAGTGCATGTGGATGGGGTTCGACAACGGCATCAGGATGATGATCGCCGCGAAGACCACCAGGTACGCGTGGTCCGCGCCGAGCTTCCACGGGCCGACCAGGGCCAGCACCAGCAGCACGAGCACGGCCAGGGCCGTGGTCAGGTTGACGATGTTGCGGATCGCGTCGGGATGGTAGATCGAGTCGCTGCTGCTGATCAGCGCGACGACGTCGCCGATGACGGTCCACGGCGGGGTGAACCCCTCCCGGAACCAGGCCTTCTGCGCGTCCAGGAACTGCAGCGCGTTGCCGAAGGTCGACTGGCAGTAGAGCATGTACGCGCCCAGCCCCGCGGGGATCAGCAGCACGGCCAGGGCGTCGCGGTCGAGCCGGAACCCGACCGGCCACGGCAGGATCCGCCCGTAACGCCGCTGCGACCGGAGCGAGAAGCCGCGCTGGCGCAGGTACTCGTAGACGAACGCCGCGCCGAGCATGACGCCCGCCATCCGGGTGGCGCTGGCATACCCGGCGAACATCGCCGCCCACCACCAGCGACCGCGGCGCATGTTGTACAGCGACGCCAGCGCCAGCGCCACGAACAGCGACTCGTTGTACGCCGCCACCAGGTAGAACGCTGTCGGAAACGCGAGCAGGTAGACCGTGGTGCGCCGGGCGTCCTCGGCACCGATCATCTCGGTGGCCAGCCGGTGCACCAGGATCAGCGCGATCAGGCAGGCCAGCGCGCTGACGATGATGCCCGCCTCGAACGCGCCGCCTGGCAGCAGCGGGTTCGCCGCCCGCATCGCCATCGGAAACAGCGGGAAGAACGCGGTGCTGCGCGAGTCCGCCTCGTACCCGGAGTCCGCGATGATCACGTACCAGACGGTGTCCCAGTGGTTCCACGACTGGAGCAGCTGGCCGAACGTCGACGGGACCGGCCCGGCCTTGCTCTCCAGCCCCTCGGTCGGCAGCCAGGCCACGGCGGTGACCAGGAAGTACGCCAGCAGCCCGGCGGCCCAGGTCGTGAACCCGGTGACCACCGAGGGTCGCCACCGTTGCCAGGCCGCCCGACCTCGGGTCGGCTCAGCCGCGTCCGACCCGTCCTCGGTCGACGAAGCGGGCGAATCGGTCACTTCATCGGCGGGGAGAGCCGTGTCGCCAGGCGCGTCCGCGGGGCGGCGGCGCACCGGGACGAGCCCAGGTCCGGGGGAGTCAGACATAGGCAGGAATAGTAGTCGCGGGCGACGGAACTCACGGTGCCCTGCGTTCGGTGTCACCGGTGGCTGAGACACGGTACGGTTGTCCACCATGTCCGCCTTCACCCCCGGTCTGAAGCTGCACGACCGCTACCTGCTCGACCGCCGCATCGGCAGCGGCGGCATGGCGGAGGTCTGGCAGGCCCACGACCTCGTGCTGGGCCGCCCGGTGGCGGTGAAGGTGCTCGCCGGCCCGACCGCCGCCGACCCGGCCCTGCGCGCCGGAGCGCTGCGTGAGGCCCGCTCGGCGGCGCAGCTCACCCACCCGCACATCACCGCCGTGCACGACTTCGGCGAGGTCACCTTCCCCGACGGCCACGTCGAGCCGTACCTGGTCATGGAGCTGCTCACCGGCGAGTCGCTGGCCGAGCTGATGGCCCGCGGGCCGCTGGGCTGGGCGCGGGCCGCCACGATCGGCGCTCAGGTCGCCGGGGCGCTGGCCGCCGCGCACGCCCGGGACGTGGTGCACCGCGACGTCAAGCCGGGCAACATCATGATCACCGCGACCGGCGCGAAGGTGCTCGACTTCGGCATCGCGGCGATGACCGGCCTGCCCGACGCGACCGGCGTGCTGGTCATCGGCACCCCCGCGTACGCGGCCCCGGAGCGGCTGCGCCAGAAGGCCGCCGATCCGGCCGCCGACGTGTACGCCCTCGGGGTCCTGCTCATCGAGATGGTGACCGGCCGCCGCCGCAACGGCATCGAGTCCTGGGAGCAGTTCGAGGCCGAGCACGCCCGCCCGCGGCCGCTGCCCGCCCTGCCGGGGGTGCCGCCGGCGATCACCGCCCTGATCGCGGCCGCCGTGGACCCCTCCCCCGCGCGCCGCCCGCGGGCCGCCGACCTGGCCCACGCCCTGGGCGGCCTGTCCGTGCCGACCGCGTCCGCCCCGACGACCGCCGTCGCCGGGCCCAGCCCGACGCTGCTCGCGCCCACCGGCGGCGCGATCGCCGGCGCGGCCCGGGTGCCCGCCCCGGCGACCCGGGTGCAGGCCGCACCGAAGGCCCGGCCGACGCCCCCGGTCCGGGTCAAGCGCAGCCGCAAACCTCTGCTCGCCGTGATGCTGGTGATGGCGATCATCCTGATCAGCGGCGTACTCATGATCATGTCGGCACTGCGCGAACCGCTCGACGCCAACGCCACCCCGACCAAGTCGCCGAACCGGCCCGCCCGGACCACGGCGGCCCCCAAGCCCAGCCCCACCCCTGAGCGGGGTGGCCCGTTCCAGGCGGTGCAGCTGCTGTCGGACCTCAACGACGCCGTGCAGAAGCTGCGCGACACCGAGGTGATCACTCCGAAGCAGCGGACGGAGCTGACGAACGGGCTCAAGAACATCTCCACGAAGATGCTCCAGGGCGACTGGGCAGAGGCGCGCAAGCGGGCCGAGAACCTGCAGAAGAAGGTCGAGGGCTGGGCCGCCGACGCCGAGGACGACGCCAAGGAGGCGTACGAGCCGGTGCAGAAGCTGCTCGACGAGCTGGAAGAGCTCGCCAAGCGCAACAGCTGAGGCGGCCCGTCCCGGCTCAGCGGGGCAGCGCGCGCTGCAGTTCGGCCCGCAGCGCCGGGGTGAGGATCTCCCCGGTCTGCTTGGCCAGCCGCGCCATCTCGAAGCCGACCACGCCCAGGTCCGCGTCGCCGTCGGCGACCACCGCCAGCACCGAGCCGTCCCGGATCGCCATGGTGAGGTAGTAGCCCCGCCCCATCTCGATCACCGTCTGGCGCACCTCGTCGCCGTCGGACAGCTGCGCCACGCACCCGGCGATGCCGATCAGCCCGGAGGTGACCGCGGCCAGCTGGTCGGCGGTGGCCCGGTCGAGGTCCGCGGAGACCGCGACCACCAGCCCGTCCGAGGACGCCACGACGGCGTGGCGGGCCCCCGGCACCCGGTCGGCGAATCCGGCCACCAGCCAGTTGAGATCCTGGGCCGGTTTGCTGAGCGTCGCAGTGGTCATGGCTCCCCCTTGATGTCGTCCGACGGCGTCCCCGCGCCGTCTCCGGCCTGGCCGCGCCGTACTCCCTCGTACAGCCGGGTCAGCGTGGCGGCCGTGGCCGCCGGGTCGGGCTCGCGCCGACCTTGTGGAACACGCGGGGTCTCCACGGCGGCCGGGCGCACCGGTGCCGCGGCGGGCGGCTCCGGCGGGGCCGCGGGCTCGGCGAGCAGTGCGGTCGGCAACTCGACGGCCGCACGCACGCCGCCACCCGGGCACAGCGACAGGCCCACCCGCACCCCGTGCCGGGCCGCGAGATGGCTCACCACCACCAGGCCCATCCGCTCGCTGACCGCCACGTCGACCTCGGCGGGCACGGCCAGCAGCGCATTCGCCTCGGCCAGCGCCCGCTCGCTGAGGCCGATGCCCTCGTCGACGATCTCGACCAGGGCCCCGTCCGACCGGGCGTGCGCGCTCACCCGCACCGCCGTGTGCGGGGCGGAGAAGGCCGCGGCGTTGTCCAGCAGCTCGGCGAGCAGGTGGCCGATGTCCGCGGCGGCGTGCCCGGCGATGTGCAGCGAGTCGTCGACGTCGGCGCGAACCCGCTCGTACTGCTCGATCTCGGAGAGCGCGGCCAGCACCAGCGCCGCGAGCGGCACGCCCTCGCGCCACCGCCGGCGCGGCTCGGCCCCGGCGAGCACCAGCAGGTTCTCGTCGTTGCGGCGCAGCCGGGCGGCCAGGTGGTCCAGCTTGAACAGGGCCGCCAGCCGGTCGGGGTCGCGCTCGTCGCGCTCCATGTCGTCGAGCAGGCGCAGCTGCCGCTCCACCAGGATCTGCGAGCGCCGGGCCAGATTCGTGAAGATCCCGTTGACGGTACGCCGGGAGCGGGCCTGCCGCAGCGCGAGCGCGACGACGCTGCCGCGGACCGCCGCCAGCGCTGCGCCGATCGCGGCGAACTCCTCGATCCCGGAGGCGGTGCCGGCCGAAGGCGCGGCCGACTCCTCGGCGGCGGGTTCGCCGTCGCCGGTCCGCAACCGCTCGAAGGTGGCCGGAACGTCGTCGGCCAGGGCCTGCGCGTCGTGGCGCAGCGCCTCGGCGGCGGCCAGCAGGTCCCGGCGCGCGGCGAGGACGACGCGGACCAGCACCAGCAGCGTCAGTGCCGAGCTGATCGCGATCACGGCCACCCACACCCAGGCGACGTGCGCGGCGTGCGCGGCCCCGTCGATCCCGAGCGCCGCCGACTCCCGCAGCACCAGGGCGTCGGCGACGGCCCAGCCCAGCAGCACGCAGGCCAGCATCGCGAAGGCGATCGGCGGAAGGGTGACGGCGGTCGCGAGACGGGATCCCACCCGCCGCCCGCGCGTGTCGTCCGCCACCGGCCCCTCCCCTGCCTCGGCTGAACCACTGCCACCATTGGTGACTCGCGGTATGTTACCCGTCACACAATGAAAAGTGGATAGGTGAGCGCGAATGTGACACCCCACCCGGTGAGGCTTCTGGACAGTCGCGCGCGACGCCGGTACGGTTACCGCCATGACTTCCAACCGCAACCTGTGGTGGCGCGCCCGACCGGCGGCCATCGACACACGCGGGTAGGCAAACCCACACCGCGGCCGCCTCGACGAGGCGGCCTTTGTTTTATCGGTCGCCCGGCGCACGGCCACCCGAACCGGGAGACCATCGATGAACCTGCTCCACGATCTGCTCGGCGCGCCCGACCCGGGCCCGTTCGCGCTGCTCCGACGCGAAGGTTCCGAGCACCTCGAGGTGCTGCGAGGTCCGCTGTCCACCGTGGCACGGCTGGCCGACATCCCCCTGCCCGAGCACGCGGACGGCGACGAGGCCGGACCCCGCACCCTCGCCCTGGTGCCCTACCGGCAGCTCGCCGAGCGCGGCTTCGACCGCATCGACGACGGCACCCCGCTGGCCTGCCTGACCGTCGAGTCGTACGACCGCATCCCGCTCGACGAGGCCCTCGCCGCGCTGCCGGACACCGTGCCGGACGTCACCGACCTCGGCTTCGACATCGACGACGCCGCCTACCGGGAACTGGTCGCCGCGGTGCTGCGCGACGAGATCGGCCACGGCGCCGGGTCCAACTTCGTCATCCACCGCACCGCCCGCGCCCGCACCGACGCCGACCCGCGCTTGCTCGCCGGGGGCGCGCTGCGCCGCCTGATCTCCGGCGAGCGCGGCGTGTACTGGTCGTTCCTGGTGCACATCCCCGGTGAGCAGGGCCGCACGCTGGTCGGCGCGTCACCGGAACGGCACGTCAGCGTCGACGACGGCCTGGTGATGATGAACCCGATCTCCGGCACGCTGCGCCACCGCGACCTCGCGCCCGGCCTGGACGGGCGGGAGACGCTGCTGGGCTTCCTCAGCGACCGCAAGGAGATCAACGAGCTGTCCATGGTGCTCGACGAGGAGCTCAAGATGATGGCCGTGGTCGCCCAGCGAGGCGGCCAGGTGCTCGGGCCCTACCTCAAGCACATGACGCACCTCACCCACACCGAGTACCTGCTGGCCGGCCGCACCGACCTGGACGTGCGCGACGTGCTGCGGGAGACGATGTTCGCCCCGACGCTGACCGGCAGCCCGATCGAGAACGCCGCCCGCGTCATCGCCCGCTACGAGACCACCGGCCGCGCCTACTACGCCGGGGTGCTGGCGCTGCTCGGCCGCGACGCCGACGGCAGGCAGACCCTGGACGCGCCGATCCTGTTCCGCTGCGCCGACATCGCCGCCGACGGGACCATCGCCGTCAAGGCGGGCGCGACGCTGGTGCGCGACTCCACCCCGGACGGCGAGGTCGCCGAGACCCACGCCAAGGCGGGCGGCGTGCTCACCGCGCTCGGCCTGCGCACCGCGCCGGCCGCGCACTCCGACGCCGACATCAAGGACCTGGCCGCCGACCCGGCGGTACGCGCCACGCTGCTGGCCCGCAACGAGCGGCTGTCCCGGTTCTGGCTGGCCGAGCGCGCCCCCGAGCCGGTGACCGGGCCGCTGGTGGGCCGCACCGCGCTGATCGTCGACGCGGAGGACACCTTCACCGGCATGCTCGGGCACGTGCTGCGCTCGCTGGGAATGCGGGTCACCGTCCAGCCCACCACGGCCCTGGGCGGGCTCAGCTCGTACGACCTCGTGGTGGCCGGGCCGGGCCCCGGCGACCCGGCCGACGACAGCGACCCGCGCGTGGCGACGCTGGGCCGGGTCGTCGAGGAGCGGCTGTCCCGCCGCGCGCCGCTGCTCGGCGTGTGCCTGGGCCACCAGGTGCTCAGCCGCCGCCTCGGCCTGCCGATGCACCGCCGCGACGTGCCCTACCAGGGCCTGCCGTGCGACATCGACCTGTTCGGGGTGACCCGCCGGGTGGGCTTCTACTCCACCTTCACCGCGGTCGCCCCCGCCCCCATCATGCCGACGGCGTACGGCGACCTGCAGCTGTCCATCGAGGACGGCACCGGATTCGTGCACGCGCTGCGCGGGCCGGGCTTCGCCGGGGTGCAGTTCCACCCCGAGTCGGTGCTCACCGAGCACGGTCCGGAGCTGCTCACCGAGCTGGTGACCGGCATCTTCACCCCGGCCGGGGTCGCCTGAGGCAGAGTTATCCACAGATCGCGTGAGGGGCGTTGTGCCGCCCCTCACGCGCTGCCACTCTCGATGGCGTGACACAGCTGACGAGTGATCCCGCGCGGACCCTGCGGCTCGCGGCGGACCTGGAATCCCTGGCCACGGCCCTGCACCGGACGCAAACGCCGCCGCCGGAACGTCCATCCGGAATGGATGCCGGCGTCGCCACGGCCCACCTGGCCGCGGTGCGCGCGGCGACCGACGCGCTCACGGCGCTCGCCGACGGCCTGCTCACCGACGCCGACCGGCTGCTGCTCGTCGCGGCCACCCACCGGCGCGCCGAGGAGCAGTCCGCCGCGAACCTCGACCGCCTGCGCGAACCCGCCCACCCGAGGGGCATCTGGTGACGCGCCACCCGCACCCGGGACGGTGCGCCCGCCGAGCCGACGCGCGGAACCCGAGCGCGGGCGACCGGCTCGAGGCACGCCTCGCGGTGTCGGCACGGCACCCCGGTTCGCCGGAACCGGCCGCCGGTCCGGATGTCCGACGGGGTGGCCGGTGAAGCCCGACGCGCCGCCGGTCCTGGTGATGGCGTTGCCGCCGCTGTGGTCGCTGACCGTGCACCAGACGCCGCTGCTGGCCGCCGCGACGCGCTGGCGGTCCTGCGCCGCGACGGCCGGGCAGACCGCCGACGGGCTGGCCGAGACCACCGCCGCGAGCGCCGGGTGGAGCGGCGCGGACGCCACCGCCTTCGAGGATCGCCGCAGGAACCTGGCTCAGGGCGCCGCGCTCGCGGCCGACCTGGCCCTGCGGTCGGCTGCCGCGCTGGAGGCGCTGGCCGGGCGGCTGTCTTCGGTGCAGCGGCACCTGGACGAGTCGCTGGCCCGGGTCGCCGCGGTGGTGCCCTGCCAGGGCGACGCGGAGCGAATGCTGTTCTTCGCGCAGGGACCGGCGCACGCGGCACGGGTCCACGCGGCCGCGGACGAAGCGGCCGACCTGCGTGGCGACCTCGCTTCGGCGACCCGGCAGGCCGAAGCCGCGCTGGCCGCCGCCACGGCGGGCTGGCAGCGGCTGGCAGCCATGTTCCCGCCCGCCGCCGAGCCGCCGACGCCGGAGCCGTCGGAGACGGTCGTGGTGCGCGCCGACGGCGTGACACTGGTGAACACCGGCGCGAACGGCGACGACGTGCTGGTCACCGTCGACGCCTTCGGACAGCCGTTGGTGCTGGTCGGCGGCGTGACGGTGGCCGCGGTGCCGGACGGGCGGCTGGTGCTGCGCACCGGTGCCGGAGACGACCGGGTGCGGGTCGAGCCCGCGGTCGCGGCGGCGGTGACGGTGCTCGCCGGGGCGGGCGACGACCTCGTCGACGGCGGGGACCTGCTGCACGGCGCGGGCGGCGCGGACACCCTGCTCGGCCGGGACGGCGACGACCTGCTGCTGGGCGGCGACGGCCGGGACTACCTCGACGCCGGGGCGGGAGCCGACACCGCCGACGGCGGGCGCGGCGACGACACCGTGTACGGCCTGAGCGGCGACGACACGCTGCGCGGCGGCACGGGCCGCGACCACCTGTCCGGCGGGCGCGGCGACGACCTGGTCACCGGCGGCGACGGCGATGACGTGCTGGTCGGCGGCGCGGGCGCGGACCGGCTCGACGGCGCGGCCGGGGTCGACCGCGCCTACCGTGACCTGGCCGACCCGGCGGGCGACGCCGAGTTCTCGCATGTCGCGCCGCAAGTGACGCCCGGCGGCGGTATCACGGTCACCGGCTCGCCGGAGTTCGCCGAGCGGATCGAATCCGATCTGGACCTGCTGCGCGCCTCGCCGACCGGCCGCCGCATGCTGGCCGAGCTGGACACGGCCCTGGCCGACGGCGACGGCTGGCTGCCCGGCGACGGGCCGGACTCCCTGGAGGTCAGGGAGCTGCCGTTCGGCACGGCCAACGGCTTCGCGGGCGTCGTGCCCGGCGACACCGACCGGCACGTCATCGGATACGAGCCGGGTTTCCAGGGGCTGCCCGGCGACGCGCCGCCGGTCGTGGTGCTGTATCACGAGCTGGCGCACGTCTGGGACGACCTGGCCGGCCACCAGCGCACCGGGGCGGGTTCGCGCGACGACGTGATGTGGAACGGCTCGGGCTGGGTGCCGGTGCCCGACCGGGAACGGGCGGCCGTCGGCCTGCCGATCGACGATGACGGGGATCCGACAACACCCGAACGGCTGGACCCGTTTCACCCGTACCCGCTGACCGAGAACGCGCTGCGCGATGAGCTGGGCGTATCCGGCAGGCAAACATACGGCACGCCGCGCCGCCCTGCGTGACCCCGCCGCCACCGTCTGCTATGGAGGTCCAGCCGATTGCATCCGGACGCCATAGTTTGACACAGTGTGCGCGCGTTGATCGCAACGCGACGTTGTGGTGGTCAGGGGAGGAACAGTAATCATGATGGGTCCACAGCACGCGCTGTCCGGCGCGGCCACGTGGCTGGCCGGGTCCTGGGTGGCCGCGCAGTTCTTCGACTACCCCCAGTCGGCCACCACGATCGCCGTCGGCGCCGCGGTGTGCGCGGGTGGGGCGCTGCTGCCCGATCTGGACATGTCCGGCAAGGTGACCAAGGGCCAGGGCGGCTCGACCGTCTCCCGCAGCTTCGGCGTGGCCTCGCTGTTCGTCGCCGAGGTCATCGAGAAGATCTCGGTAGGCGTGTACACGGCCACCAAGTTGAGCAAGGATCCCGACCGCCACAACGGCCACCGCACGCTGACCCACACGCTGCCGTTCGCGGCGCTGATGGGCTTCGGCTCGATCTGGCTGTGCACCCGGTACGGCCGGTGGGCCGTGATCGGCATCCTGTTCTTCATGTTCGGCTTCGCGCTGCGCGGCCTGTTCGACAAGTGGGCCGACCGGGCCGGCTGGGTCATCGTGACGATCACCTCGGGAGCCGCGGCCTACTTCGCATTCAACTTCCTGCCCAGCGAGAACCGCGGGTATCCGATGATCGGCCTGGCGGTGGGGGTCGGCTGCATCGTGCACCTGATGGGCGACATCGTGACCCGGGCCG
This sequence comes from Catellatospora sp. NPDC049111, assembly GCF_040648615.1. Taxonomy (NCBI): domain Bacteria; kingdom Bacillati; phylum Actinomycetota; class Actinomycetes; order Micromonosporales; family Micromonosporaceae; genus Catellatospora; species Catellatospora sp. NPDC049111. The sequence continues at coordinate 11,038 of NZ_JBEZEB010000027.1, read as the reverse complement.
GGGTGCCGATCCTGTGGCCGATCCCGACCGGGCGGCGCATGTGGCGGATGATCGGCCTGCCGGACACCTTCGCGATCGAGGCCGGCAGCAAGGTGGAGACCACCGTGCTGCGCACCGTCTTCACCATCATCTCGCTGGTCGCCGGTGCCGGCCTGCTCGCCCCCGCGCTGCTCAAGCGCTTCGACATCGAGATCTGAACCTCACTTCGCGTCGCCGTAGGAATCGACCACGGCGACGGTGAGCGGGAACCGCACGGGCGAGCTGCCGAACAGCAGCTCGCCCGTCGCTGTGGCACCGGCCTCCAGCGCGGCCACGACCAGGTCGGCCTCCTCCTCCAGGCAGTGCACGATGACCTCGTCGTGCTGGAAGAAGACCAGCTCGGCGCTGGTGTCCCAGAGCCGGGCGCGCAGCGTGGCCAGCAGCGACGCGGCCCACTCCGCGGCGGTGGCCTGGATGACGAAGTTGCGGGTGAAGCGGCCCCGCGAGCGGCCCGACGCGCCCTCGTCGGCCCACGACGACTCCAGCGACGACGGCGGGCAGGTGCGGCCCAGCCAGGAGCGCACCAGGCCGCCGGTCTCCCCGGTGCGCGCGGCCGCCTCGACGTACGCCCAGGCCTTCGGGTAGCTGCTGCGCAGCGCCGCGATCGCGGGCGCGGCAGCGCCGCCGGTCTGCCCGTACATCGCGCCCAGCAGGGCCAGCTTCGCGGCGGCGCGGTCGCCCTTGAACGCCTCGGCGGCCAGCACGGCGTAGAGGTCCCCGGCGGCCGCGGCACGGGCCAGTCCGGCGTCACCGGACACCGCGGCGAGGATGCGCGGCTCCAGCTGCCCCGCGTCGGCGACGACCAGCCGCCGGCCGGGTTCGGCGCGGGCCGCGCCGCGTACCGCCTTGGGGATCTGCAGCGCTCCCCCGCCCCGGGTCGCCCAGCGCCCGGTGACCACCCCGCCCGGCACGTACGCGGGCCGGAAACGCCCCTGCCGCACCCACTGCTCCCGCCAGCTCCAGCCGTGCGCGGTCCAGATCCGGTAGAGCTCCTTGTATTCCAGCAGCACCTCGATGACCGGGTGGTCGACCGCCTTCAGCACCCAGGACCGGGTGTTCGGCACCTCGATCCCGGCCCGGCGCAGCGCCTTGCGCAGCTCGGCCGGCGAGTCCGGGTGCAGCCCGGGGGCGTTCAACAACTCGGCGATCCGGCCCGACAGCTCGGCCAGCCGCCGCGGCGGCCCGCCCACCGGCGACGGCTCCCCGAGCAGCCCGACCAGGATCTCGTCATGGGCACGGGCTTGCCAGGGCAGACCGACGTGCCCCATCTCGGCCGCGATCAGCGCGCTCGCCGACTCGGCCGCCACCAGCAGCCGCATCCGCGCCGGGTGCTCGACGGCCGCGGTCCGGGCGAGCTGGTCGCGGTACACCGCCGCCAGCGCGTCCAGCGGGTCCACGCCGTCCGGCACGGCCACCGGGGCGGGCGCGTCCCCGAACAGGGTGCCCTGCAGATCCCCCGGCGGCTGGGCCGGACGGGCCGCCTGATCGGCGGGCACCGGCGCCCCGACCAGCCGCGCGTACGCCGCCGCCGCCGACCGCGGCTCGCCGTACCGCCCCGCGTACCCCAGCAGCAGCGTCTCGGCCAGCTCGACGTCATGACACCGCCGGACCCGCACCCCCGCCGCCAGCAGCGGCCCGTACACCTGCTCGGTGGACCCCCACAGCCACCGCGGCCCGCTCACCCGCTCCCGCTCCGCGACAGCCGCGGCCAGATCACCCACTACCTCCACGGCCCCGACCGGCTCCCCCGCGGCGTCCAGCGACCGCAGCAGCCCTCCGCCGCTGCCGTCCGCCACCACCCCGATCACCGCCACGCCGCCATTCTGCTGCCCCCACCCGACATCCCGAGCGAAGGAAGGGCACCTTCACATCGCCATGGGTTGTGGAAGGTGCCCTTCCCAACCCGCCTCGCCGACGCGACCCCGCCCGCACAGTGAAGATCGCTGTTTCCGGTCATGATCTGGCGTTCGACCGCAGATCATGACCGCAAACAGCGATCTTGGTCCGGTCGCCGCCCACGCCCAACCCGGTGGATCCGCCGCGCGGGCAGCGCGGCACGCACGGCAGCACGGCACGCACGGCAGCGCGGCCGGCGGGGCACCGCGGCAGGCGGGGCACCGCGGCAGGCGGGGCACCGCGGCAGGCGGGGCAGCGGTGCACGCGCGGCAGGCGGGGAGGCTCGGCGAGCGCGGTAGCGGGGCAAGGCCCTCAGCCCCCCGGGACCGGGGATTCGGCCCCGGCCACGGCTCAGCGCAGATATATAGGACATATGACCGCATCGGAGCCCGTGTTCGACCGGATCGGCGCGACCTACAGCGAAGCCTTCGCGGACCGCCCCGGCCAGCTAGCCGCGGGCCGCTGGCTGCTCGACCGCCTCGCCGACCGCGAACACCCGCTCGTCCTGGACGTCGGCTGCGGCTCGGGCACCCCCACCGCCCGCCAACTCATCGACGGCGGCTGCCACGTCGTCGGCATCGACACCTCCCCGGTCATGCTCGAACTCGCCCGCCACACCGTCCCCGAGGCGATCTTCGTCGAACGCGACCTCTTCGACCTCGACGGCCTGCACCCCACCCAGCAGCGCTTCGACGCCGTCGTCGCCTTCTTCTCCCTGCTCATGCTCTCCCGCGCCGACATAGACAAGGCCCTGGAGGACATCCACCACGTCCTCGACCACACCGGCTACTTCGCCATCGGCATGGTCGAAGGCGACTCCGACCACCTGATGAGGGACTTCCTAGGCACCCGAGTCCCCCTCACCGCGTACCCCCGCGAGGACCTGAAACATCTCCTCAACCGCCACGGTTTCACCGTCGAGGACATCGTCACCGACCTCTGGGAGCCCGCCCTCCCCACCGTCGACGCCCAACCCCAAACCCACCTCTACGCCTACTGCACCGTCGCCCGCCCCTACTGAAAAGCGACGATCTTGCGCCGGTGACCCCCACGACACGCCCACAACGGACGCATCAGGGGCCACTCGCGCAAGATCGTCGCGATCTTGGAGCCGAGAACGGGGTGGGGCGGGGTTACTTCACAGCGCCGGCGGTGAGGCCGGACTGGATCTGGCGCTGGAAGATGGTGTAGACGATGATCATGGGGATGATCGCGATGGAGAGGGCGGCGAAGAGGGCGGGCCAGTCGGCCTGGTAGCCGGCGGCAGTGGAGATGTTGGCGATGCCCTGGGTGAGCAGCCATTTCTCCTGGCCCTCGGCGCCACCGGGGAGCAGCGAGACCGGCAGGACGTACTGGTTCCACTGGCCGATGATGTTGAAGATCGTGATGCTGATCAGGCCTGGCTTGGCCATGGGCATCATGACCCGGAAGAACAGCTTGGTGTGCGAGGCGCCGTCGATCATCGCCGCTTCGGCGACCGCGTTCGGGAGCGTCTTGAAGAACGCCGCCAGGAAGAAGACGGTGAACGGCAGCGAGTAGGCGATGTACACCAGGATCAGGCCGGTGTGCGTGCCGAGCAGGCCCAGCTCCTGCACCACGATGTAGAGCGGAGTGAGAGCCAGGTAGACCGGGAAGGCCAGGCCGGCGACGAACAGGAAGTAGATGATCCGGTTGCCGACGAACTCGTAGCGGGCCAGCACGTAGGCGGCCATCGCACCCAGCAGCATGGTGCCGAACGTCGAGCAGGTCACCACGATCAGGCTGTTCAGGAAGTACGTGCCGACCTTCGCCTCGGTCCAGGCGCGGGCGAACGAGTTGAAGTCCCAGTGGCTCGGCAGCGCGAACGGGTTGCCGATGAAGATCTCGGTGTTGGTCTTGAACGCGGCCAGGAACGTGAAGATCAGCGGATAGATGATCAGGATCGCCCAGACGGCCAGCGCGACGTGGGACAGCTTGTTCAGGACGCCGGCGCTGGAGCGCTTCTCAGACTTGTTTGCCACGACAGACCCCGCTCAGTGCTCGACCGCGTTGCGCTTGCCGCCCCGCAGGGACAGCACCGCGAAGATGATGGTGAAGACGGCCAGCGCCACGCCGAGCGCCGACGCGTAGCCGTAGTCCGACTCCCGGATGCCCGACTTGTAGATCTGCACCGGCAGCACGGTGGTGGCCCCGTCCGGGCCGCCCTCGTCGATGGAGAGAACCATCACCAGCGCGAACGCGTCCATGGCCAGGATGCCCAGGTACACCCAGGCGACCTTCACGGTCTCCATCAGCAGCGGGATGGTGACCCGGAAGAAGATGGTGACCCGGCTGGCGCCGTCCATCACGGCCGCCTCGTAGATCTCGGCGGGGATGCTCGACATGCCCGCGGCGAACAGCACCACGTAGAAGCCGACGGCCTGCCAGACCAGCACACCGAGGATCGACCAGAGGCCGTACTCGGCCATGAACTGCACCGCGTCGACGCCGAACAGCTCAAGGAATCGGTTCAGGATGCCGCTGCCGTCCGGGGCGTACACCCGGCCGAAGATGACGCCGACGATGACCACGGCCAGGACCTGGGGGAGGAAGAACACCACCCGGTAGAACCTCGACCCCCAGACCCCGGTCATGACGCCGCCGCGGGTGCCCCCGCCCATGTTCAACAGGAACGCGAAGAACAGGGCGAGGGCGATCGTGATCACCGGCAAGGTGACCAGCAGGAAGACGTGGTGCTTCGCCGCCAGCCATACCTTGTCGTCGTCGAGGAGCTTCTGGAAGTTCTCCAGGCCGACGAAATCGAAATTCGGGGACAGGCCGCTCCAGTTCGTCATGGACACCTGGACCGCCGCGGCGATCGGGCGCAGGACGAACATGCCGTACAGGGCGAGTGGAGCGATCAGGAACCCGATGACGAACGGGTATTTACCTTGCCGCATGATCAACTACTCCGGCTTCGGGGGGATTAGCGGGAGAACTTCTTCTCGGTCTTGTCAGCCGCAGCCTGCATACGGTCGCAGAACTTGTCGGCGGTGCCACCCTGGAACATCAGCTCGTTGGTGGCGGCGCGGCACTCGTCGTCCAGGTTCTTGTACCAGGCGTCCCAGCGGAAGCTGAAGTTGGCCGCACCGGCCGCGGTCAGCGCCGCGTTGGCCGAGGTCAGACCGGGCGAGAGGGTCAGACCCTCGGCCGCGCCGGTGACGACGGTCAGCGACTTGGTGAGCTCGGTGAAGCCCTTCGCGCCGGCCTTGGACAGCATGTGGCGCAGGTACTCCTTGCCACCCTGGACGTTCTTGCCCTTGCTGGCGACGAAGTACATCTCGCCCGCGGCGGCGTAGAGGCCCGTGGCCGGGAGCTTGTCCGACGCGGTCGCGGCCGGGATGGCGGCGACCTGGTAGTCGAAGCCGGCCGGGGTGTCCTTGGACTGCTCGTTCTCCAGCCAGGAACCCGACGGGTAGAAGCCCACCTTGTACTGGTTCTGCTGCAGCTGAACCTCGGTGTGCTTCAGGCCCAGGTGAGCCTTGTTGCCGTACTTGGCGCCGATCTCGCCCCACAGGGTGGCGGCCTGCTTGACGGCGTCGTTCTTCCACGCGTTCGGCTCGAGGTTGTCGATCGCCTTGAGCACGTCCGCGCCACCGATCTTGGCGGCGGTGGTGAGGATGACCAGGTACTGGTAGTAGGCCGCGTTGGCGCCCGCGTACGAGTACGGGGTGATGCCCTTGGCCTTCATCTTCTCCAGCAGCGCGGTGAAGTCGGCCCAGGTGGTCGGCGCGGTCCAGCCGTTGTCCTTGAACAGCTTGCCGGAGTACCACAGGCCGAACACGGTGTAGGCGTAGTTCAGCACGTACGGCTTGCCGTTGAAGGTGCCCTGCTCGATGGTGCCCGGGATCAGGGTCTCACCGACGGTCTTGCCGGTGATGTCCAGCGACGGGGCGGCGAACAGGTCGCTCAGGTCGGCGACCTGGCCGGCCTCGACGAGCTTGCCCTGGTCCATCAGCTTCGAGCCGGCGTTGTTGACCATGTCCGGCGGGGTGTTGCTCGCGAAGCGCGGCTGCAGGGTGGTGGAGACCTCCTGCGTCGAGGAGTACTTCACCTCCGACTTCGGGAACTTCGCCTTGTACGACGGGATGTGCACGTCCGTGGCGTACTTGGTGCCCAGACCGCCATCGAAGATCACAACCTCGACCGGGGTCTCGGTCGCGACACCCAGGGGGTTCTCGGCGCTCTTGTCGCCGGTCGCCGAGGCGTTGGGCTCGTCGGTGCCGCCGCCGACGCAGGCGGAGAGCAGACCGGCGGCGGGGGTGGCCAGCAGGCCGACGGCCGCAGTCCGGCGCAGCACGCTGCGACGGCTCAGCTCCGACGGGCTGTCGGTGTGGTTGGACATCATTGTCTCCTCAGTTTCGGGTCGCTGAGATAGTGACTCGAGGGTGTGGTGAGGCGGTGCCTGTAGCAGTCGCGGTCACGGGCGAACCCGCAACCGCTGCGGACCCGGCCGCACCGGGGATCAGTGCGGCACCACACCGAGCGTCATTGCTCGATGTGGTGTCGGCCCAGTGCTCGATCGGGTCGAGCACGGTCAGCGGCAGCACGGCGCAGGCGGGGGCGGTCACAGCTCGCCCTCCTTGTTCTGGCCGTTGCTGAAACGGTGCGCGTCCACCGCGCGGGCGGTGCGCTGGAACGCGGCGTGGGAGCGGTCGTGGGTGCGCTGGGCGACCGCGATGTAGAGCAGGTCGAGCACCACGAGCTGCGGGTGGCGCGCCGACAGCGCGTCCGGGCGGAACGAGGTGGCCTGGCTCGCGGTGAGCAGCACGATGTCGGCCAGCTCGGCCAGCGGCGAGCGCGGGAAGCCGGTGAGCGCGATGGTGACCGCGCCGTGCGAACCGGCCTCGGCCAGCATCTCCACGGTCTCGCGCGTCTGCCCGGTGTGCGAGATGCCCAGCGCGACGTCGCCCTCGCGCAGCAGCGCGGCGCTGGCCAGGCCGTTGTGCACGTCCGGCCAGGTCCACGCGGCGATGCCGATGCGGTGTAGCGAGAACTGCATCTCGGCGCCGACCAGGGCCGAGCCGGACGCGCCGTAGATGTCGACGCGGTTGGCCGAGGAGATCGCGGCCGCGGCCCGCTCGACCTCGGCGAGGTCGAGCATCGCGGCGGTGTCGCGCATGGCCTGGGTGTCGGCCGCCATGATCTGCGCGAGTACGCGCTCCAGCGGGTCGCCCGGCTCGATGGCCCGGCCGATGTCCTCGGCCCAGCCCGCGGAGCGGGCCGCGCGGCCGGTCTCCCCGGCGATGGCAAGGCGCAGATCGGCGTAGCCCTCGAAGCCCAGCGCGCGGCAGAAGCGGGTGATCGAGGCGGGCGAGGTGCCGGAGCGCTCGGCCAGCTCGACGATGGTGGCGCGGGCGGCGCCCGCGGGGTCGGTCAGCACCTGCTCGGCGACGCGCTGCAGGGCCCCGGTGAACTCGGGCAGCTGCGCTCGTACGCGGACCAGCACGCTGTCCGGCCGGTCCAGGCCGAGCCGGGCGTGCGGGATCTCCAGCGGGGCGGACTGTGCCGCCGCGACCGGTTCCACGCGCTCCACCACTGACTTCTCCTACTGACCGGGTCCCGAACAGTTAACCGAAAGGAAGTTAACTGTTAGTGGTAAAAGTTCTTACTGACGACCCCCTCTTGTCAAGTCCACGGGCAAACTTTTTAAAGCTGTTACCTGGCGATGCTGCCTTGGCCTTGCTCCGGGCGGCCACTTTGGGGAGCATGAATGCCGCATAGGCCACACCAGCGTTGACCGTTTGGACGAGGTAAGAGGTGACATGTCGGACAAGCTGGTATTAGGGCTCGACGTCGGCGGGACGAGCACCAGGGCCGTGCTGGCCACACCCGACGGGCAGCGGCTCGGCTTCGGCCGGGCCGGCGGCGGCAACCCCACCACCCACGGGGCCGCCGCGCTGGCCGAGCTGACCGGCGCCATCCGCGCCGCGCTCGGCGACACCGCGCCCGAGTCCGTCGCCGGGGCGGTGCTCGGCATGGCCGGATACACCAAGCTCGGCGCCTCCCCCGCGCTGCGGGCCGCGTTCGACCAGGCGTGGACCGGCCTCGGCCTGCGCTGCGAACCCCAGCTGGTCAGCGACGTGCTGGCGGCGTACGCCGCGGGCACCCCCGACCCCGACGGCACCGTCATCGTCGCCGGCACCGGCGCGATCGCCGCCCGGGTCCGTGGCCATCGGCTCGACCATGTCGCCGACGGCCACGGCTGGCTGCTCGGCGACCTGGGCTCGGGCTACTGGCTGGGCCGCGAGGCCGTCCGCGGCGCCCTGCGCGACCTGGACAAGGAACGCCCGCTGGGCGCGCTGGCCGCGGGTGTGCTGACCGAGCTGCTCGGCACCGACACCATCGCGCCCCGCCGCCGCGACACCGCCGCCGACCTGGTCCAGGCCGTCGTGGCCGAGTCCCCGATCGCGCTGGCCCGGCTCGCCCCCATGGTGCTGGGATACTACGACGCCGACGACCCGGCCGCCGTGGACGTCGTCCAGCGCGGCGCGGCCCACCTGGCCGACACGGTGGCCATGGTGCGCGCGCCCGGCGAGACCACCGTCCTGGTCCGCGGCGGCGGCCTGCTCACCAACGACACCCCGCTCGCCGCCGAACTGGCCGCCGCGATCGCCGTGAGCTGGCCGGACACGGCACTGCGCCCGGCCGGCGACGCCGCCGCGGCAGCCGCCTGGCTCGCCGCCCTGCCCACCGCCCCCGACCCGGTCGCCCTGCACACCCGCCTGCTCACCCCCGCCTGACCGGCCCGCCCGGCGGACCGCGCGCCGCATGATCGTCCGACTTGCCAGGCAGGTGGGCGAAAGGCGCGTCAAGATACGCACAGGTGCCGGGCAAGTCGAGCGATCATGGGCGCGGCGCGGAGCCCGGACGGGTGTACGCGGGCGGCGCGGACGCGGGACGGCGTGGGGCTGGCGGGGCGCGGGCGGCCGCGCCCGGTAACCTGCTCCGGTGCAGGTCTGCCAGTTAGCTCCCGAGGCGTCGCGATGACGGACGTGAAGGTCCGGGCCGCCGGCGGCACCCGCTGCGGCAGCTGCGCCGAGGCGCTGTACCTGACCGCCCAGGTGCCGCTGCCCCGCTCCAGCCGCACCCGCACCGTCGGGCTCTGTCCGCGATGCGACGCCGGCCGCCCCGAGACCCAGGGCCTGCTGGCGTACTTCGCCGAGCACCCGCAGGTGCGCCCCGAGGACCTGCACCAGGTCTCCGAGCTGGTCGGACGCTGGCTGGAGGCGCTCACCGAGCGGGCCGACCGGGACGGCTCACTGGCCGCCGACGTCGAGGCCTGGTGGGCCGGCCGAGCGGGCTGACCGCCCCGCGACGCCACGCCGGTGAATACGGTTGCCGCGGACGCGGCCGCGGGTTATGAACCTCCCATGGTGACATTCCGAACCGGCGTCGAGGGCGACTACGACGAGGTCAACCAACTGGTCCAGCGCGCCTTCCTCAACGACACGCAAGGGCGGGAGTGGGCCGAGGAACGGGCCCTGTTCGAGCCCGACCGGTCCGTCCTGGCCATGGACGGCGACCAGGTCGTCGGCCACGTCGGCACGTTCACCCGGGACCTGACCGTGCCCGGCGGCGTGCTGGCGGCCGGGTTCGTCACCGTCGTCGCCGTGGCCGGCACGCACCGCCGCCGCGGCCTGGCCTCGGCGATGCTCACCCGCCAGCTCCGCGAGATCCGCGACCGCGGCGAGGCCCTGGCGCTGCTCTGGGCCAGCGAGGCGGGCATCTACGGCCGGTACGGCTACGGCCTGGCCAGCCGCCGCCTCAGGTTCGAGATCGACCGCCGCGAGGTGCGCATCGACGGCTCCCGGTTCGACAAGTCCCGCCTGGACGGGCTGCGCCTGCGGGCCGCACCCGCCGCCGTGCACCGCGCCCAGGTCGCCGAGGTCTACGAGCGGGTGCGCCCGTCACGTCCCGGCTTCGCGAGCCGCGACGACCGCTGGTGGGACTACCGCCTCGCCGACCAGGCCTGGCACCGGGGCGGGGCCGGCCCGCTGCAGGCCGTCGTCTGCTTCGACGGCGACACCCCGGTCGGGTACGCCCTCTACCGCTTCCGGTCCAACTGGAACGACAGCGGGCCGAACGGCGAGGTCGGCGTCATGGAGACGGTCGCGGCGACCCCGGCGGCGTACACCATGCTCTGGGACTTCCTGCTCAACGTCGACCTGACCCGCACCGTGGGAATGTGGCTCGGCGCGATCGACGAGCCCCTGCAGTACCTCGTCAACGACGTGCGCCGGCTCGGCATGGGCATGGGCGACGGCCTGTGGGCCCGCCTGCTCGACGTGCCCGCCGCACTGGCCGGCCGCCGGTACGCCGCCGAGGTCGACGTGGTGCTGGAGGTCGTCGACGAGCTGCTGCCCGGCTGCGGCGGCGTGTTCCGGCTGCGCGGCGGCCCTGACCACGCCACCTGCGAGCCGACCACCGACGCCGCCGACCTGCGCCTGGACACGTCCACCCTGGCCGCCGTCTACCTCGGCGGCAACAGCCTCGGCTCGCTGGCCGCCGCCGGCCGCGTCGAGGAGCTGCGCCCCGGCGGCGTCGCCGCCACCGCCCCGGCCTTCACCTGGACCCGCGCCCCCCACGCCTTGGAGATCTTCTGACCCCTCCGTGTCGGGGTGGGCTGCAAGGATGGGGGCATGCTGTTCGCCGGGATCGCCGCGACGTCGGCCGCCGTGACCGCCACCTCGGGCCGCAAGGCGAAGGTCGAACTACTGGCCGCCGCGTTGCGGGAGCTGGCCGCGGGCGGCGACCCGGTCGAGATCGCGGCCGGGGCCGCCTACCTGAGCGGTGAGCTGCGGCAGCGGCAGATCGGCGTGGGCTGGGCCGGGCTGCGCGACCTGCCCCCGCCCGCCGAGTCGGCGACCCTCGACGTGCGCGCCGTCGACGCGGCGCTGGAGTCGATGGGCCTGATCAGCGGCCAGGGTTCGCAGGCCCGGCGGCGCGCGGCGGTCGGGGCGCTGTTCGGCGCGGCCACCGCCGACGAGCAGCGCCTGCTGACCGCGCTCATCGGCGGCGAGCTGCGCCAGGGCGCGCAGGCGGGCCTGCTGGCCGACGCCGTCGCGCTGGCCGCGGGGGTGCC
>NZ_JBEZEB010000026.1:0-108668 GCF_040648615.1 Catellatospora sp. NPDC049111 | reverse complement strand
CTGCCCCTGGGGTCAATGCTGGTGTTACCGGCTCCCGGGGAGGGGGGGTGCCGGGGCCCGACCCACCCGTTGCGGGCCCGCACACCCGCGGCGACGGCCCTTACGGGCCGACGAAGACCACCTTCGCCCGCCAGTCGGCCCCGTCCAGGGACGGGCCGCTGAGCACGGTGAAGGAGCCGGTCGGCGCCCCGCCGTTCCAGGCGGTGGAGGCGATGGTCCCGATGCTCCGGTTGACCTCGTAGAGGGTGGTGCCGGACAGGAACAGGCCGCCCGCGTCGGCCATGCCGCTCACCCCGGCGACGGTGAACTTGTCCGCGCCGACGACCCCGCTGTCGGGGGTGAACCAGCGCCAGTACAGGCCGCTCTGCCCGGACAGGGTGTAGTACAGCCGGCCCGCGGTGTAGAACATCGCGGTCACGTTCGGGATCTCGGCGTAGAAGTTCGAGGCCACCCCGGCGTAGGTGGAGTCGCCGGAGTCCGTCTCCACGGTGTCCCAGTAAGCGTCGTGGTACGGGTCCACCAGGGTCGCCGTGCCGAACGTCGAGCCGTTGAAGGTACGCCGCCACAGCGAGCCGCTCATGCCGTAGAACAGCGTGCCGCCCACCCAGAAGCCGCCACGGGCCGTCGACCAGGCGGTGCTGTCCGGGTTGGCCACCGCGCTCGCCGCGCCGACCGTGGTCGCGCCGTCGTACGACCGGACCTGCACCTCGTCGCCGTTGCCGGCCGGCGGCGGCCCGGTCTTGACGATCTCGATGCCGTTGATCAGCGGATTCTCGACGACGTGCCCGAAGCCGATGTCCACCGTGCCGTCGCTGACGACGGTGAACGAGCGCATCGTGCCGACGTCGTGCCCGACGGAGCCGGACAGGTCCAGGTTCGCCAGCACGGTGGCTCCGTCCAGCGTCACGTTGAAGACCCGCGAGCCGGCCGACGCGGTGCCGCCGTACCGGTTGGCCAGGTACAGCCGGACCTCGACCTCGGTGCCGACGGTCACCGGGAACTGCCAGCTCATCTCGGGAGCCGAACCCGGGTCCCAGCGCTCGGACGAGTACAGCGCGGTCGGCGTCCCGGCCGGGACGGTGCTGTCCACACTGGGCACGGTGCCGTAGCCGGCGGTGTTGCTGACCGCGTTGTGGTACGGGCTGGGGCTGCCGCCGTCGTCACCGGCCCAGTCCGGCCCGTTGTCCGTCGCGGCGATCGCCGAACCGCCCGCGTTGACCCGGTAGAGCACGTTGGTCGGCACCGGGACGCCCGCCTGGTACACGTTGCCGGGCAGCGTGGCCGTGGTGGTCGGGTGCGGGGCGTTGCCGCCGGCGAGCGGGAAGAACGCGATCCGCTCGCGGCGGTACTGGTAGTTGCCGATCCACGGGGTGTCCGAGCCCAGCCAGAGACCGTCCGAGGTCGCCAGGATCTCGGCTACGCCGACGCCGCGCGGGTGGCGGCCCGGGTTCCAGGACAGCGGGAGGCCGCTGAGCGGGTCGAGCGCGGCGATGCTGGCCCGGCCGACCGATCCGGGCCCGGCGGAGTCGCCGCCGAAGCTGTTGTTCATCCAGCGGATGTGGCCGCCGACGTACACGGCCTGCTCGGTGATGCCGACCGACAGCAGGGTGTCGCCTCCCGCGTAGTCGACCCAGGTCGGCTGGAGGTCCTCGCCTGTGGCGGCGTTCTCCCAGCGGGCAGCGGCGTCGCAGAGCGTGCCGGAGTTCGGCGCGCCGGTCGTCACGACGACGAAGTAGCTGCCGTCCGGGGAGTACGCCAGGTCGCGCATGTAGGAGTCGAACGCCCACCAGGCACAGCGCGGGGTGTACCGGGTGGTGTTCCAGTCGGCGATGCTCGCCGAGCTCACGCCCAGGTCGAGCTTCACGATCTGGTCGTGGAGCACACCGCCGGCCTTCTTGAAGTTGCCGACCACGACGAGCTGCTGGCCGTTGGGGTTCAGGGCCAGTTTGCTCGCGCCGACTCCGGCGCTCGCCCCGCTGACGCCGTCGTAGTTGTGGTTCTCGGTCAGGGCCGTGGTCAGGTAGCTGTCCAGCGCGCCGGTGCTCGCGTTCACCGAGGCGAGGCCGCCGCGGGCGAGGCTGGCGTTGCCGGCGTTGGTGAAGATGCCGCCGACGAGCAGCCTGCTGCCGGCCAGGGCGAGGTCCTTGACCGCGCCGTTGAACGCCGGGCCGGCGAAGCTGGTGACCAGCGCGCCGGTGCTGACGTTGAGCAGGGCCACCTTGCGCCGGGTCACGCCGTTGACGGTGTTGAACTTGCCGGCGATGAAGACCGTGCCCGCGGTGGGGCCGGCGATGACCGCGGCGACCTCGTCGCTGACGGTCGGGACGAACGCGGTGTCGACCGTGCCGGTGGCCTTGTCGAAGGCGAGGATGTAGTTGCGGGTGATGTCCACTTCGGTGCCGCGGTTGCGGACGGTGGTGAAGTCACCCGCCGCGATGATCTTCGTGCCGGCGTCGTGGATCGCGTACACGGTGCCGTTCTTGATGTCCGGCGAAGCCGCTGACGGCACTGCCGCGACCACGGTGGTGTGGTTAGGGGCGGCGAATGCCGGTGCGGCGGAGCCGAGTCCGGCGGCGGTGAGGGCGACCGCGGCGAGCGCTGCGAGGGCGCCACGGGTCAGGGTCGTTCGACGGGGCATGCACAACTCCGTTGAGCGCGGATGGCCCGGCTCCGTTGTGGAGGGACGGGTGCGGTGGCACGCGTCGGACCACAAAGGACCCGGCGGGGGAATGGGCGCAACCCATACCCTTCCGGGAGTCGTCACCCGCCGTCCAGCGCCGACCACGTTTTGTGTACGACCACACGTCGGGACCGGCCGACCTGCCGCACCCGGCGGTCGAGAAAGCCATCCGGGCCGCACGAAAGGCGGCCGCCAATGGTGATTCGGTGAATCCGGACCGGACGATTGATGCAGCGGAGTAGGTGTGTCGGCCGCGTCGCCTGCACGATTCGCGATGACGGGGGCTGCCGGACGCGTGGGTAATCCGGTGTCGGGGCCATCCCGGGCCGATTAGCATGCCCGATCATGATCAGTCAGCAGACCCACGACGTAGTCTCGCTGGTCCGCACGGTCCTGGGCGAGGACCTGATCGGCGCGTACCTCCACGGCTCCGCCGTGCTCGGCGGCCTGCGGCCGCGAAGCGACGTCGACGTGCTCGCGGTGTCCCGCCGTAGCGCGACTACCGAGCAGCGGCACCGCATCATCGACGGACTGCTGGACATCTCGGGACGCCGCGCGCGGCGCGGACCCGACCGGCCCGTCGAACTGATCATCGTCGTCCAGGACGACGTCCGCCCGTGGCGATACCCGCCGACCTGCGACTTCCTGTACGGGGAATGGCTACGCGAGCAATACGAGCGCGGAGAGGTACCCCAGCCCGAGCCCAGCCCCGACCTCGCTCCGCTGCTCACGATGGCGCTGGCCGGCGACACCGCGCTGTTCGGGCCACCGCCGGCCGACCTGCTCGACCCGGTGCCGCCCGCCGATCTGCGGTGCGCGATCGTCGCCGGGATTCCCGGCCTACTCGCCGACCTCGCCGACGACACCCGCAACGTCCTGCTCACCTTCGCCCGGATCTGGGTCACGCTCGCCACCGGCGAGGTCCGTTCCAAAGACGCCGCCGCCGACTGGGCGATCGCGCACCTGCCGGCCGAACACCAGCCGGTGCTGGCCCACGCGAAGGCCATCTACCTCGGGCAGGCCGAGGAGAGCTGGGACGACGACCTGTTCGCCGGGGTCCGGCCGCTCGCCGACCACGTCCTGGCCGAGATCGACCGGCTCGCGCCCGCAGCCCGCCATCTGGAATAGCCGAACCGGGCCCGTTCAGGCCGTACGCAGCGCCGCGTCGTCGGCCGAGAAGTCGGTGTCCCAGTTCTGCGGCGGGTGCTCGACATGCCATCGTACGGAGCGTCGTAGCGCTGCGTGTGGGTCGGTGTCCCGCCACCCGAGCACTTCGCGCGCTTTCTGCGCGCCGGCAAGGACGTGCTGGCCGATGAATCCGCCAGCGCGAAGATCTGTGGGCAGCACCTCGTCGCCGACGCGGACCAGTTCGAGATCGGCACCGGCCGCGGCGATGATCTGTTCGTAGAGCAGACCCATCGGAGCGGTCTGCGCTTCGACGATGTTGAAACACTCGCCACGCGCATGCTCCGAGGCGAGGGCAGCGAGCACTGCTTGCGCGACGTCTCTCACGTAGACGCGGCTGAACAGGAAGTTGCCCGCGCCGACCGGCAGTTGCGCGCGTCCGGCTCTGATGCGCCGCAGGACCGGCTCGAAGCGACGCTGGTAGTCATGCTCTCCGTAGACCGCGCCGAGACGCAGGACCGTGGCGCCGGCGGCGAGGTACTGCTCCTCCAGTTCGAGGTTCTCCCAGTGCGGCCCCTCCACATGGCGGGCGGTGCGCAGCGCCGAGCCCTCGGTCAGCGGGACGGCGTCGGTGTACCGGCGAGCCAGCATCCCTTCGTAGGCCCGGTAGACATCGATGCTGGACAGGGCGACGAGCCGGATGCCCGCGGGCAGAGCATCCAGCGCCGCTCGCGCGCCTGCCCCGTTCTCGGCCGAGACGTCGATCGCCGCGTCCGCCTCGAATGCCGCGAAGGCGTCCCGGTGAGCCGGCCAGGACCGGCGCTCCGCGTGAAGATGTTCGGCGTCGGCGAGGCCGGTCGGCTCGGCATGTCCTCGATGGACCACCAGTGGCGTGTGACCGTCCGCCACCAGCGCTGCGACGACGGCCCGCCCGACGAACCAGGTCCCCCCGAGGACGATCACCCTCATGACGATGCCGCCCGCATGGGTTCCACCTAAGCAGCCGCCTTGACGTCGGGCAACGGACAGGCAGGTGGCCCGCGGTCTACAGCGGGCCGTCGGCCTGCTGTGTCAGCTGTCCCAGCCGGGCCCAGGCCGGCGACGCCGCCGCGGCGGCCGCGGCGGCCAGCGCGACGATCTCCGGGTCGCTGTCGAGACCGGCTTCGGCAGTCGGCTGGCGGCTGTCGTACCAGCGCCGGGACCGGCGGGCCAGCTCCGGTAGGCGCGGGTCGTCGGGCGACCAGCCGTAGGCGGCGTCGTAGTCGCGGTAGATGTCCTGGAACTGGGGGTCGTCGAGGGCGTCCAGCTTGTCGGTGAGCCAGCCGTCGGCGGTCTGCGGCGACAGCGCCTGCATCATGATCCACAGGTCGCGTTCGAGGTGGACCGTGCGCTCGCCGACACCCAGTGCGCGCAGGCGGTCGAGGTAGTCGGCGACCTGTTCGGATACGAACAGCCGGTCGCCTGCGCGCAGCCGGGCGATGCGGTCGAGGGTGCGGTGCAGCCGGTCGATGTGGTCGCGGACGTCGCGCTCGACCTCGCCGATCGCCTCGGTGAACGCGGCCGGGTCGGCGGCGAGCAGCTCCCTGACCCGGGCGAGCGGCACACCGGCCTCGGCCAGGGTCTTGATTTTGATGAGCTGGACGGCGTGGCGTGCGCCGTAGCGCCGGTAGCCGGAACCGTCGCGGGACGGCTCCGGCAGCAGGTCGCGTTCGTGGTAGTGGCGGACGGCCTTGATCGTCACTCCGGCGTAGTCGGCGAGCTGGCCGATGGTCAGCAGGTTTCGTGCCTCGCCGTCGGCCAGCTCGTCGATCATGGGGTCATCCTGTCAGAGGGTCGTGGTGGTGACCCGGCGGGTCATCCGGCCGCCGGCGCAGCGGTGCGTGGGGCCGTCGTCGCCGTCGCCGTGGTAGGAGACGAGCAGCTGGCGGGCGTATCCGTCGAGGGTGTCCAGCGGCAGGCCGGCCGGGGCGAACAGGCCGTCGCCGACCGGTTCGTAGCGTAGCGGCGGCACCTCGAACGGGCCGCCCACGAACCCGGTGAACACCTGCTCCTGGACGGCGTCGGCGGGCTCGTAGGTGAGGTGCTCCTCCAATCCGCCGTCCACCACGCGCACGTCGACGCGCAGCTGGTCGGAGCGGTACGTGCCGGCGTAGCGGGCGAGGTCGGCCTGTGCCGGGGCCAGCGGGGGCACGGGCGGCTCCGGATTCGCCGAGAGCTGCCGCACCAGCCACGGCAGCAGTTCGTCGTGCAGGGCCAGGGCACGCGGGTCGTTGCCGTACGCCGCGACCACCAGGTCGAGTTCGGGGGCCACCGCGAGCACCGCCACCCCGCCGGGCGACGCCCCCGACATGGACAGCACGGTCGTGCCGCCGTACGGCGTCAGCAGCCAGCCCATGCCGACCGGCGGCACGTTGGGGGTGCCCATGTCGTGCGACACGGTTCGCATCAGCGCGGTCGCCTCCGTTGACAGGACCCGCGTCCCCGACGGTGCGACGCTGCCGCCGAGGTGGGTGCGGCCCAGGGCGAGCAGGTCGTCGATCGTGCCGATCGGGGTGCCGCCGGCCGGCGCCCAGGTGTCGGGGAGCATGAACATGCCGGTCGGGCGCACCCGGCCGGTCGCGGGGTCGGCGAAGTGCCCGATCGCGGTGCTGCGCAGGATCGCCTGCCGGGCCGACGTCGCCGACCCGTGCATGCCGACGCCCTGGAACATCTCCCGTTCGAGCAGCTCGTGGTAGGGCAGGCCGGTGACCGCCTCCAGCAGCCGCCCGGCGATCATCATGCCGCCGTTGGAGTAGCTGATCAGCGTGCCCGGCTCGAACAGGGCCCCGCACTGCCGGCCGAGCCCGTCGACGTAGGTCTCCAGCGCGCCTGGGCCTTCGGCGACCGGGAAGTACAGGTCGGCGTCGATGCCGCTGGTGTGGGTCACCAGGTGCCGGATCAGGATCCGGTCGGCGCCGGGCGTGGTAAGCCGGAACTCCGGCAGGTAGCGGACCACCGGCGCGTCCAGGTCGAGCAGTCCCCGGTCCACCTGCTGCAGCACCAGCATCGTTGTCATGACCTTGGTGATGGATCCGAACAGGAACCCGGTGTCGTCCCGCATCGGCGCACCGGTGGCCAGGTTGGCTGTTCCCTGAGCCAGCACCGTTCGCCGGCCGCCGTGGTACACGCCGATCAGGTAGCCGGGCACGCCGGTCGCCTCGCGGAAAGCGGTGATCTTGTCGTTGACCTGCGTCATCTCGTTCATGCCGACCATCGTCGAGGGTTGACCCAGGGGCAAGGTCAAGCCCTTCTCGGCAGAGATTTCGGTACGGGCGGCGTATCAGCGTCACCGCTGCAACAGGTGTCATTGCTTGGTATGCGGCCTTCCGTGCAGCTCAGAGCCGCTTCAGGCGATCCAGGCCGGTTTCTGCGCCCGGCCGCGGGGTATCGGCGCGCTGTATCCGCAAGGAGGGCACCCATGACCACCACCGCAGCGTCGCCGTGGCAAGCAGGCGCCATGCTGGAGGGCCGTTACCTGCTGACCGAACCGGCGGGACGCGGCGGCAGCGCCACCGTCTGGCACGCCCGAGACGAGCGGCTGGGACGTATGGTCGCCGTCAAACTCCTCAAGACCGATCTGCTCGACGACGAGGCGGCGCTGCACCGGCTACAGGTCGAAGCCCAGGCTCTGGCCCGGTTGCGCCACCCGAACCTCGCGGACGTCTACGACTACGGGCTCGTCCACCAGGGTCGCCGGTTGAGCGCGGCGTACCTGGTGATGGAACTCATCGACGGCATTGCGCTCAAGCAGGTGCTGACCGAGCAGATCAGACTGCCGTGGGAACAGGCGGCTCAGGTGGGCGCGCAGATCGCCGACGGGCTCGCCGCCGCCCACGCGCGGGGCATCGTCCACCGTGACATAGCCCCAGGCAACGTCCTGCTCCCCGCCGGTGGGGTGAAGATCATCGACTTCGAGCTGTGCGCCCCGCCGGGCAGCAACGAGTACGACGCCGACGGCCAGCTCATCGGCACACCCGCGTACGTGTCACCCGAACGCCTCGACGGCCGGCTCGTGCAGCCCGCTGCCGACGTCTACGCCCTCGGGGTGCTGCTGTACCGGATGCTGGCCGGCACCTTGCCGTGGCGGGCGGACAACGCCGTCGCGCTGATGACCGCGCCGCTGCTCCGCCCGCCGACGCCGCTGCCGGCCGTGCCCGGTCTGCCGCCGCAGCTCGCGGCAGCGGTGGCCGCGTGCCTGTCCGAGCAGCCGGACCGGCGGCCCTCCGCCGCCGAGCTCGCCGCGACGTTGCGCGCGCACACCCCCGAGGAGGTCCCGGCCATCGTCGCCGTCCCGGCCGCCGACGACGAGGCGGTCACGCACATCCTGCCGTGGCGACCGGCCGGCACCCGCCGACGCCGCCGGTTCCTGACCGCCGCGGCGGCCGCGGCCGTGCTCGCCGGGGCCGGCGTCGTCTGGGCAGTGGCCACGCGGACCGAGCCGCCGCAGTTCAGTGCGGCGCCGCCGGCGCCGCAGGCCAGCCCCGCCGCCTGCACTGCGGTGTACCGGCTGCTGTCCGACGACGCGGGCCGCTACCGGGCCAACCTCACCGTCACGAACACCACGGACACACCCGTGTCCGGGCCCGTCGCGTTCACCGTGCCGGCTGGCCAGCGCATCGACGCCGCGTACGGCTGGGCGCAGCGCGACCGCACCGCCACCAACGACACGGTGGGCACCGTAGAGCCCGGCAGGTCGGCGGTCATGCTGGTCGGCGGTGCCTACGCCGGCAGCAACCCGCTGCCCACAGCCTTCACACTGGCCGGAAAGCCCTGCGTGCCGACGTTGCTGAGCACCTCAGGCAGCCGGCTTCCGGCGCCCGCCGCCAGCGGCGCGACCGGGCCGGTCGCGCCAGGCTCGGGCGGCCCGGTGCTACCGGGCGAACAGACAAGTCCTGCCGCCTCGCCGCAGGCGCCGACTACCGCACCGTCGTCTCAGGAGCCCCCGCCGTCCCCCGTCGAGCCGTCGCCGAGCGCCGCGAACCCCGGCGACGGCGAAGGCCAGGTCCTGGCATCGATACCACCGGCCGGGCCATGACGCCGCGGCCGGGTCGGGGTTTAGCCGGAGCCGGCCGGGGAAAAGCCTTCGGGTGATCGTCGCCGAGCAGAGTCGAGCAACTGGCATGACCACCGCGCTGTCGCCGCGGCAGGATGTGCGCCCCTACCCTCCGGCCGCGCAGCTCAGCGACGCGGAGCTGCGGGTGGAACTGGCCACGACCCACGCTGTCGGCCGCACCGTCATCAAGCGCGGCATACCACGCGACCGGGCCATGTTGCAGATCCGCCTGGACGAACTGGACGGGGAATATCTGCGCCGTTTCCCGGCCGCCGCCGCGACCTGGCCATGGAACCGCTGAGCGGCTCCGCCGCCGTCCTGGGCGTTTGTACCATTCAAGGATGCCTGAGCAGAGCATCCTCCTCCGCTTCTCCTACTTCGAACACGACTGGATCGAGGAAGACATCGACGGTCCGGAGGCGGCCGAGGCGACGCTGCTGCGGGTGGCGTCCGAAGGTGACTGGTTCCAGGCCGACGATGCCGAGCCGGACGATTTCGCCAGCCTCGATGCGCTCGCCGAGCGGGTCGAACAGGTCGTCGTGGGGGAGTGGAGGATGCCCGCGGCGGCCGTCCGGATACCCGTGGACAAGCTCAGGACGATCGTCGCCGAGGGCGGCTGGACCTTCGCGGGCGGCGGGTTCTCGGAGTTCGTGGGCAACAACCAGGACACCGAGATGGTGGCCAAGCTGGTACGCGACCTGCCTCGAGCCGCCGGTGGTGCCGAGTCAGCGTAGTTCGAGCCGGACGCCGTCCGCCGTGAGGTATCGGACCAGGTCGTCGAAGGTGATGGCGGGAAGCCAGCTCATGCGGTCGTAGCCGGGAACCAGGTGGGTGCGCGCGACCTCGGAGTCGTGCCAGATCAGGCGGAAGCCGGGGGTCGCGCCGCCGCCGCCACCGGCGGCGACGTCGTGGAGCCAGAACAGGTCACCGCCGAACCAGCCGCCGGGGCCGTTGACCGCCTCACCGATCGCGCAGTAGAACGCGTCATAGTCGGTGACGTGGCGTCCGTCCAGGTGGTAGACCGTGTCCGCGGGCTTGTCCGGGCCGTGGTCGCGGTGGACGGCGGCAGCGCGCACCCAGAGGTAGCGGTGGCTGCGGTCGAGCGTCGCCCACTGGTTCGGCTCGGCCGGGCCTTCGGCGCGCCACATGTCCCAGAGCGGGCGTTCGTTGGCCGCAAACGGCTCCGGGATCCGCGCGTCCAAGGCGATGTCGACGAGGCCGTCGCCGACAGTGGACGGGCGGGTCTCCACGACGGTTCCGAACACCCGCTTTCCCCAGCCCATCTTGTGGACCACGCCGTCGGCGCGTAAGTGGGCCAGTTCGGCGCGGAATGATCCGGCGAGCCCGGGGCGGCAACCCACCAGGGTCACCGGCGGACCCGGTGGCCAGATCTCCGGCCGTTCGTGGAACAGGCCCGTGATGTTCCGGCATTCACCGAGCGGGGTCTCTTCCGCCGCGGACCAGGCGGTCAACTGGTAGCCGAAGACAGTAGGCGCGACGGAGCCGCGGAGGTTGTTCTCTTCGTCCCGGCGGTGGCCTTCCAGATCGATGTCGAGCAGGCCGGACCCGTCAGCGGCGGGCCGGTGGCCGACGACCCGGACGTCGAGCAGTTCTTCCATGAATTCGTAGCATCCGGGGCACTGATCTTCGCAGCGTTCGCTCACCGGCCGGCCCGCGACGTGCGCGCCCACGAGGAGGAAATTGCCGAACCACCCCGGCCCTGTGCCGTCGATCGCGGCGCGCAGCGGCCCGGACGGTGCACAGCTCACCAGGGTGTAGCGCTCGTACAGCGGCTCCGGCGGGAACACACGGTCGACGAAGAGCCCGTCGATGTCGGCGCAGTCGGTGAGGTCGGCGCCGGTTTCCTCGTCCAGCAGGCGCCAGCGTGGGGGGTTCAGCACGGGCCGACCCTACTCGGTAGGCGTGCGTTCCGGGTGCCGCTCGGTGTTAGCTTGGCCCCATGACCGAGCGGATCACCGCCGCGCAGTTTCACGCGGCTGACGGTGTCGAGGACTGGCGCGTCCTGTACCACCTGGTGTCGGCCCACTTCCGGACCGCTTCGCTTGCCGAGGGAATCGCGCTCGTCGGCGAGATCGGCCGGCTCGCTGGTCCTGCCGAACAGCAGCTCAGGGTCGATCTGCGGCAGGCGGGCGTCACCGTGAGCATGACGGTCCGCGACATCGCACTGGCCCGCGGGATCTCGGCTGCCGCGAAGGAGCTGGGTCTGGTCGCGGATCCGGCCGCCGTCCAGCTGGTCAACGTCACGATGGACGCACTCGTCGGCGCGGAGGTGCTGCCGTTCTGGCGCGCGGTGCTGGGCTATGGCCAGATCGGCGACGACTACCTGTTCGACCCGCGAGGTCGTGGCCCGGGTATCGGATTCCAGGGCATGGACAACCCGCGCCCGCAGCGCAACCGCATACACCTCGACATCGCCGTCCCGCACGAGCAGGCCGGGGCCCGGATCGCCGCCGCCCTCGCCGCCGGAGGTCGTCTGGTGACCGACGAGCACGCGCCGAAGTGGTGGGTGCTGGCCGATCAGGAAGGCAACGAGGTCTGTGTCGCTACCTGGGTGGGTCGGGAGTAGACCGGGGGGCTAGGGGTGCCGATCGGTTAGGACCCGCGTCGAGACCGGGTTCGGCGATCTCGGCGACCTGGCAGCCCAGCCTGACGAGCTGGTTGAGGTAGGTCGCGATGGTGCGGTGAAAGTCGACGCCGCTGGGACCGGGGATCTCGTACTCGGCGAGATAGCGGCGGGTGCGGTACTCGCCGTGCTCGCGCCAGCTCGGCCACAGCTGCTCGAAGCACGGGTGGTTGACGGTGAACACGAACAGCCCGGGTTTGAGCGCGTCCACGCACGCCCGCATGACGCCGGTCCAGTCCGGGATGGCGGGCAGGACCATGCTGGCGACGACGGCATCGAACGGTGCGCCGAGGTCGGGCAGAGCGCACAGGTCGGCCTGCACATACCGGATGCCCAGCGGCGCGACGGTCTCCCGCTCGACGGCGAACTCGTACAGCGACTGGCCGAAGTTCTTCACCATCTGTCCACTCAGGATCGTGGCTGACCGCGTTGCCGCTCGCTGCCCCGCGAGCGCCGACGCCGGCTGACCAGGCAGATGGCTCGGATGCGCGGGCGGAGCGGGTCGAGGGTGGCGCAGGCAATGCGGGCACGACTGGATGATTGGTCCGATATATTACTTTCTTGAACGATGGCCAGGAGGTTGTGATGGGTGTTCAGAAATCGACCTTCGACCTGGGCGTGCCGTGGGAGAAGGCGGCCGGTTACGCCCAGGCGGTGCAGGTCGGCGACACGATCTACATCTCGGGGCAACTCGGCCACGAGGCCGACGGCACCATGGTGTCGCCCGCGCCGGACGGGCGGCAGTCCGTCGAGCACGCGGTGATGAAGGCCCAGCTGACGCAGGCGTACCGCAACGCCCGCACGATCCTCGAACACTTCGGGTGCACCTTCGACAACGTCGTCGAGGAGGTCGTGTTCGCCATCGACATCCAGGCGGCTCTGGCCGTGATGAAGGAGGTCCGCGACGAGTTCTACGGGGCGGACGCCAAACCGCAGGTGGCCAATACGACGGTCGGCACGACAGCGCTGGCGATCCCGGGTCAGGTGGTCGAGGTCAAGTTCATCGCCCGGCTCGGCTGAACGCGCCGCCCGACGGCCGCCGCCGCGGCGATCAGGTCGACTTTCCGGCCACTGCCCGGCATAGGCCCAGCAGCTGCTCGTCCTCGGTGACCTGGCCGCTCGACCAGGAGTTCTCCCTGGCGTTGTGCCTTCGGTTCGATTCGAGCTCGGCGCGGAACAGCGGCTCCAGCAAGGCCGCCAGCGCACCGGTGGCCGCCCTCGCGATCTTCGTGCGGGTCTGCGGATTGCCGTGCCAGGCGGCGGTCAACACCGGCGCCACCCGCTCGGCGTCACCGGTCAGCCGCCACCACGCGAGAGCGGCTCGTGCGGGCGTCCACCAGTGCCGGTCCGGTGGCGCGTCGAGGTAGGTCGCGATCAGCGGAGCGGCCGTGGCGGCGGCGAGTCCCATCTCAGTGATCGCCTCGAACGCCGCGCCGGCCGCCGGGCCGTCCAGCTGGGCGGTCAGCAGTGCCAGTGTGTCCGGCGACCGGTCGATGTGCCACAGCGCCCCGGCTGCCGCGACGGCCAGCCGGGGATCGTCGCTCGCCGCGGCCACCCGGAGGGCGGGTAGGGCCTCGGCCGCGGCCGGGCCGATCCGGCCGAGTGTGCCCGCGGTCCAGTCCCGTAGTGGCGAGGCGAGCAGGCGGGGGACAGCGGGAGCGGCAGCGGGGCCGAAGGCCCGCAACGCCGTCTGGAAGCCGTACCACTCGAGGGGTGTCTCGTCGCCGGGCGAGAGCACGGGGAAGACCCGCACGATTTCGGCGGTGATCCGGTCGGCGTGCGCGGGATAGTGGGCGAGCTGGTATCCGGTGGGCTGCGGTCGCCGCGGCAGCCGTAGCGCGGTCAGCAGCAGCGGCAGCGCTCGTTCGTCGCCGAGCCCGGCGAGGATTTCGACGTACGGGTGCAGCCCGGGCAGATCGCGCGAGTACCGGACGGTCCATTCCGGCAGTCCATCCCGCCAGGGGAGGGCGTCGAGGGCGGCCAGACGCCCGGCGGCCGCGCCGGCGGCGGGGGCGGCGACCGGCCCCCAGTTGTTGAGCATGCCCGCGGCACGCTGGGCCAGGTGCGGGGACCGGTCGATGAGTCCGGCGATCCGGGTCACCGTCTCGTGGTAGTCGCCACGCCATCGATCGATCAGCTTGTTCGCCGCGAACAGCGCGTCACCGGCGACGTCGTCGTGCGGCGACGCGAGCAGCGGCGTGACGATGGCGATCCGTTCGGCCACGCGCGGGCCGAGCGGATCGGTCAGTTCCTCGATCAGGCGGGTGCAGTGCGGCGCGCGGCGGCCCTGCTGCTCCTGTTCCTGCATCACCCGGATCGCGCCTACCAGGGTGTCGGTCTGGAAGCCGGCGGGCTCGACGGCGGGCCCCTGCTCGGCGTAGGCGCGGTCGATGAGTCCGGCGACGCCGTCCAGCGGAGCCCGGTGCGGGTCGCTGCGGGCCACCGCGATCAGGGCGGTCAGGGCCGTGGACGCCGGTGTGGACCGGGCCAGGGCGAGCAGCTCGCCGATCGTGTCGTCATCGGGTGGGAGGCTGCCCAGGGCGTCGAACAGTCCTCCGCGCGCCTCGGCGTCGTCCTCGGTGCGGAGCAGGCTGATGAGCAGCGCGGCGAGGTCCGGGATGGTGGCGGCCACGGTGACGAGCAGCTTCGGCGCGGCGGCCCGCACCGCCGGGTCGGGGTCGTCGACGAGACGGGCCAGGGCCGGCCCTGCGGCGCAGGCGAGCGCGTTGGCGCGGGTGGCCTCGCGGAGCATCTCTAATCCGTCTTCGTCCAGTTCGGCTGCGTCCTGCCAGCCGTCGATGTCGGCGATGCTGGTGAGCAGTTCGGCGATGCCGGCCCGGCCGGGCAGGTCCGGCGCGGTCAGGGCCTCGATCAGGAACGGCACCGCGGCGACCGTGGAGTCGTAGACGTCGCCCTGGTGGTGGACCGCGCCGTACATGGCGTCGAGGGACTGCTCCCGGACCGCCGGATCGGGGTCGGCCAGGCCGCGCAGCCAGTCGGGCACGTCCGCGGCGGAGCCGTAGGCGTGCGTCAGTGATTCCCAGTCGATGTCGTCCAGGCCCGCGAACATGGGCGGAAGCGTAGAGCAGCAGGACCGAGCCGCTCACGCGGAGCCGCTCGGTCCTGCGGGTTACATCCGGCGCTCAGGCCGCGATCAGCTCGTCGATCTGGTTGATCGCCAGGGACGCGCCTTCGACGACGCCCATGTCGAGCACCTGCTGCAGCGCCTCTGCGGACTGGTAGGTGCCCACGTAGGTCGCGCGGGTGCCGCCGTCGTGGGCGGTGAAGGTGTACACGTTCTGGGACACGGGCAGGTCCGGGTTCGGGGTGAAGTCCAGGTCGGCGAAGCCGTCCTCGAAGGAGAAGTCCGACGGTTCGTTCACGGCGGTGACCAGCCAGTACCCGGCGTGCTTGTCGCCCTCGGGGCCGGTCATGTAGTAGGTGACCCGGCCGCCGGGCCGCAGGTCGTGCTCGACGACGGTCGCCGGGTAGGTCGGTGGGCCCCACACCTTCTCCAGCTGGCGCGGGTCGGCGTAGACCTGCCAGACGCGTGCCACCGGGGCGGCGAAGTCGGCGGTGATGGTCAGCGTCAGGTTGTCGAGGTCGTGCTGGACGTCGGTCACGGGCATGGGTCAGTCCTCCTGGCCGGTATCGGATGCGATGAGTTCGTCGATGCGGGCGATGCGGCCGCGCCAGACCTGCTCCAGCTCGGCGAGCATGGACGCCACCGAGCGCACCGCCGCCACGTCACCGCTGACCAGCTGCTCGCGTCCGCTGCGCAGCTTGGTGAGCAGGCCGGCCTTCTCCAGCACGGCGACGTGTTTCTGCACCGCCGCGAAGCTCATGTCGTACTTCGCCGCGAGTGCGGAGACCGAGTGCTGCCCGGCCAGGACGCGGCGCATGATGTCGCGCCGGGTCCGGTCGGCCAGGGCGTGGAAGAAGGCGTCTGCTTGATCCTCGCTGGGCTCGGCCACCTCTCGAATATACAACCAATCGGTTGTACGTTGTCAAGCTTGGCCGGATCCGCAGGTCACGGGGTGCGGCGGTACTGGGCGGCGGAGCCCTTGGTCGCCGGGTCCTCGTACGCCCCGGCGCGGCCCCGGTCGACGTGCCAGCTGGTGAGGGTGCTGACCGCGGCGTTCGGGTTCGCGCGGTCGCTGACCACCCGCAGCCGGGTCGTCCAGCGCTGCGGGGTCACCTCGTACAGGTCGTAGCCGTACCGGTTTCCCTCGAAGTACTGCAGGTGCGGGTTGACCTGCCCGAGCCGCGGCCCGTTGGTCGCGTTCCAGCTCGCCGAGTACGCCCCCGAGGTCGTCGAGTGCGCCACGAACTCGGTGCCGATGACCGGCGCGGCCAGGTTGTCGAAGTCGGGGCGCACGTCCTGCACGAACGCGCTGTGCCAGTCGCCGGTGATCGTCACGAAGTCGGCGATGCCCTGCTGCTGGGCGTAGGTGAGCAGTTCCGTGCGCTCGGCCCGGAAGCCGTCCCACTGGTCGGTGAACAGGTAGCCGCCGTCGGGGTTGCGCTGCTGGCTCAGGAAGATCGAGTTGACCCAGCAGTGCCAGCCGCCGCTGCGCTGGGAGATCCGGTCCTTGACCCACTGCTTCTGCGCCGCGCCCAGGATCGACCCGCCGGTCAGGTTCTGCTCGGTCCGGTACTGCCGCAGGTCGAGGATGACCAGCTCCAACAGATCGCCCCACCTGCGGTGGCGGTAGATCCGCGGGTCGGGCAGCGCCGTGTCGGAGCCCTCCAGCCGCAGCGGCAGGTGCTCGTACCAGCCCTGGTAGGCCGCCGAGCGGCGGGCCACGAAACTCGCCGCGCCCCGCGAACCGGTGTAGTCGTTGACGACCTCGTGGTCGTCCCAGGTCAGGTAGAACGGGTGCGCGGCGTGCACGTCGCGCAGCAGCGGGTCCCCCTTGTACAGCGCGTGCAGCTTGCGGTAGTCGGTCAGGGTGTACGCGGTGCCCAGCTCCGAGCCCTCGTACACGTAGTCGCCGAGGTGCACCACGAAGTCCAGGTTGGTGTCCGCGGCGATGTCACGCATCCCCGGGTACTCGCCGGACTGGTAGTTCTGGCAGTTCAGCGACGCGAAGCGGACCAGGTTGACCGCGCCGACCGGGGCGGTCTTGGTGCGCCCGACCCGGCTGTACTGCCCCAGCGCCCGGAACCGGTAGTGGTAGCGCTGCCCGGCGCTCAGCCCGTCGACGACGACGTGCACGCTGTGCCCGAGCAGCACCGACGCGGCGACCGACCCGGACGCGACCACGTTGGACATCGTCGCGTCGGTGGCGACGCTCCAGTCGACCTGCACGATGTCGGGCAGCGGCTGCACGTCGGCCAGGGGGTCCGGGGCCAGCCGGGTCCACAGCACGACGCTGGTCGGCAGCGGGTCGCCGGAGCCGACGCCGAGGGTGAACGGGGCCGGATCCCAGCTCGCGCCCAGTGCCGCCGCGGCGGCGTAGGCGGCCTGCGGGCCGAGTTCCCGGGCCAGCGGCCACGCGCTGGCCAGCGCGCCCGCGCCGACGGCGGCCTGCAGCAGTTGGCGGCGGTGCAGGGCCATCAGGCTCCTCCGGTGATGCTCAGGGACAGGGAGTCGGCGTAACCGTCGTTGGAGGTGCCGCCGGAGCGCACGAACAGCAGCTCGACCTGCGCGGTGCGGCTGCCCACGGGCACGGTGCCGGCGGCGGTGCGCGACAGCATCCCGGTGGTGTTCGCGCGCTGCGCGGCGGTGACCGGGCCGAGCACCACCGTGGCCAGGGTCTGCCCGGCCGCGTTGCGGAACGCCACGGACAGCTGCGCGGTGTCGTTCTGGTCGGCGTACCCGCCGAGCCAGGCAGCGACGTCGTAGCGGGCGGTGCCGGCGTCGATCGCGGCGGTGCCGGGCAGCGTCACGCTCTGCCCGATCCGGCTGCGGGCCGAGGTGCCGCCGCCGAGGAAGTTGGCGCCGCGGTCGCCCGGTCCGGGGCTCGTCGCGGTCGGGTAGCCGCTGGTGCCGTACGCGATGACGGCGGTGCCGCCCTCCAGGTGCGTCCAGCCGGGGATCGACGCGGTCGCGCCGCCGCTGCCGCCGGGCCCGCTGTCACCGCCCGGGTTGACGAGCAGGTTCACGTCCGGTGTGGACAGGATGAGCCAGAGGCTGTCGGCGTAGCCGTCGTTGGAGACGTTGCCGTCGCGGGTGAACAGCAGCAGCACCCGGGCGGTGCGGCTGCCCGGCGGCACGGTGCCGGTCTGGGCGCGGCGCAGCAGGCCGGTCGTGTTCGCGCGTTCGGCGGCGGTGACCGGGCCGAGCACGACCACGCCGAGTGGGCGGGCGGCGGCGTCGAGGAACTCGACCGACAGGCGTACGCCGTCGTCCTGGCCCGCGTAGCCGCCCAGCCAGCCGCCGATGTCGAACAGCGCCGCGCCCGCGTCGATCTGCGCCGTCATCGGCAGCGTGATCTGCTGCGTGAGCCGGGTGCGCGGCGAGTCGCCGCCGCCGAGGAAGTTCGCGCCGCGATCGGTCGGCCCGGGGCTGGACGCGCTCGGGTAGCCGCTGCTGCCGTACGCGATGACGGCCGCGACGCCTTCGATGGTGGTCCATCCGGGGATCACCGGGGTCGGCGTGCCGGCGCCGCCGGTGCCGACGTCGGCGCCCGGGTTGACGATCAGGTTCGCTGTCTTCATCACGCCTCCTGACGGGATCGCCAGCAGCGTGCGGGCGTTCCCTGTCGTTGCGGCGACGGACGCGTGGCGGCCGCGTGAAGCGGCGGTGATCACCGGACATAATCGTGCGGCGATCGCGACGGTGCGCCGCGTTCGAATGTTCGTGCTCGTGTTCTGCTGCGTGCGATCAGGACTTCTGCTCGGGCTCGGCCTGGGTGCCGGGTCGGTCCGGCCGCAGCTCCTGCCAGTGCCCGAACATGTGGATCAGCACGGTGAGTTCGGGAACCGCGCTGAGCAGCTGCGAGACGACCGGCCGGTTGCCGTCGGTCCAGATCTTCAGGCGGGTCTTGGCGGCCTCTACCCTGGTGACGGCGTGCCACGGCACCAGCGACTCGCGCCAGCGCACCCCCTCGGCGGCCAGCGTGATCGGCCCGAAGGCCGCTGACCCCGTGCTGCGCAGCTCCTCGATTTTGAGAGGGAGTTTGATCGCGGAGATGTTCGCGTCCACGATCGACACGATTTCCGGTAACTCCTTGTAGCGCGGCTTGCCCAGGTCGACGACCTCGCCGTTGTTCAGGTCCAGGCGGCACATCGGCACCTCGACGTATGCGGTGCCCAGGTTGGTGACCCTGGTCCAGTACCGCAGGTGCGCCACGTCGTGCCAGGACACCACCGAGGTGACCGTCCCCTGGGGGTCCACGGTCAGAGTCCCGCCGGTGTAAAGGTGACGCCACGTATTGGCTTTGCGCCAGGTGACCAGGCCGCTGATCGCCGCGAGCGCGAGCACGCCCGCGCCGATCGCGACCACCGCGCCCGCGCCGTCCGCGGCGCCGGCCGCCAGCAGGACGAGTCCCAGCGCGGCGCAGCACACGGCGATGGCGATCTCCGCGGCCACCGCGGGCCGGTAACGGCCGTGCAGCTCGCCCAGGCCCGCTGCGGCCACGGCCTGCTCGATGGAGCGTCCACTCTCACGACTGTCCATGGGCAGATCATGCCGTGTACATGGTCACCCATCAATGGGTTGGCGTGTGCCAGGTCACGCGGTGATCGCCGCGAGTCGACCGAACGAGGGTTATCCGGCGCGGGCCGTGACCGATAGCGTCGGCCGCATGGTGCGTAGATGGATGGTCCCGCTGCTGATCGCGGTCACCGGCGCGGCGATAGCGGCACGGCAGTTCGTCACCGGGTCCCCGGTCGCCGGGGCGGTGCTCGGGCTGCTGTTCGGCCTGCTCGCCGTCACGCAGTCGCCGCTGGCCTTCCCCCGGTCGATCGAGGCCGCCGAAGCGCAGCGCCGCGCCGCCGAGGACGGCAAACCCATCGTGTACTGGCGGCCGGGCTGCCCGTTCTGCCTGCGCCTGCGGGCCCGGCTCGGCCCGTCCGGGGCGCGGCGGGCGCACTGGGTCGACATCTGGCGCGACCCGGACGGCGCGGCCGCGGTGCGGGCCATCACGGGCGGCGACGAGACGGTGCCGACCGTGGTCATCGGCGGCAGCTCGCATGTCAACCCCGACCCGAACTGGCTCCGCCGGCAGATCGCCTAACCGATACCCCCAGGGTATCGGTCCTTGCTTATTCGATCATTGTTTGCCGGCGACGTGGCGGCCCGGAACAAGCGCGGTCGGCGGGGCAGGGCCAGCACTGCCACGCCTACCTGCACCGCCCCGGCGGCGACCAGCGTCGGGCCCGCCCCGGCCAGGCCGATGACCGCGCCGCCGAGCAGCAGCCCGGTGGAGACCGCGCCGTCGTGCAGCAGGCTTTCGGCGGCGAACGCCGCCCGGCGGTCGGCCCCTTCGGTGGTGGTGCTGATGAGCCGGTTCAGTGCGCCGATGCCCAGCGGCATGAAGAACCCGCCGGCCGCCGCCGCGCACCCGAGCAGGGTCAGCGACCCGGTCAGGGCGGGCAGCACCAGGAATGTGGCGCCCAGCGCCGCCCAGCCGGTAGCCATCGTGGCCAGCATCGGCAGCCTCGGCACCAGGGTGGGTGCCAGCAGCGCTCCGGCCAGCGAGCCGAGCCCGTAGCCGGTCAGCGCGGCCGACACCAGCACCCCGGGCCGGGCGGTCTGCGCGCCGAGGATGGCCAGCCCGAGCGTGAACGCGAACCACACCAGCCCGCCGACGGCCGACATGGTGACGCCGATGCGGATGTCGCGGTGCCGGCGCAGCACGTCGCGCAGCGGTGGCGCGGGGTCGGCGTCGGCCGTGGGTGCCGCGGTGCCGCGTACGCCGAGCATGAGCAGCGCGGCGACGGCGACGCCCGCGGCTTCGGCCCACAGCAGGGGCATGGTGGCGCCCTGGGCCACGGCCCACCCGGCCAGCGGCGGCGCGAAGATCATCGTCACCCGGTGCACGAAGTCCTGCCAGGCCAGCGCCTTCGTCGCAGTGTCCGGCCCGACCCGGTCGCCGAGGTCGGCCAGCAGCGCCCGCTGGGCGGGCCCGCTCAGCGCGGTCGCGCAGCCGGTGATCAGCCCGGCGGCCGCGAGATGGGCTGCCGAGATCCCGCCCATCGCGACCCCGACGGGCACCACGAGCAGGCCGACCACCTGCACCGCGAGCACGCAGGCCAGCGCGCGGCCGCCGGTCAGGCGCTGGCGCAGTCGACGCGCCCACCACGCCGAGGTCAGCACCGGCAGCCCGACCGCACCGCCGACCAGGCCCGTGGTCCAGACCGAACCGGTCTCGGCCAGGGCGACCAGCGGCAGGGCGACGGCGGTGGCCCGCTGCCCCGTCCAAGTGATCAAGGTGGTGGTCAGCATCGCGGCGATGTCACGGCGGGGGTTCATGTATTCGATCTTCGAACCGGGCCCGGCTCGACGGTAGGCGGCGATCCGTGACCGGCGCTCATAAGCTGTGCATATGAGCTCATTGCCGTCGGTGGACGACCTGCGCCTGATCGAGGCCGTGGCCAGGCACGGCTCGCTCGGTGCCGCCGGGCGCGAACTGATGATCAGCCAACCGGCCGCCAGCAACCGCCTCGCCGCCCTGGAACGCCGTATCGGCGAGCGCCTGTTCGACCGCGACACCACCGGGGCACGCCCGACCGCCGCGGGCCGCGCGCTGTGCCACGAGGCGACCCACGTGCTCGGCCACCTGGAGGCGATCTTCGACCGGACCCGCGCGGCCGCGCAGTCGCGCACGCTGACCGTCGGCACCTTCGGCAGCCTCGCGCCGTGGCTGTTCCCGGCCCTGGACGACCTCGTCGCCGATGCCGCCGTCACCCAGGTCGTCGACCACGGCGACCGGCTCGTCGCGTGGGTCGGTGAAGGCTCCCTGGACGCCGCGTTCGTCGCGATCGCCAACCAGCTGCGGCTGCCCGCGACCGTCGGCGCGGTCCCGGTGGCCGTCGACCGGTTGGCCGTGCTCATCCCGCCCGGTGTCACCATCGGCCGGGGCCGTCACCCGTTCGCGGGCCGCACGGTCGTCACCTACACCTACGACATGTCCACCGAGGCGCTGCACCGCAGGCTGTCCGAACTCGGCGGCAAGCCCCGCACGGCGGCAACCGCGGAGACGGCGGTGCGGCTGGCCCGCAAGCTCGGCTGCCCGGCGGTGCTGCCACGCGGACTCGCCCTGGCGTACGCCGCCCCCGGCGAGCGGGTGACGGCCGCGGCGGTGACCGGCCGGCTGACCCTCTACATGGTCACCACTCGCCCGACGCCGCCCGAGTTCGCGCCGCTCACGACACGCCTCCATGCGCACCTCGGGCTTGACGGCCCCCTCGCGGCAGGTGCCGTAATCGGAAGGGACTGAGAGCGTGCTTGGCAAGGCTTCATGACTGGTGGTGGCTCGCGGCGACGGAACGTCCTCGGATGTCCATAGTGGGCGGATGCCTAGTCGGCGTCGTCGCCCTCGGACCCGTCACTGCCTGAAATACTCGGGACTCCAGTGGGTCGCGTCCGCCGGCAACTCCCACCAGTGCGGCATCGATGTCAGCCCCCACGCCGGATCCGGCTGGAAGTCCATCCATCGGCCGTCGAACGGCGCGGCCCCGGCGCGGGCGAGGGCAAGCAGCCGTTCCCCCTCGTCGCGGACCTCAGCGGCCTCGGCTTCATCCCAGAACGCCGGATGGCCGGTGTACTCGGCGAACGCGTCCTCGTCCTTCCATGACCACCGGCCGTCCGGATAGACCAGCAGGTCGAGTTCCTGGTCGTAGACGTCGACCCCGCCGGCCCACCGGGTGACCGG
The DNA here is from genome assembly GCF_040648615.1 of Catellatospora sp. NPDC049111. Lineage (NCBI taxonomy): Bacteria > Bacillati > Actinomycetota > Actinomycetes > Micromonosporales > Micromonosporaceae > Catellatospora > Catellatospora sp. NPDC049111. The sequence goes on along the minus strand of NZ_JBEZEB010000026.1, from coordinate 86,304 downwards.
ACGCTCGAGGTTGACATACCAGCCTTCGAACGTGCCGTCAGGTCGCCAGCTCCACCAGACGCAGTGGGCCGCGCCAGGCGGCATCAGCATCAGAGTCCGGAAAGGCTGCCAGGTACCCGGGCTGAGCATCGTCGTCATCCGCAGCGACTTGAGCAGGGACAGCTGCCGGGTCGGCTGTCCAGTGCCGTCAACTCGCCGCATGACCTGTGAACCCGCCTCGATCCACAGCGCCAGCCCCTGTTCGTCGTCGCTGACCACTCGCCCGCACAGCACCGACCCGACTCGACCGTCCGGGTATAGGTTTCGGCGGACGATCGTCTGCCCCCGCTCAAAAATCATGCCAGGACGCTACCCGCTCAAGGCCCGGCAGTCAGTGCCCAGCCATATGCGGACACGCCTACCGGGCTTAGGGTTCGCGCGTCGCGCCAGCCGGATCCAGTACCAGTCTTCGCTCGTCAATGCGCGGTGAGAGCCAGCCCGTCGTGTCGTCTGCGGGTAGCAGGGAGGTCCAGTCGATGGTGCCGGCAGCACCGAGCGCGTCCCCGATCAGGAGGGTGAACTGCCAGCGCTCCTGACCGCTCGGGCCGAAGTAGGCGACGCCCCGGATACACGGCGGGTCACCGTGCAGGTCATACACCTGCGGATCCAGACCGTCGCACCACATCCATCGCAGCTGCGGATCCTGGAAGCCTTCGACCTCCCGGCAGATTCGGTACTCCAAGGCAGCCCAGAAGCCGCGTTCGGCGTCGTCCACGATGGCCCTCCCCGTCGACCGGCTGCGTCAAGTCTCGCCGAGGCGGCCGGCGGCGAACCGGTCGGGTTCGCCGCCGGCCACCTCAGACGCCCGCGAGCGCGTCGGTCGGGGTGAGCCGGGCGGCCCGCACCGCCGGGTACAGTCCCGCGACCGCCCCGATCAGCAGCGTCGCGGCGAACCCGCCCGCCGTGGCCCACAGCGGCACCACGGCCGGCCAGTGCTGCGTGGCCGCGTAGCCGCCGGTGACCGCCACCCCGATCAGGATGCCGCCCAGGCCGCCGAGCGCGGACAGCAGCAGCGACTCGACCAGGAACTGCAGCAGGATCTGGCCGCGGGTGGCTCCGAGCGCCCGGCGCAGGCCGATCTCGGACCGGCGTTCGAGCACCGAGATGACCATCGTGTTCGTCACGCCGATCCCGCCGACCAGCAGCGCCACCGCACCCAGGCCCAGCAGCAGACCGCCGAAGGTGTTCTCGGTGATCTTCTTGGCGGCCAGCGCGTCCGACGGCCGCGAGACCAGGACCTCGCTGGGCGCCCCCGGCCGCACGGTGCGCGGCAGGGCTTTGCGCACCGTGGCGACCGCATCCTCGGCGGTACGGGTGTAGACGGTCGTCGGGTGCCCGTCGAAACCGAGGTAGGTGGCCGCCGCCGACCAGCCGACGAACACGGCGCGGTCCAGGTCCTGCGCCAGCGGCACCGGCCGCAGCACGCCCACCACGGTGAAGCGCCGGCTGCCGAGCACGACCTGCGGCCGGTCCGCGGTGTCGGCGATGCCGAGCCGCTGCGCCGCGGTCCAGCCCAGCACCGCCGTCGGGAAGTCGGCGGTGGGATGGCTCAGCCAGCGTCCTTTGACCGGGCTCAACCCGATGGTCTCCGGCAGGTCGAGCCGTCCCGCGTACACGGTGAGGCTGCCGGTCTGCGCCGGGTGCACGTGCTCGTTGCGATACGCGTGCACGCCGGGCAGCAGCCCGACCGCCGACACCGCCTCCACCGAGGCGACCCTGGTGATCATCGGGATCGCCTCGTGCGGAAGCTGTGCCGGTTTGTCGTCGGCGGTCCTGCCCGGCTCGACGGTCAGCAGGTTGGTGCCCAGCTGATCGAGCTGCCGGTCCAGTTCGGCCTGGCTGGAACTGGAGATGCCGACCACCGCGATCATCGCGGCGATGCCGATCGCGATGCCGAGCGCGGACAGGAACACCCGCAGCCGCCGTGACCGCAGCCCGGCCGCGCCGACCCGCAGCACGTCGCCCGGCGACAGCCGCCCGGGGCGGGGCGGGGCGCTCATGCGCCCGCCCCGACCCGCACGGCGCCCGGTTCGCGCTCGTCGAGCACGACGAGGCCGTCGGACACCTCGATCCGCCGTGGCAGCCGCGCCGCCAGGTCCCGGTCGTGGGTGATGACCACGACCGTGGTGCCTGCCGCGTTCAGCTCCGTCAGCAGGCCCAGCACCGTCTCGCCGGAGGCCGAGTCGAGGTTGCCGGTGGGTTCGTCGGCCAGCAGCAGCGGCGGGTCGCCGATGAGCGCGCGGGCGATCGCCACCCGCTGCCGTTCCCCGCCGGACAGCTCGTGTGGGCGGTGGTGCAGCCGGTGGCCCAGCCCGACCCGGTCCAGGGCGTTGTCGGCGCGCCGCAGCCGCTCCCGGGCGGTCACGCTCGCATACAGCAGGCCGTCGGCGACCGCCTCCCGCACCGCGACACCCGGGGTCAGGTGGAACTGCTGGAACACGAACCCGATCGTGGCCCCCCGCAGCCCGGACAGCTGCCGGTCGGACAGGGCCGCCACGTCGAATCCGCCGACGCGGACCTGGCCGCTGGTCGGGCGGTCCAGGGTGCCGATCAGGTTGAGTAGGCTGGACTTTCCCGACCCGGACCGTCCGACGACGGCGACCGCCTCGCCGTATCCGATGTCGAGGCTGACGCCGCGCACGGCCCGTACCCCGCCGGGGTAGGTCTTGGTGACGTCCGTCAGCTCGACCACGTTCACTGCGCGACCCCCACGGTGACGCCCTCGGCGATGCCGTCGCCGCTGATCTCGACCTTGCCGCCGGCGAACAGCCCCGTCTGCACGGGCACGATCCGGCTGGTCGTGCCGTCGCGCACCTCGACGCCGTAGCCGCGCTCGCCGACGGCCAGCAGCGCCTGGATCGGCACCACGAGCACGTCGGCGTGCTCGGCGGTGACGAAGCGGACCGACACCGGGCCGGGCTCCGGCTCCGTCGCCGCTTTCAGGTCCAGCTCCACGGTGACCTTGGGCTGGCCCTGCTCCGCGGGCGTCTGCCCGGGGGCGCCTTCGGTGGGCGGCACCACACCGACCACCGTCGCCTCTGCCGGGGTGCCGTCGGGCAGCGTGACGGTGGCTTTGACACCCTTCTTGGTCAGGTCGGGTGCGGTGGCCGGCACCTGCGCGGTGACCACGCGGGTGGTCGGGCCGGCGGTGAGGACGTCACCGGCGGCCGGCGCGCCGAGCCGGGCCGTATGGGTGGCGACCCGCAGCGGACCGGGTGCCACGATCACGTCGGTCGGCGCGACCGTGCCGGTGACCGGCAGCCCGAGGTCCTTCTGCCACCGCTTGACGGCGGCTCCCGTGGACGCGGAGAAGGTCTTGTCGGCCTCGAAGCCGGTGTACTTCAGCGCGGTCAGGTTCTTTTCGAGCTGGGCGACGTCCGGGCCTTCGGCCCCGTCGGCCAGGACCCGGTAGAAGGGGAGCCCGCCGTAGAGCAGCACGACGGGCTTGTCGTCCGCCCGTAGCAGGGGCTGTCCCCGCTTGACCGTGCTGCCGATCGGGGCGAGCCAGGTCAGGGTGCCGGTCGCCTTGGACGTGACCGCCGACGGCAGGCCGAAGCCGATCTCGCCGTCGACGACCGTGGCCGCCGTGATCGTGGACCGGGTCACCTGGACCGTGTCGACCGTGGGAGCGCCGACCGGGCTGTCGTCGACACCGCCGGAGAAGACTCCGGCGGACATCGCCGCCGCCGCGGCGACCACCGCGGCGGCGACGACGCCGAACAGCACCCGGCGCGACCGCCGGCTCATCCGACACCCGTCAGGTCACTGGTGTCGGGCATGCAGATCTTCGCCGCGGCCTTGACCGCGGGCTGCTGCATCCGCGCCTTGTGATCTTCCTTGGCCTGCCGCAGCGTGGCCCCGTCGATCGGGGCGGGGTTCGGATCGGGATCGGGCCAGTCCGGCACGCCGTTCTCGCGCATGCACTTGGCGATCTCACGGTCCTCGCGCAGCCGCTCCTCGCTCGGCTTCTCGGGCACCTCCAGCACCGGGGCGTCCAGCGCGGGCCACTTCTCGTAGCACTCGATCATCTCGGGGGTCGGATCGCCGTCGGGGATGCCCGAGAAGTCCGCCAACGTGTCGTGACCGAGGTAGGTGACCTGCAGGCCCTTCTCGTTCAGGCACTTGGCGAGGTTCTGCTTCTGCCTGTCGTAGGCGTCCCACAGGCCTTCGGAGCCGGAGCTCGCGGCGGAGTCGGCTTCGGCGGTGGTCTCGGGGTCGCCGGACCCGCACGCCGCCAACATCGCCACCAGCAACGGCCCGCACGCGGCCAGTGCCGCGTACCGGATGCCACGCCCTGAACGGCGGCTCACACGTCTGCCGTCGATCGGCATTCACTTCTCCTTTGGTGCTGGGTTACTCGACGCCGGAGGGGGTTCGCCGGCGTCGCGGTACACAGTCCACCAAAAGGGTTGTTACCCGGGTGTTAACGATAATGTACACATTCCGTTAACATGATCCTAAGTGGATCGGTGGCCGGGGCTCAGGCCCGTGCGGCGTCGCCGCGGGGGAGGATCACCCGCACAGACAGGCCCCCGTCGGGGCGGGGGATGGCCAGCGCGTCGCCGCCGTGCGCCTGGGCGACCGCGCGCACGATGGACAGGCCCAGGCCGCTGCCCCTGGCCGAACCGACCCGGTCGGTGAGCCGGCGGAACGGCTCGAACAGCGCGGGCACCTCGTGCGGGGAGATCAGTGCACCGGTGTTGGTCACGATGATCTCGGCCTGGCGGACCTCTTCCAGCGTCTGCACCCATACGAAGCCGTGCCGGTGGTTGTAGCGCACCGCGTTGTCGACCAGGTTGCGGATCAGCTGCTCCAGCAGGAGCGGGTCGCCGACCACCGTCGCCGCCGCGAGCTGCGCCTGCACCTGCACCTGCTGGTCCACCGCCGCCTTCGCGGTGACGTCGAGGGCGTACTCCGCCAGCTGCGCCAGGTCGACCGGCCGCCGGTCGGTCACCGCGTCCTCGGCCCTGGCCAGGGTGAGCAGCGAGTCGATCAGCCGTTCGTGGCGCAGGTTGACCGCGAGCAGGTTCTCGCCGAGCCGCTGCAGCTGGGGTGTGCTGTCCGGGCGGGCCATCGCCACGTCGAGCAGGGTGCGGCTGAGCGCGATCGGGGTCTTCAGCTCGTGGGCGGCGTTGGCGATGAACCGTCCCTGCCCCGCGAACGCCTCGTCGAGCCGGTCGAGCATGCTGTCGAACGAGTCGGCCAGGCTCTTCACCTCGCTGTGCGGACCGTCCAATTCGATCCGCTTGTGCAGGGTGCGCCCCGCGATCCGGTGCGCCGTCTCGGTGATCGTGTTGAGGGGGCGTAGCAGCCGCCCGGACAGCCACCAGGCCCCGGCCGTCGCGGCCAGACTGGCTCCCAGCAGCGTCAACCCGCCCTTGAACAGGAGGTTTTCGCGCATCGAGTCCATGATGATCTGCCGGGAGACCTCGTCGGTGGCGATCGCGTCGGACACCCACACGTTGTCGGCCGGGCTGTACTTCTCCATCTTGCGGGCGAAGACCACCGCCAGGCTGTAGTCCATGCTGTTCTGGACCAGGATCATCACGCCGCCGAGCACCACGCTGCCCGCCAGCAGGAACATCAGCCCGAACATGAGGGTATGGCGCACCCGCAGGCTGCCGTGCCACGAAGTCTTCATGGCGAGCGGTGGCCCATCGTGGCACCCGTCCCGACCAGCCGCGGCCCCAGTGCCCGCACCCGGGCCACCAGCTCCGCGAACACGAACGGCTTGCCCAGGCAGTCGTCGGCGCCCGCGGCGAGCGCGGCGAGCCGGTCGGCCTCGGCGACGAAGACGGTGAGCATCAGCACCCGTACGCCGGTCCCGGCCGCGGCGACCCGGCGGCAGACCTCGTCGCCTTGCGTCCGGGGCAGGCCCAGGATCAGCACGTCGTGGCGGCCCTCGGCAAGCTCGGCCGGCACCTGCGCACCGTCGTGGGCCACGTCCACGGCGAAGGACTCCTGCCGCAGACCCTCGGCGATGGCCGCGGCCATCAGTTCCTCGTCGTCGACCACCAGTACGCGCACACGACCTCCCTCGCCGGACCGCCCCGAGCAAGTATCCGGAGGTCGCGTTAGCCGATCGTGAACGTTTTCGCTTACGGTCCGCTAACATCCGCGGCCGCAGTGCTCCGGAAGCGGGATTCCCGGCGCAATATCGCCCCGGTGGCGTTCGCCTCGTCCGAGCGCAGTGGCAGGGCGGCCGCGACCGCGTACCGTCGGAGAGAACGCTTCGTACCGAGGAAGCCATGGGGGAGTCGGGGCCGTGAACACCACGACACGTCAGCAGGCCGCTTGGCAGGCCTACATCGACGTCGCCTACGGGCTGCAACGCGCCATCTGCGAAGGCGAGCGCTACGACGGCGAGGTCGACTGGGAATGGGCCGGCGTACGCGGCAGCCTGCACGACGACCGCCTGAGCCTGAGCAATGCCAAGCTGCTGGCCCTGCTCGACCAGGCCCAGGCGCACTGGCGGGACTGTCCCCTGGACAACGATGTGCTGTCCGGTTACCTCAACGAGATCGCCGACGGGCTGCGGGAGCTCGCGGAGGACCGGGCCATCGAAGGCTGGTAGCCGCCGCTCACGCCGGGTGCGGTCGGCACAGCACCTGCATGACGGCTGTCAGCTGTTCGTCGAGCTGCCCGGGGTCAGCGCCGGTCAGCGCCGGGGTGGCGAGGATGCTGCGCATCAGCCAGACGCCGGCGATCACGGACAGCACCAGTTCGGCGCGTTCGCCGGAGTCCGGGCCGGTGAGCTGGCCGGTCAGCCGCGAGCCGACGTGCCTGCCGATCGCCTCGCGCATGATCTCGGCGGCCCGCGGGTTGTTGGCCGAGCGCAGCATGAGCAGGAACGGGCTGAGCTGCTCGGCGGCGGGATCGGTGCGGGCGACCAGCGCGGCGGCGAGCTGCGCGGGCAGCTCGGCCGGGTCGGCGCCGACCACGGTGGGTGCGGTGAACGACCTGTCGACGGCTTCGGCGAACAGCTGTTCCTTGGAGCCGAAGTAGCGGTTGACCAGCATGGCGGTGACTCCCGCGGCGGCCGCGACCTCGCGTACGCCGGCCCCGTCGTAGCCGGCGCGGGTGAAGGCCTCGATCGCGGAGTTGAGGATCGCCTCACGGGTGGCTGCGGCGTCGCGGCGTCGCGGCTGGTTGGTCACACTCATGTCTACCAGTGTAGACATTCCCGGGCCCACGGGTCTACAGTCGTAGACATACCTGATCCGAGCAACTGAAAGAGGTGGATCATGGATCTGCGACTGGCAGGCAAACGGGCACTGGTCACCGGCGGCAACTCCGGTCTGGGCGAGGCGATCGCCCGAGGGCTGGCCGCCGAAGGGGCCGCCGTGGTCGTGCACGGCCGTGACGAGGCGCGGGCCCGCAAGGTCGCCGACCTCATCGAGGCCGAGGGCGGCCGGGCCGACATCGCGGTCGGCGACCTGGCCGACGACGCCGGAGCCGATGCCGTGGCCACGGCCGCGCTGTCCGGCGGACCCGTCGACATCCTGGTCAACAACGCCGGCATGTACGACCACATCACCTGGAGCCAGGCCACCCCGGCCGACTGGGCACGCCTGTACGAGGTCAACGTCATCTCCGGGGTGCGGATGATCCAACGGCTCGTCCCCGCGATGCGCGAGCGCGGCTGGGGACGGGTGATCCAGATCGGTGGCGGCCTGGCCGTGCAGCCCACCGCCGACCAGCCCCACTACACGGCGACCCTCGCCGCCCGGCACAACCTGGCGGTGTCGCTGGCCCGCGAGCTGTCTGGCAGCGGCGTCACCTCCAACACCGTCGCCCCCGGCGCGATCATGGTCGACGGCGTACGCGACCTGATGCTGAAGGTCGCGCCGAGCAGGGGCTGGACCGGCGACCCGGCTGAGATCGAGCAGGCGGCGGCGCAGGCCTGGGTGCCCAACGACACGGGCCGCTTCGGCCGGCCCGAGGAGATCGCCTCCGCCGTGGCGTACCTGGCCAGCCCGCTGGCCGCGTACATCAGCGGCGCGACCCTGCGCGTGGACGGCGGCACCGTCCGCAACGTCCAGTGACCTGACCCGCTCGGGCCAGGTCACCGGCGTCACGACGAACGGATCGCCGCGATCAGCCCGGCGACCAGGTTCGCCCGCTGCGGCATGGCGTCGATCAGCAGGTACTCATGATCGGCGTGCGCGCCGCCGCCGACCGCGCCGAGCCCGTCAAGGGTCGGCACACCCAGCGCGGCCGTGAAGTTGCCGTCGCTGCCCCCGCCGACGGATCTGCCCGCCACGCCCGGCATCAGCCGCTGGGCCAGCGCGAACAGCTCCGCCGACGCCGACTCGGGCATCGGCGGCCGGTCGACGCCCCCGGCGACGGTGACCGTCGCGCCGGGCAGGCGCGGGGCGAGGGCCGCGAACGCGGCCGTGACCCGGTCGGCCTCGGCCGGCGTCTCGACCCGCACGTCGACGACGATCCTCGCCTCGGCCGGCACGACGTTGTCGGTGGTGCCCGCCGAGGCGACGGTCGGGGTGACGGTCGTGCCGAGGTCCGGCCGGCCGATCGCCGCGATCGCGAGCACCTGGTGCGCGGCCTCGACCAGGGCGTTGACGCCCGACTCGGGCTCCAGGCCCGCGTGGGCGGCCCGGCCGGTGACCGTGACCCGGAACGTGCCGCAGCCCTTGCGGCCGGTCTTGAGGCCGCCGCCGTCGGCCGCGCCTTCCAGGACCAGCACCGCGCCGCAGGCCAGCGCCCGCTGCTCGATGAGCGCCCGGGAACTGCCGGAGCCGACCTCCTCGTCGGCGCTCACCAGGATCTCCACCCCGGTCCGGTCGGGCAGCGCCGCGACGCCGTGGATGGCCTGCACCAGGCCGCCGAGCATGTCGAAGACCCCGGGCCCGGTGGCGCGCCCGTCGCGGACCTGGAACGGACGTCGCCGCAGCGTGCCGATCGGGAACACGGTGTCGTGGTGGCCGAGGATCAGCACCCGCGGCTCGCCGCCGCCGCTCCAGTGCACGTGCGGACCCGCTTCGCTGTCGACGAGCACGGCCCGGCCGCCGAGCCGGTGCTCGATCACCGCGGCCAGTGTCTTGGCCGAGGCGGTCAGCGCCTCGTGGTCGCGCGAGGGAGACTCCACCTCGACGAGGGTCCTGAGATCGTCGATCATCGCGTCGAGGTCCACGCGGGTGCTCCTGGTTCTGTACTGGGGCAGACGGCAGTATCCGCCTGCGTGTGTCAGGCGGATACTGCCATCTGCCCGTCAGCGCACCGCGTCAGGAGGGTCGAGCCGTGATCGTGAGCCGACGCGCCTCACGACCCGCCGACCGCTGATCAGTCCGCGACCCTGATCGGGTCGCCGGTGTTGGATATGAACACGACCAGCAATTTCGCCGGTTCGGTGGCGCTGGTGTTCTCGGTGAGCACGTGGTGGGCGCCTGGCGGCTCGACCCAGTTCTGGCCCGCGCTGTAGGTCTGCACCGGCTGGCCCTCGAGCTGGCTGCGCACCGCGCCGTTGAGGACGTACGCGTACACGAACGCCTGGCCGTGGCGGTGCGGGACCGCGCGCGAGCCGGGCGGGAAGTCCACGATCGCCGAGGTGAACGTCTTGCCCGGCACGTTCGGAAGCGGTTGCTCGACCAGCACGGTCACGGTCTCCTGCGGTGGTTCCTCCCGCTGCACGGCGGCGACCGCCACCCGGTCCGCAGGACGTTGCGCCGTGGTCGTCCAGCCGACGGCCCCGGCCGCCAAACCGACAGCGAGCAGGGCCCCCGACACACGCATTCCGATCATGACTGATCCTCCTCAGCCCTCGGTGATCGACTCCCTCCGCTGGACCGATGGACACACGCCGTCGTGCAAGCCGGTCCAGTCGCATTGTCCTGCTTCGGTGCACCGATCACCTCGCGGAACAGGTAATCCGTGACGGACCGGCCCGCGCCGTCAGCCGTCCAGCCCGTGTCTCGCGGCCACCGCACGGGCCTGCGGCGACCTTCGCGGCCCGTGTTTGAGCAGGTCCCGGGCGTGGCCGCGAAAACCCCAGCGGGCGGCGACGTCGGCCGCCTCCCAGAACAGCCGGTCGGGCACCGACCACGGCAGGCCGCCGACCCAGCGGTCGACGACGCCGGCCCGGGTCCGGGTGGACTCCAGCAGGGCGAACGCCCGGCCGGTGAGGACGTTCGCGACACCGTCCACGGTCGCGGGCACCGCATCGTAGGACACCGACAGGACACGTTCGCGTGACAGGACATCGCGAAGGCCCGCACCCGACGAGACCGCTTCGGCGGGGTCCGCCGTGCCGATCTCCACGACGCCGACGGTGACGATGAGGGTGCCTTCGCCGTGCTCGCCGGGGTCGGAGCCGTCGCGCAGCTCCACCGTCTGGGCGAGATGATCGGCGGGCAGGACCCGGTAGAACAGCGTGCCGTGCGCGTCGGCGAGCCGCCCGGTGAACCCGTGCTCGGCCAGCACGGCGGCAACGCCGTCGGCCAGGGCGTTCATCGCCGCCGGTGGCAGCCGCCGGTCCCGGGGCGTACGCGGACTGCGGTTGATCGCCAGCAGCGCGCGGATCGCCGCGGCGTGCACGTCCGGCAGCGACAGCACGCTGCGCACCAGCACGGCCTCCCGGTCCACGTGGTGTGCCGCGTCGACGCCGGGCTGGTCGGCCAGCTCGTCTGCCAGCCCGTCGGCGGCGACGTCGGCGTACGACGACACCGCGTCGTCCAGACCGACGACCGTGTTCCACCCGGGCTCGTCGACGGACTCGACCTCGGCGACGCTGACGATCCAGCGCAGGTCTTCGACATCGAGTCCGGCGTCGCCCTGCGGGTGCCGGGGGAGAGGGCGGGCGTCGGCGAGGGCCTCGGCGACCGGATCGTCGCAGCTGGGTGCCAGCCGCACCGGTCGAGGCGTGCGCCGCCGAGGCGTCAGCAGGACATTCAGGACAGCCCAGACGATGACGCCGACGGCGAGCAGGAGCCTCGGCACGACGAGGATCCTCCACAGCAGCCGGGCGCGCATTCGGACAGGGTGGCGAACTCCGCCGCCGGCCGCAAGCGCTAGGCGGCGGGGTAGCCCAGCCGTTCGGCGAGGTCGCCGTACCGCGCGCGGAAGGCCTTGCGGTGGCGCTCGTCGAAGTGGTTGCGCCAGTCGCCGGGCACGCCCTTGCGGTAGTGGTTCATCTCGTCGACCTCGCCCGGCCTGCGGGCCGAGTCCGACAGCCGGGTGAACGTGTAGTGCTCCACCGCGAGCCGCGCGAACGAGCGCGGCAGCCGGTCCAGGGTGAACACGGGCAGCGCGCGGCGCAGCCTGGCCCTGCCCGGCTCGGCCCGCAGCGCGCCCAGCCGCCACCGGACGGCGGCGGTGCGGACCAGCTCGCCGACCACGCTCGGCGGCACCAGCAGCCGGTAGTGGTCGAAGATCTGCGTCCAGGTCGCCACCTGCTCGCTGATCTGGTCCTCCATCCGCAGCTCCAGCACCTCGGGCTGGTGGTAGTCCCAGGTGTCCATGTGGTCGAGGAAGTACCCGCTGAACTCGATCTCCTCCAGCAGGCCGTCCGGGACGTCCAGGTCCAGCAGCCGCTTGCGGTGGTCGATGAGCTCGTGCCAGGTCACCCCGAGCGCGTGTACGCCGTGGGTGTTGCGGTGGCTGAAGTAGCCCGACACCACGATGTCGCGCGGGTCGCGGATGACGTTGACGGTGCGCCGCTCCGGCAGGGTCTCGTAGTCGCGCTGCGCGATGTTGGTCAGCGACAGCAGGTCGACCCGTTCCTGCCGGACGAGTTCGGCCAGCGATCCGTAGGGGGCCCACTGCTCGGGCGCGATGACGGTGAACATGTTCAGGCCGAGCAGGCCGCAGGCCTCCCGCAGGATGGCCCGCGACCAGCTGGACGCCGCCTTGTGACGGCCGGAGTAGACGAGCAGCACGCGACCTCCAGAGCCGTCCCGGACGGGTGCCGGCGGCGCCGTCGGCATCGAATATCGACAATGGTCGCAAAGAGTTTGCAACATTGTTAACTGATAGACAAGCGCCCCGCTCCGGCAGCCTCGCCGTCAGCTGTCCGGACCGGCGTACACCAGGTCTGCGATCGCGTCAGCCGCCTCGTGACAGGCGGCCACCTCCGCGGCGGTACTGGCCAGCACGTAGATCGCGCGCAGGTTCGCGGGCCGGGACGTCGCCAGATGATGCACGACCGCGTCGAGGACCACCGCAGCGGTCCGCGCCGGGTCGCCGCCGCCGACGCCCGCGCCGAACAGCGGCAGCAGGATGCCGGTGACCGGCTCGCCGGGCAGGCCCAGGTCCTCGGCGGCGCGCAGCGCGCTGGTCGTGCACCGGCCCAGGTCCGCCACGGGACGGTAGCCCTCACCGGGCTCGCCGGACACCGCGGCGACATGAAGCACGTACCGGACGTTGTGGGAGGCCGCCAGGGCGCCGGGTCCGGTGACGACGGCCGTGCCCGGCGCCACCGGACGCCGCCCGTTCACCTTGACCGACAGCTCCTCGGCGATCAGGTCGTGCAGGACTCGCCCGAACTCGTCGCGCACCGCACCGCCGTAGCGCACGATCGCCGACAGCGACCGCTCCTCGAACCGGGCCATCTCCATCGACGTGTTCTCCGAGTTGACCCACACGTCGGCGAAGTCGACCCGGCGGATGTCCCCGGCGACGATCCCGACGAAGGCGTCCCTGGACGGATCGCCGGTGAACCGGTAGCGGGCGACCTGATGCGCCGCGGCCAGTGGCGGCACCTGCCTGGGCTGGTCCGGTGGTGCGAGCAGGCGGCGGGCCCGACGCGTGTCGGCCACGCGCTCCCACGCGTCGAACCACGGCCGCCACCGCTGCGGCGGCACACCGAGCTGCCTCAGCACGTCCTCCAGCACGTCACGGGGGATGAGACGGTCACCGCGCAGGTAGGGGTTCAGCGTGCTGGACGACAGGTTCACCAGCTTCGCCAGCTCCCGCCCCGACACCTGTACCCGGCCGGGCCCGGCCGCCTGCCGCCGCAACGCCGCCAGTGCGGTGACCAGCTGGCCGAGGTCGTTGATGCGCGCTGGATCGGGACCGCCTCCCGCGACCGCCACCGCAGCCACCGCCTCTCCCTCGTGCCGTCGGTCCATTGTCGACCGGCGGGACGGACGCGGCCAACCGCGTTCGGCTCCCGATCGCGGCAATCCCACGGTCGGGCGGCGACCAGCCTCGACACTCGTGCTCGTGAAGGTGATGTCGGCTTGCGGACACCGCCCGGCGCCAGCGGCTGAGGGGGTGCAGCGTGCTGCGCACCGCCGCTGAGTGGCGACTCGAGGACATCGCCTACACCGAAGCCGGGCTGGAGCACCGTGACAGCTCACCCCGGTTCCTGCTGGTGCACGGGCTCGGTGGGGCGCGGCGGCAATGGTGCACCGTGCAGGAGCAGCTCGCGCGGCACGCGTACTCGATCGCTGTCGACGTGCCGGGATTCGGCGACAGCCGCACCCGCGACCGCTTCGACGTGCACGGCGCGACGCGCAAACTCGCGCGTTTCGTGCGGCACCGGGGCCTCGACGACTGCGTGCTGGTATCGCACTCGATCGGCAGCACGGTCGCGGCCCTGCTCGCCGCCGACGGCGGCATGCGCTTCCAGCGTTCCATCCTGGTCAGCGGCACCCTGTTCCGTGCGGTCGGCGTCGCCCAGCGGCCCTGGCAGATGCTGACCCGCGGACGGCTCGGGCTGACGGTCGCTGCGCAGTTCCTGGTCGGCATGATCCCGGTGAGCGCGGCGGCCCGGCGACTGCTCGCCGCGTCGCGGTGGGTGCGCCGGCTCGCTTTGTGGCCGTTCGTCGCCGCGCCGCACGCGCTCGACCCGCACTGCGTGGCCCGCGCGCTGGAAGGCTCCGGCAGCCCGACCGTGCTGCGCGTCCTGCTCGACGCCCGCCGCATCGACTTCCCGGCCATGGTGGGCGCGATCCCGCACCCGGTGGACCTGGTCTGGGGAGCGCACGACCGGCTGATAAACGCCGAGGACATCGTCACCGCCGCCGGGCTGTGTGACGTCGCCAACCGCCACGAGATCCGCGACTGCGGGCACTGGCCGATGATCGAGCGCACAGAGGAGCTGGTGGCGCTGTTTCTGAAGTGGGGATCCAGATGAGTCAAGACGTACGCGAACGCCTGGCGGCACCCAGCGCCGAAGCACCGCCGCGGCCGCTGGCGCAGGCCTTCGATCCGCAGGACCTCGTTGCCACGATCCCGGCGCGGTGGCACCGGGCGCGCTGGTTCTGGCTCTTCGGAGCCCTCGCCGCAGTCGCGTTGGTACTGGTCAACGTGTATCAGGACACGATCGGTTCGGCATCGGACTTCCAGCTCGGCGACGACCTGCGCCGGATCTTCAGCTTCCCCGGCGTGCCCGATTCGGCGCCCGCGTTCCCGCTGGTGCGCGACGTTCCCAGCTGGCTGCTGCTGGTCACCATCTCGGTGAGCCTGGTCCTGCTGCGCCACGAATGGAATCGCATGAGGCGCTGCCTGCCCGATCTCGTGCGTGCCGGGGTCCTGCAACCCCGTCCCGTGCACTTCCGTGACGGGGTCGTCGACGCGGCCCGCACGTACGGCAAACCGCGTCTGATCCCGCAGTGGCTGTTCTCGGCGCAGGACCGGACGCCCGGCCCGACGCTCGGACCCGCCATCGAGGAGAACTCCCTGACGGCGTTCCTCGGCGCGGTCCGCGCCCGGGCCCGGGCGGTCCGGTCCTCGGTCACCGTCGTGATCATCCTCGCCTCGGTGCTGCTCGCGTTCGGGCTGGTGCAGTGGCAGCGTGACGGCGGCCTCTTCTCCAAGATCGTGCCACCGGGGCTGTCCGGCGAGCAGCGTGAGCGGTGGCTGCAGGCCACCTATGCGGACTGGTGGGCCAGCGACGAACGGTTGTGGGGCAACGCGCTGTACTTCTTGGTGGCGTTCGTGGCGTTCGCGGTCGTGCTGTCGTTCATCACCGGCGGCGTCTACGCGATCTACGTCGCGGCCGGGCTGAAGCACGCCTGCCGGCAGCGTGCCGACTGGGCCGGCGAGGACCGTGACTTCGGCTGGGAACCGCTGGGCAAGGTCTATCGCACGGTGTGGCAGGCGCTGCTGCTGCTCAGCTTCGCGATCGCCGTCATCGGATCGGTCCTGGGCTTCACACTGTCCTCGCCGGTCGGCTTCCTCATCTGGGTCAGCATCGTCAGCGTGCCGCTGTTCCTGATCGTGCCGGGGGTCATCTTCCGCAACGCGGCGCAGCAGGCCAAGGACGCCGAGGCCAAGCCGCTCAGGGAAGCGTTGACCATCATCACCGGGCAGCTCGAGCAGATGCGCGCGTCCGCCCAGCCCGAGGCGGAGCGGGCGGCCCAGGAGGTGAAATACCAGGCCGATCGCCGGGTGCTGCTGGACCAGCTCGACCGGATCTACGCCGCACACATCAGGCCGCTGCGCGTGATGCCGCGGATCATCCTCGTGGTGCTGATCCCGCAGACGCTGGTCGTGCTCGGTCTGGTCTTCGGTGCTATACAGGCCTTCAAATGACCGGGACGGTCAGCTGATGGTGATCGTCGCCGTGCGGTCCATGCCGGGCTTGAGCGCGTAGAGCGTGAAGCGCAGGGTGTAGGTGCTGCCAGGCTGCAGGGTCAGCGGCGGGCAGCCGTCGAACTCGACGATCCCGTCGCCTTCGTTGCGCAGCGCCGTCGGCTCGATGGTGCCGTCCGGGCGCGTCTCGACCTGCTGGCTGAGACAGCTGTCGCCGCCGACCATCCAGTAGACGTTGATGTACTCGGCGTCAGCCGACGAGTCGCACGGCGGACCGCAGTGCCCGCTGAGCATGAACCGCGCTGTTTGCCCGCCCGACGGGGGAGTCACCACCACCGACTGCTTCGGCCCGACCGTCGGTGCGGTCGCCGTGTTCACGACGGCCGACGCCGAGTTGCTCTGCCTGGCCGGTCGCGCCGAGCCTGAGCCGACCGGCTGCCCCTGACCCGCGAGTGTCGACGCCGCGGCGGGCATCGTGGTGGCGGCCTGCGGCCGTGGTGAGGACGTGACGCCGGAATCCCCGGCACCGGTCGCCAGGTAGGCGCTCGGCAGTACCAGAGCGGCCAGCACGACGCCGAGCGCCAACAGAACCCGCCTCGGCGTGCTCCGTGGCCGCGGACGGCGACCGGTCTCCGGTGGTCCCGCCTGGTGCTGCGGGCGTGCCGCCTGGCTCTCCGCGTGTGCGGCGATCAGCGCCACGGCGAACGCGGCGGCGTTGGCAGCCGCGACCTCGCGCCAGCCGTGCTGGTCGGACGCGTCCTTGCTTTCGCCGACACGATCGCTGATGCCCCGCACGACCAGCATGGGCAGGTTCTGGTTGAGCTGGGCGGCCTCGGCGGCACCCGAACTCTCCATGTCGAACGCGGCGGTGTCGCCGTACAGGACCCGGACCTGCTCGGCGAGTTCGCCTGTGGCGGCGTTCACGACGACGTCGCTCGCGGCGATCGGGCGGAACACCACCTTGGCGCCGTCGGCGGGCTGCCTGCCCGCGGGCAGCCGGTCCCGCCAGCGAGTGTGCAGCAGGTGGTTGGCCTCCTGGAACAGGTCGTGCGGGGCGTCCCAGGAGCGTGGCCGGTTCTCGTACCCCGACTCGGTGACCTTCCCGCCGTGCAGGGCGTAGATGCGGGAACCGACGACGATGTCACCGAGGTGCAGGTCGGTGTGCCGGGCACCGGCGATGCCGACGAAGACGACCGCGCTCGGCCGGAACGTGGCTATCGCCCGCTCCGCGATCGCCGCCGCCGCGCGATTGCCCATGCCGACCATGCCCAGCCCGATGCGCACCCCGGAGCCGGTGATCGTGCCCCGCTCGAACACGGTCCCCCGAGGATGGGTGATCCGCTCCAGGCCGGTCAGCAGGTCTCGGACCGCGGCGTACTCGATGTCGACGGCCGTCAGCACGACGACGTCGGTCGGGTGGGGGATGTCGGGCATCGTGGGTGGCGACCTCGGCATTGGGGAGTTAGGCGGCCGCGTTGCGCGGTCCTGGGACGAGCCTAACGTCACGGCGACGTTCTTGAATGCCCACAGGGAACCTCCCACCCTCCCGCTGCGCCGACCGGTGCGGTCTCGCGTGGACGATCAGGGCTGATCTCCCTCGGTGAGGGGCGTCCCTTGTCCCTGCCGTCCAAATGGGGGACTCCCAGGTGTGAGAGACAAGTCCTGGACGGTGCAGGTCCTCGGTGCTGAGGCAAGTGGCCAAACCGAAGAAATCGCCCAGAAATGTAAATAAGGTGCGAATGGTGCAAGTGACTCAAATATCAAACAAGGTGTGACCGTGAGGGGAACAGCGTGAAGAAACCTCGGCATGTCGCGCGGTGGGGGCTCATTGCCGGACTGCTGGTCGCGGCGGTTCTCACCTCGGCGACGGTCTCACCGGACCCGGCGGCGCAGGGCGGCGGCGGACGCTCCGGCGGCCGCGGGGACGGCGGCGGCTACGGTCCGACAACGCCACCCACCCCGCCGCCTCCGGGGGCGCCGACGCAGGAGGCCTGGGCGTGGACCCAGCTGATCCCGGGCGGCGCCCAGGTCCGGGTCGCCACCCCCGCGAGCACCTGCCCGATCCTGGTCGTCACGACCGGCGCCCAGGTCGTACGGCACCAGATGGTCCTCGAAAGCACCGTCGCCCTCTACCCGACCACCGCCACCGTCTGCACCCGGCGGGTCGCCGCCACCGCCACCGCCGCCCGCATCGACACGGCGACCAGCCCCGTTCCGCTGCGGCCGAACGCGAACGGCGCCGTGCCGCTGCCGAACTGGACCCAGCCCGGCTCGCCGACCAGCCGTCCGGCGAACATCGCCCTGATCGGCGACACCGGATGCCGCATCCCGGCGACCGGCACCCCGCAGGCCTGCACGCCGCAGGGCTGGCCGTTCCAGCGCGTCGCGACCAACGCCGCGAACGAACCGGCACCGCCGAACCTCGTCGTGCACCTGGGCGACTACATCTACCGGTCCCGGCCGGGCCCGACGCCGTCGCCGTTCTGCGGCGGACCGGGCACCAGCCCGAGCATGCACACCTGGGGCTGCCTCGTCGCGGACTTCTTCCAGCCGGCGGCACGGCTGCTGGAGCAGGCGCCGTTCGTGTTCGTGCGCGGCAACCACGAGACCTGCGGCCGCTCGGGCGAGGTCTGGTTCCGCTACCTGGCCCCCACACCGAGCCTGACGGCGTGCGGCGCGCCGAACCCGGAGGACTTCAGCCGGCCGGTACGCATCGACGCGGGCACCCTGGGCCTGCTGTTGATGGACACCTCCTGCGCCTCCGACGAGGCGAACCCGCCGTCCTGCGCCCTGGCCCAGCGACCCGCCCGGTACACCGCGCAGTTCAACGAGGTGAACAACAGCCTCGTGCGGGACGGCGACAACTTCCTGCTCAGCCACACTCCCATCTGGGCGGTGCGCGGCGAGACCGCGGCGGGCAACCCGGTATGGATCGACGAGATCCTGTCCGACGCCGTCGCGGCGACCGGCCTCGGCATCCTCGACCGGCGGATCGACCTGGTCCTGGCCGGCCACATCCACCTGTACCAGATGCTGACCTTCGAGACGAGCACACAGTTCCACCGCCCGCCGGTGGTGACGGTCGGCGCGTCGGGCACCGAGCTGGACCCGAAGACGTGGCAGGACAGCGCCCTGATCGGCAGGCTGCTCGACGGCGTCGCCATCGGTGAGCTGATCACGGTGGACCGGTTCGGCTACGGCGTGCTGCGCGACACCGGCACGACGTGGAACCTGCGGTTCTTCAACCAGTTCGGCACCCGGGTGCCGGGCACGAACTGCAACCTCGTCGGCGCGAGGTTCCCCAACTGCCTGTGACGGTTCAGGTCGGCTCGCGGCGCAGGCTCGGGTTGTTGAGCATGTCGGTCGCCACCATGACGCGGCTGGGATCGCGGGGATGGACCCGGACGGGCACCACGATGCCCGGGCGGATGCGGTCCCAGCGGGTCCGGTGGTAGGGCTGGCGGGCGGTCGCCGGGTACGGCGTGCGGCCCGGCACCTCGACGGTCATGGTCAGGCGGAAGTAGCGCACGTCGTTGCTGTCCCACTGGGCGGTGGGTTTCACCCCGGTCACCAGACCGCGGCCGTCCACTCCGTGCCGGAGGATGGCTTCGCGCTGGTCGCTCCAGCGGTTGAACAGGAAGAACACCACCATCAGAACCACGCCCACGCTCACGAACGCGGGGCCCACCCACCATCGCTCGTCGTCGCGGTCGAACACGACGAACGCGACGAGCCCGATGCCGACGAACATCAGGCAGAACGCGTACTGGCCGATGCGGCGAAGCAACCGGAACATCCATACACTGTGGCGGGCATCGGGTGGCCGGGCCAGAGGCCGGGAGCGTCAGCTTTCCGATGGTGGCGTGCGGACCGGTCGGCAGCGCCGGATCGCGGCCATTCCGCCCTGGTCGGTGACCTGCCGTCGGTACCGTGAGCACATGACGACGGTGACGGCGAACGATGTGCGGGTGCTGGCGCGGTCCCGGGACACCGACCCCGTCCTGGCCGTGGTCGACGGCGAGCTCGTGGTGATTCCCGAGGCCGAGGTCAGGGAACAGGACAGGGTGGTGTGCACCCAGCGGACGCTGGTCCACGAGCTGGGCATCGAGGTGAGCGACATCGAGGCGCAGCTGTTCGCCGGGCGCCTGACCGCGCTGCTCGCCGAGTAGCCGCAGCGGCGCGGGTTCGGGGACGGTGGAGATGGACGCGGCGCTCTATGGCACCGCCGGCACACGCGCCCCGGTCCGGTTCGCCGAAACCGATGCAGCCGAGGCCGAGCCGGGACACCACCAGGCCCGTGCCGCCCAGTCTGGTGTACTACATCGTGGACCTCGGTTGTCGGTTTCCGGTGCTCACCGGACCGCGCGCGGCAGCGCCAGCAGCACCAGCAGCGCTCCTGCGGCCATGACGGCGAACACCATCGCCATCCCGAACGCCTCGGTGAGCGGACCCACCACGACCGGCGCCGAGATCGCGCCGACCCGCGACAGGGCCGAGACCATCGACGCCGTACGCGCGGCGGGGATGCCGTGCCGCGCCGACAGCTGGTCGCCGGCCCCGAACAGCAGCGGGAACACCGGCCCGGCGCCGATCCCGGCCGCGGCGATCGCGACCAGCGCCGCGCCGGCCGGCCCTTCGGCCAGGGTGACGGCGAACCCGGCGAGCACCGCCAGGACCATCGTCACGCCGCTGCCGGCGGCGACCGCCCGCGCACCCCACCGCCGCTGGGCGGGGTCGAGAACCAGGCGGGACAGCACCAGCCCGGCGGCGAACAGCACCGGTGCGACTGCGGCCAGCTTCGGTGCGGCGTCCAGCCCTCGGCTGAGCAGCAGCCCCGTCCACTCCTGCCCGGGGCTTTCCACATAGCTGGCCGCCAGCGCCGCCACGGCCAGCACCGGCAGCACGTGCCGCAGCCGGACCGCCCGGCCCCGCTGCGCTGGCACGTCCGGCCGCCGCGGGGTCGGCATGGGCGGCGGGCCGGCCGCGACACCGGCGCGTGGCCGCCACGTGGTCGCCGCGAACTGCACCGCGAGCACGACGGCCGCCACCACGCCGAGGTGAACCAGGACCGGGATGCCCAGACCCACCGCGGCGGCGCCGAGCAGCCCCGCCCCGGTCAGCGACAGCGACCAGGTGGCGTGCATGCGGCCCATGAGCGGGCTGCCGGCGACCTGCTGGACCTTGACCGCGGCGGCGTTCATCGTCACGTCGTGCGCGCCGTCGAACAGGTTGGCCAGCAGCAGCGCGGCCGCGAGCAGGAACAGGTCGGGCGCCCCGACGACGGTGACGGCCAACAGGGCGTATCCCGCACCGGCGACCAGCGTCGCGCCCGACTCCCGGGCGACCCGGGTCAGCGCCGGTGCGACGAGCGAGCCGAGCAGGCCGCCTATGGCCGCTGCGAACAGCGCGGCGCCGAACTCGCTCTCGCTGGCCCCCACCCGGTCCGCGATCTCGGGGTAGCGGGTCAGCAGGCTGCCGTAGAGCACGCCGTTGACCGCGAACGCCGCCGCGGGCCGGGACCAGTCGGCGAGGGGGATCTTGCGGGCGGCGGTGCTCGAGGCGAGGGCCACGCGGTAAACTTATACGTATCAGAACGCGCCAACAAGCTCAGTTATACGTATAAGAAGACACCTGCAGCTCAGAGAGTGATCACATGGGTACAGCTCCGCGGCCCCGGATGACCGACCTGGCCCGTGCCCTCGGCGTCAGCCAGGCCACCATCAGCAACGCGTTTAACCGGCCCGATCAGCTGCGCCCCGAACTGCGCGACAGGATCCTCGCCGCCGCACGCGAAGCCGGATATCCCGGACCCGACCCGCTCGCTAACACCTTCCGCCGCGGGCGGACCGGCGCCGTCGGCTTCATCGTCCACGAGCCGCTGCAGTACCTGTTCGAGGACGCCACCGCGCGGCTGACCATGGCGGGAGTCGCCCGCGCCTGCGGCGAGCACGGCTCATCGCTGGTCCTCGTGCCGCGGACCGAACCCGGCCGGCCCGACATCGTCTCCTCGGCACTGGTCGACGGGTTCGTCGCGTTCTGCGACCCGCTCGAACCCGAGCGCACCGAGCTGCTGCGCGCCCGCCGACTGCCCGTCATCGGCCTGGACGCCCCGGTCGCCGAAGGCGAGCCGTACGTGGGCATAGACGACCGGGCCGCCGCCCGTTCCGCGGCCGCCCACCTCGCCGCGCTCGGCCACCGGCACTACGGCGTCATCAGCTTCCCGCTGGCCAGAGGGTCCGCGCCCGGGATCGCCCCGGCGGGCCTGGCCGCCCCGACCGACTACGTCGCCAACCGTGCCCGCCTGGCCGGATACCGCGACGGCCTGGCGCCCGCGCTCGACACCGGCGGTTCCGCCGTCGTCGTCGCGGCCGCCGGAGTCGAGGAACGCGACGGCGCCGCCGCGGCCGCCGCACTGCTCGACCTGCCGCAGCCGCCCACGGCCATCCTGGCGATGGGGGACCGGCTCGCCCTCGGCGCGATCTCGGCCGCGATCGAGCGCGGTCTGACCGTTCCCGGCGAGCTGTCCGTAGTCGGGTTCGACGATGTGCCCGACGCCGCCACGGCGCGGCCACCCTTGACCACCGTGCGGCAGCCGCACGACGACAAGGGTGCCCAGGCCGTTCACCTGTTGTTCCACGAGGGACCGCCGCCCGCCGCCCCGGTGCTGCTGCCCACCCGGCTCGTGATCCGCGGGTCGTCGGGACCGCTGGCGGCGTCCGCCCGGCCGCGACCGTAGACCTGTGCCCCCATGTCCCGCCAGGTGGCCCACGACCCCCCGCCCGCCGAAATCGCCATCCGGACCTTCTGACGGGGCGCTGCGGCAACGCGGGCGCCGTCAGCCGCCGGTGTACTCCGGATCGTCCGGCCCTTCCGCCGGTTCGATCGGGTGCGGGGTGCGTCCGCGCTGCTCGCGAATCTCGGCCTCGTCGTCCTCGCGGACGATTTCCGGCTCTTCTGGCGTCTGGCTCATCGCGGCCTCCTCGATCGGGCATCCGCTGACGTACCCGCGACCCGCGATTTCCAGTCATCGGCACCCGGCCGGCGGCAGGTCACGCCTCGATGCCGATGCATCCGTATTCCAGGCTGCCGCCTCGTCCGGCTTTCAGGGGCGCGGGCAGTTTACGGCCACCGTACGACGCTCCCTGAAAGTGACCGGCGTCACGATTGCGAGGTCGGGGACCGGGTATACGCCGGAAAAGTCCGCGGCCATGCGCTGTGCCGCGGCGGCCGTGGCAGGGTGGGTGAATGCGAGAAGAGATCACGACGGTGCGGTCGCCTCATCCCTCCACGTCTGACTCTTCCGACGTACACGTGTTCACCGGCCTCGATGTCGCCGAGCCGGCGGCCGCCGCGGGTTCGCCCGACGTGCACCCGGGAACGCCCTGGGCCGAACTGCTCGACGGCTCCGACGAGATGATCTTCATGGTCGACCGGGCAGGCGTCGTCCGGGTCGCCAACACCGCCGCCGTGAACACCCTCGGCCTCACCGTCGGCCACACCGTGACCACCCTCCCGCTGGCCGGCGTCCTACAGGGACCGCCCGGCTCCTTCGACCTCGACCTCGACGAACGCCGCCTGCGCGGCCGCGGCACGCCGACCGGCGAATGGACCCGCTGGTACGTACGCGACGTCACCGACCAGGTCATGCGCGTCGACGCGCTGCTGGCCGAACGGTGGCGCTCGGCGTTCCTGGCCGAGGCCGGCCGCCGGCTCGGCTCCTGCCTCAACCGGGTCCGCGCGGCACGGACCACGGCCGTGCTGGCCGTACCCGCCCTGGCCGACTGCGCCGTCGTCGTGCTCGACGACGAGCGTGAACTGGCCTGGTTCCGTGTCGACGTCGGTCCCGACGACCGCACCGAGACCACCGGCTGCCTGTCCCGCCGGACACTGCGCCCCGACAGCGCCCTCGACCAGGCCATGACCGGCCTCAGCGTGCTCGACGATCCCCGGCTCGGCGACGACATCGCCGCGCTGCTGGCACCCGGCTTCGGCACCGTCGGTTCCGCGATGGTCGTGCCACTGCCGGGCCACACCAGCCCGGCCGGGGCACTCGTGCTGGCCCGGCACGCCGGCCGCGCCCCGTTCGAGACCGTCGAGGTGCACCTGGTGCGGCAGTTCGCCGCCCGCGCCGGCGCGGCCATCAGTGCGGCCACCCTGTACGCCGCGCAGGCCGACGCCGCCGAAGCGGTCCAGCGCAGCGTCGAACCGCCCGCACTGCCGCAGGTGCCCGGCGTCGCGCTCGGAGCCGCCTACCGTCCCGCCTGGGAACGGCTGCGCATCGGCGGCGACTTCTACGACGTACGCCCCGCCGGCGACGGCAGCGGCACCTGGATGTTCGTGCTCGGCGACGTGTGCGGCAAGGGCATCGAGGCGGCGGTGCAGTCCGGCAACACCCGGCAGAGCCTGCGCGCCCTCTGGCTGACCGAGCGCCGCCCGCTGCGGCTGCTCGACCTGCTCAACCAGGCGACTCTCGCCGGCGACGAACCGACCATGGCCACCCTCGTCGTCGGCACGATGGCCACCGGAGCCGACGCCGAGGTCACCGTCACGCTCGCCACGGGCGGCCACGCGGCACCCCTGCTGCTCCACACCGACGGCACCGTGGCGGAGGTCGAGCTGTCCGGCACGGCCATCGGGCTGCTGAATGACGCACCGTTCGGGGAGACCCGGCTGACGCTGCGGTCCGGTCAGACCCTCGTCCTCTACACCGACGGGGTCACCGAAGCCCGCGGCCGTTCCACCGAGCACCCCCTGTTCGGCCCCGAGCGGCTGGCCGCCGAGATCCAGGCATACCGGGGCGCGCCCGCGGCCGTCATCGCCGAACGCGTCGCCCAGCGTGTCACCGACTGGGTCGGCGACCGGCTCCAGGACGACATCGCCGTGCTCGTCATCCAGGCTGAGCCCCCACCCGACACCGCGACCGGCGCAAAGGACACCCGGCCATGACCGCAGCCGTATCCCCCGCAGACCGCGAGCAGTACCTGGCGCTGGTCGACGACGGCGCCCAGGCGAGCGCCGTCGACTTCGCCCTCGCCCTGGCCGAACGCGGCGTGCCGCCACGTGACGTCCTGCTGGACCTGGTCGCGCCGACCCAGGCCCGCATCGGTGACCTGTGGGCGCGCAACGAGTGGAGCGTCGCGCAGGAGCACGCCGCGACCCATGTCAGCGAACAGGTCGTCGCCGCGCTGGCCGCCCGCCACCGGCCGCAGACCTCCACCACCCGCGGTGTACTGGTGACCGCGTGCGTGGACGGCGAATGGCACGCCCTTCCCGCCCGGCTGTTCGCGGAGGTCGCCCGCTGGGACGGCTGGGACGTGCGATTCCTGGGCGCCAGCGTCCCCGGCCCCCACCTGATCTCCTACCTGCACCGGCACGGTCCCGACGTCGTTGCGGTCAGCTGCTCGGTGCCGACGCGGCTGGTCGCCGCACATCGCGTCATCGAAGCGGCGCAGGCCGCCGGGATACCCGTGCTGGCCGGCGGGCGCGGGTTCGGCCCGGCAGCGCGCTGGGGCCGCAAACTCGGCGCCGACCGCGTGGCAGCCGACGCCGGTGACGCGGTCGAGCTGCTGCGGTCCTGGCTGCCCGCCATAGCCGGATCCGACCCGCTGCGGGAGTCGTTCGTCAGCGACGACGAGCACATCCTGATCGCCAAGCGCAACCCCCAGCTCGTCGCCGCCGCGATGGACGACCTGTCGCAACGCTTCCCGGCACTGGCCGGCTACAGCCCGCTCCAGCGCGAGGCGACCGAATTCGACCTCGGCCAGATCGTCGAGTTCCTGTGCGCGGGGCTGTTCGTCGACGACCCCGAGCTGTTCACGACGTTCCTGGACTGGCTGCGCGTCGTGCTGGCCACTCGCGGCGTCCCGGCATCGACCGTGGACCTCGTGCTCGACGTGTACGAGCAGCAGCTCTACGACTTCCCCCGGGCCGGGGCGCACGTGGCGGCGGGGCGCAGACGCCAGGCGCACGCGGCTTCGCCGGCCGGCGGTGAAGGCAGGGGATAGTCTGGTCCGGTGAGTGATGATCTAGGGCCGACTCACCGCCTGGCGACGTACGGAAGTCTCGCGCCGGGCAAGCCGAACCATCATCACCTGCACGGCCTTGACGGCCGCTGGTTCCCGGGCCACGTGCACGGCCGGCTCGTGGACGCCGGATGGGGCAGCGCCCTCGGGTTCCCCGGGCTTGCCGTCGACCCCGGCGGCGGGCGCGTCGGCGTCCACGTATTCGAGTCCCGCGACCTGCCCGCTCATTGGGCGAGGCTCGACGAATTCGAAGGTCCGCAGTACGAGCGAGTCGTCGCCCGAGTGCACACGCCGGGCGGAGGGGTCGATGCGTGCATCTACGTGGTGAAGGCCTCACCAGCCGGGACGTGAGATCCGGCCGCGAGGGGCGCGGCTGCCGCCGGGCAAAACGCCCGTGGCTCAGCGGGCCGGCGGAGCTCGCGGGCATGGTTCGTAGGTTTGCCCGCCCGCCTGAACGGTGAGTTGGTAGGTGTCACCGGCCGGTCCGGTTCGGTGACCTCTGCCACGGAAGGACCCGTCATGGCGAAGTTTTTGACCATCGGATACGGCGACGAGGCCGGATACGACCGTACCGCTGCGGAGCTGCGCGCGCGGGCGCATGCCCATGATGCCCGGCTGCGCGACGCCGGTGCCGAGTCGGGGATCGCCGGCTCGCCTGTGCAGGTGAGAAATCATGACGCCGCCGGGGTGGTGGTCGAGAAAGGCCCGTTCATGTCGGCCTCGCTTCCGGTGGCCGGGTTCGCCCTCATCGAGGCTGCCTCGATCGAGGAGGCGATCGAAGCCGTGTCCGCGACTCCGTGCGCGATCGCGCACGGAGTCGTCGAGGTGTGGCCGTTGGACGAGTCGGCGTAGGCCGCCGCTAACGACTGCTGGTGATCACGACACCCGGCGTCGCCCAGGGCGCGAGCACGTCCACGACCTGCCGGACCACGCCGTCCGGCCTCAGGTGGACGTGAAGCCGTCCGTCGGCTCGCCGCATCGGCTCGCTGGCCTGGAGAAGCAGCCGCCAGGCACGGCAGCTGATGAAGTCGAGCCCGGTCAGATCCAGGTGCACGTCACGGGTCCCGGCGGTGATGGCGTCGGCGAGTGCCGTGACCACCAGGTGCTCGTTGGACAGATCCGCCTCACCGCGCACGCGCACGGTCCCTGTCGTGACGGTGACTTCCAGCGGCGCGGCCGGCGGTGTCGGCCGGCGCTCGTGTTCGGCATCGATGTACACGGCTCCCCTCCCGGCGAACCGTCGACCCCGGGAAGCCGGATGGGTCCCGCTTCAGGGCTGCTGCGGCGGGGCTGCCAGCCGGCTCTGCAGGATCGCGATCATGGCGTTGGCGGCGGCCAGCCGGTACTCCAGGTCGACGATGCGCACGACGGCGTCGAGTCGCAGGCCTTCGTCGGCCAGGATCCGCGCGCGATCGGCGCGTTCGAGGTCGTCGCGGCTGTAGCGGCGGTGACCGCCACCGGAGCGGTGGGAGGCGAACAGGCCTGCGGTCTCCACGGCACGCAGGAACGCGGGAGTCACGCCGATCGCCTCCGCCGCCGTGCCCATCGCGTAGGCGGGGAAGTCGGCGTCACCCAGTGCCGCCGCGAGCCGTTTCGGTGTCTGCTCGGCCACAGTCGCCTCCATGGTGGGGCCGGTGCCCGGGTCGGCGCACCAGGTCGGCGCCGCCCGGGCTCGCGGACCGGGTTGATCAGGTGTGCGCGCCCGCGCTCACCTGGCGGCGTTCGGTACGGCTGTCGCCACCCTCGACGGTGATCATCCGCTGGCCGGCGGTGGTGCCGAGGGTCTTCTGGTCCCCGTGGGAGACCTCGATGCGGCGCGGCTTGGCGCGCTCGGCCACGGGGATCCTCAGGGTCAGCACCCCGTCGCGGTATTCGGCGCTGATCGCCTCGACGTCGAGTCCGTCGCCCAGCACCAGCTGGCGGCTGTAGCTGCCGGAGGGCAGCTCCGACACGAGGTAGGCGGCGTCCTCGGGGTCGCGGCGGCGGCGCTCACCGCGCACGGTCAGAGTGTTGTTCTCCGCGGACACGTCGAGGCTGTCGACGTCGATGCCGGGCATGTCGAACCGCACGACGAACGTGTCGCCGGTGCGCAGGCAGTCCATCGGCATCAGCGCGGGCGTGCGGGCCGCGCCGAACACCTCACCGGCGAGCCGGTCGAGGTCGCGGAACGGATCGAATCGCATGATCATGATCAACACACCTCCGTAAGGATATCGGCCGCAAGTTGCCTCTTGCGCCGTCAGCAGAAATTCTATACCGGCCACGTCAGATTTCAAGCTTCAACCAATAAAGATTTCCTGGCTCGGTCAAGCCGTACGCAGGAATCTTCTCGTCCCGCACAGCCGCGTATCGTGCCGGCGGCACCGCTCGCGCTCACACCGGCGACGGCTCCCGCGCAGCGCGGACCATGCGGATCTCCCGTACCCCGTCTTCGACCAGGGCCGTCCCGTCGGCGACGAAGCCGTGCCTGCGGTAGAACGCCTGCGCGCGAGGATTCGGATCGGCGACCCACAGCGCCGCCGACTCTGCCGGGTCGATCACCGCCCGCAACAGTGCCGGCCCGACACCCGTGCCGTGGTCGGCTGCGTACACGTAAAGCACATACAGCTGCCTCTGCCACCCCGCCGCAACGTCCAGCGGCGGTCCCGACATCGCGATCCCGATCAACCCGCCGTCCCGCTCGGCCACAGCCGACCGGTTCCCGCGGTACCGCTCATCGGTCAACGCGGCAGTCCAGAACCGCTCCCGAACAGTCGGGAAACCCGGATCATCAAGGACCGCATCCGGCATGAGTCCCCGATACGTCTCCTGCCAGCACCGCACATGAACGCGCGCCATCTGGGCGATGTCCTCGACCTGGGCCGGCCGGACAGTCGGTGGGGAACCCATCGCCGCATCGTAGGCCGGGCCCGGATGGCCGTCGAACCGGATTCGCGGCGACCGCGAGGCCGCCGGCCCGCGCGGTTTCACTCGACACGGCGAACGTTCACGGTCACGGCACCACGGTTCCGGCGTGCCGCCGATGGCGGCATTCGGACGCCGGCGCTGCGCGGCCCGGACTGTCTAAATCCGGATCCTGGCCTGCTCGATGTGGCGCACGATCGCGTGGGCACCGTGCGCGCCGGCGATGGCGGCCGCCTCGTCGAGAATCGCCAGCGCGTCCGTGCGGCGGTCCTGCGCGGCGGCGATGTAGGCCAGCCCGATCATGTTGGAAGCCACGCCCGGCAGCGCCCCCACCTCGCGCCGCAGCCGGGACGACTCCTCCAGCCGCTCGCGCGCCTCGTCCAGCCGGCCGGCCGCGTGCGCCGCGATGCCCAGGTGCCGCAGCGCCTCCGCCTGCGTCGGCTTGTCGCCGGTCTGCGCCGCCAGCCGGTCGGCCCGCTCGAGGTACGGCACCGCGGTCTCGTCGTCACGCCGGATGAACTGATGGACGCAACCGATCCAGAACAACGCCTCGGCCTCGCCGCGTGTGTCGCCCAGGGCCCGGTACAGCTCGAACGCGCGCTCGAACAGCGGCAGTTCCGCCGGATCCTCGGCGGCGTCGACGGCCGCGCTCTGGAACCGCGCATGCAGGATCAGCCCACGCGCCAACGCGGTATCAGCCTCGACCGCATCCAGGCCCCGTTCGGCCTCGCCCAGCGCTCCGGTATCGCCTCCGAACACCGCCCGCGCATAGACCTCCCTGGCCCGTTCGATCCGATCGTCGATGCTCATTCCCGCCCCCGCTTCGATTCCCCACTACCTGTGGAATCCGGCAGTCTAATCGGGACAGTGTGTCGCCGTCGGTATCGGTCGCGCCTCTTCCGGTCTGCCGGCGTCTTGAAGGCATTCGCTCCTACCGGCTCGGTCAGCCCTGGCCGAGCCGGTCCAACTCCTCGAAGATCGTCAACTGCAGTCCGGCCGGGCCGTCCAGGCGGGCGTTGAGCGAGTCCCACGGTGTGCGCACCGGCTCCGCGATCACCTGCGCCCCGTTCCCGGCCAGCACGGCGGTCACGGCGGTGGCGTCGTCGACCTGCAACGCGACCCGGATGTGCCCGGCGACCCGGCGGCCCACCTCGACCTCGTCGACGTACGCGGCATGCGGCGGATCGGCCAGTTCCAGCGTCGCCCGCCCCGCGTCCAGGATGGTGACCCGCCCGCCCGGAGACGAGAACGCGCCCAATTCGTCCATGCCGAGCACGTCGCGGTAGAACCGCAGCGCCTCGTCGTAGTCGGATGCCGTGACGACCAGTCGCAACTCGCGGACCACAGGTGAGCTCCCTTGTTCGTTTCTGTCCATGGCAACCCGGCAGCCGGTGAGCTTATGCCGCGATCGGCGTCGAATCCGTTCGCCGGACGGCGTCGCGGCGTCTACCGTGCCGCCATGGAGATCCGCGACTGCACCGCCGAGGACATCGACCGCCTGGAAGAGTGGCAGCCCACGGGTCGCAACCGCGCGCATGGCACGCGCTTCGACCGGCACGCCGCCGGGACCAGCTCGTTCCTGGTGGCCTGGTCGGCCGAGGGCCCGCTCGGCTCCTGCGAGGTGTTGTGGAACGGCCCCAAGGAGCCCGCCGTCCGCGCCGCGTTCGACTGCCCTGAGATCAACGGCCTCCAGGTGTGGCCGCCGGGCAATCAAGGCCGCGGCGTCGGCACCGCGCTGGTCGCCGAGGCGGAGGAGCGGGCCCGTCGGGTCGGGGTCGCGCTGATCGGTCTCGGCGTCGCCGACGACAACCCGCGAGCTGCCGCCCTCTACCTCCGGCTGGGCTACACGGTCACCGGTTGCCGCTACCTGGATCGCTGGCACTACCTGGACCACGCAGGCGTCCGCCACGACCAGGCCGATCCATGTGTGTGGCTGGTCAAGCCGCTGTAGCCGACCGCTGGCTCTTGTCCGCGCAGGTCGGGCCGTGCGAGGTGACCGCGATCGGAGCACCGAGCACCTCGCCGACGTCGCCGAGTCCGGTGTAGACCGGCGTGGCGGTGCTCAGCGTCTGGGTGAGCTTTTCCTGGTACGCGAGGTCGCCGTGCTCGCCGGGCACGATCCGGTCCAGTTGCCCGTACGACAGGCACATCTTCAGTCCGTGGCGTTCGGCCGCGTCCAGGTGGGTGACGGCGAGCGCGTCGACGCCGCCGCAGACCTCGACCGCGTAGCGGTGGGCGACGGCGTCGAAGTGGCCCGCCCGCCACGCGCCCTGCCACGGACCGTGGCCGTTGTGCCGTTCCGGCAGCGCCGCCGTGAGCCGCGCGTCCTCGGTGACCAGGGGCCCGGTGCCGTGGCGGGTCGTGTAGGTGCGCACGACGCCGAGCCGCAGGGCGCCGTTGTCGCCGTTCTCGGCCAGCAGCGTCTCGGCGTTGTCGAAGGTGGTCGTGGACCAGGTCGTGTACGGGTGCCAGCCGCGCCATTCGTCGAGCAGTACACCCTGGGCTCCTTCGAACACGCACGGGCCGGACAGCGCCTGCCGCGACGACGGCACCAGCCGGACCGCGGCCCCGAACCACCGGAACGCCTCGGCGACGGCGGCGACCGGCGGCGCGTCGAGCGGGCCGAGTTCGGCGGTCAGCGCGTCCCGGACCGCGCCCAGCTTGCGTGCCAGCACGGCCGCGGATCCGGTGTCGCCGGCGCGGACGGCCAGGTCGGGGTGGGCCAGCGCGAACGCGGCGGTCTCGCCGACGCCCATGCCGCAGGACCCGTGCCGGTCGTCGCCGCGCGCGGCTTCGCGGGCCCGGTTGGCGGCCCGGTGCCACGGTGTCGTCAGCAGCGCCTGCCGGTCGACGGTGAGCAGCTCGAACGGCGCCGCGACGCCCAGTTCGGCCAGGTGTGCGGCCTCGGCGGCCAGGGCGAGGGGGTCGACCATCATGTACCGGGACAGGTGGGTCCGGACCCCGTGCAGGGTGCCGGACCCGAACTGGGCGAAGGTGTGGTGACGCCCGTCGGGCGTCACCACGTTGTGGGCGGCCTGCGCTCCCCCGTTGAACCGGATCACGGTGCTCACCGGCCGGGTCGCGCAGAGCCAGTCCACGATGGTGCCCTTGCCGGCGTCGCCGTAGCCGAGGTCGACGACGATGACGTGGCGGGGCGTGTTCACAGCCGGGTCACCGGCGCGGCCCGGCCGCCGAAACCGGCGGGCAGCGGCGAGCGCACCAGGGCGCCGCGGGTGCTGCCGAGCGGGGCGAGCGCCTTGCCGACGCTCGGGCCGGCCGCCGACCCGGCGTCGGCGAGGTCGGTCAGGCCGGAGTCCAGGTCGGTGGTGTCCTCGCCGAGCCCGACGGTGAGGGCAATCGTCTCGCAGACGGCGTCGAGGTCGTCGAGTTCGATGACGTTCTGGCCGAGCAGCTTGCGCCAGAACCCGAGGATCTCGGCGTCGCCGGTGTAGCTGGCCTGCGCGGGCATGATGAAGTACACGTCGTACTTGCGCCGCAGCTCGGCGACGATCGCCTCGGTGCTGATCGGTTCGGGGATCGAGGCGCCGACGACGCGGCCCACCTCGTCGGGCTTGACCTTCCGGTAGGCCATCTCGTCGCCGATGATGAACAGGTAGCCGCGGCGGCCGCGGGCGACGGCGTCGAGGTCGGTGTGCCGGGCCATGAAGTACATGGCCAGCTCGTAGGACTCCCGGCGCTGGCCGCCTCCGCCGCCTTCGAGCAGGATCCGGCCGAGATCGTCGTCGGTGCGGTTGTCGGACTCGAACTGCCCGATCTGCAGCGGCGCGCGGTCGCAGGTGGCGTCACCGATCGCGCCGAACAGGATCTGCGGGTCGGTGCAGTAGCCCTTGCGGATGAGCAGGCCGAACAGTTCCGGCAGTTTGGTCTGCAGCACGCGCGGCACCGAGCCCATCGACCCGGTGACGTCGAACAGGATCGCGATCGGCGTCGACTGCGGGTGCTGGTCGCTGTCGCGGCTTTCGCGGACCCGGACGCCGTGCGGGCCGAGGGCGTCGTGCACGGTGCGCGCGCCGGAGTCGCTGTAGGCGAAGGCGCTGGTGCCGGTCGCCGCGCGGTAGCCGGCGGCGGCGGCGTAGACGTCGGTGGACCATCGTCCGCTTCCCATGTTCTGCTCCTCAGAGGGTGAAGGGTCGGAAGGTGCGGGGCCCGTAGAGCGCTGCGAGCAACTCGTCGAGTTCGGCGAGCAGCCGCCACGCGTCGTGCGGGCGCGCTTTCGGGTCGGGCAGAGTGCAGCCGCGGGCGAACCGGGCCAGGGCCGGTGGCGTCCGGTCGCCCATGAGCCAGGTCATGCACCGGGTGGCGAGGTGGATGTCGGTGGCCTCGCTGGCGGGGCGCTTGCCGGCCACCTCCGGCGGGTAGAGGTCGAGATACTCGGCGGCCAGCGCGGGCACCGTCTGGCCGGGTTCGGTGACGCTGTAGCACCAGTCGACCAACACGAGGCCGTGCTCGACGGGGTGGATCAGCACGTGGTCGGGCACGACCGCGCCGTGCACGACACCGGCGCGGTGGGCGTAGCCGACGGCGACGAGCAGCCGCCGCCACATCCAGGCCGCGTCGCGCGGGTCGACGCCGTCGGGGTAGGACTGCTTCACCCGGGCGAGGTTCACGAAGCCGTCCTGGTGGGCGAGGATCGTGGCGGCGCGCTGCGTGCCGCCGGCGGGGTCGCGGTGGGTGAACGACTCGATCAGCTCCGGGGCGTACCCGCGGTGGCGTGCCTCGCCGTGACTGCGCAGCCGGGTCAGGGCGTGTGCCTCCCGGCGCATCAGGTCGCTGTCGGCCGGGTGCCGGGGCAGCTTCAGCAGCGCCGTGCCGCCGTCGACGGTGTACAGGTCGGCGATGTCGCCCGCGTACGCCAGTGGCCCGACGCGGTAGGAGCCGCGGCGGGTGGCCATGGTCGTGCCGTCGCGGTGCGCGGCCCACAAGTCCGCGAGCCGGGCGAACGCGTGCGTCGCGGTCGCGGTCGAGCCGGCCGGTGCGGCGTCCGGGTGCAGGACCTTGGCCAGCGTCCGGTACGCGTGCCCGCCGTCGCCGCCGGTGAACAGGTCGGCGGGGGAGCGGGCCGCCAGCACGCGGGTGACCGCGTCGTCGAAGCCGCTCATCGCCGTTCCTCCGCCGAGGGTCGCAGCAGCGCCGGATGCAGGATGCGGGCGTCGCCGGCCCGGAAGAGCTTGGCCCGAGGGCCGCCGCGCTCGCCGCCGCGCCGGGTCGTCGCGCCGGTGTCCTCGACGAAACCCGGCACGGACAGCACCTTGCGGTGGAAGTTGCCGGCGTGCGGCTCCTCCCCCCAGACCGCCGTGTAGACCCCGCGCAGCTGCGCGATCGTGAACTCCTCGCCGACGAACGCGGTCGCCAGCGGCGTGTACTCGATCTTGGCTCGGGCGCGCTCGAGTCCGGCGGCCAGGATCGTGTCGTGGTCGAACGCGAGGCCGGTCGCGGCGGCGACCGGGACCCAGCGGGCAGCGGCGGCGTCACCGCCGACGGTCGGCTCGGGCAGGCGCGGCGCGAAGGCCAGATAGGCGACCGACATCACCCGCATGCGCGGGTCGCGGCCCGGGTCGCCGAACGTGGCGAGCTGTTCCAGGTGCACGCGGGGCAGGATGCCGGTCTCCTCGGCGAGTTCGCGCAGTGCCGCCTCGTCGAGGGTCTCCTCGCGGACGAAGCCTCCCGGCAGGGCGAGGCGGCCGGTGTAGGGCTGCTCGCCGCGCTCGACCAGCAGCACGTGCAGCACGCCGTCGCGGATGGTCAGCGTGACGACGTCGACGGTGACCGCGACCGCCGGGTAGGCCCGCGGGTCGTAGCCGTCGAGGAACTCGCGCTCGGAGACCATCGCATGTCCTTCTCGAATCGAGATTAACTCTAACTGAGAAGAACTGTAGGGCCGGGTCCGTACACTGTCAACGCCAGGACGTCAGCTATCGGCAGCGGCCGACGTGCACCTCAAGCCGTTGCCCGCGCGGGTCGGTATCGCAGAGCGGCCGCCCCAGACCGGAACTCGTGACGATCCACGAGTTCGAGCTGGATGCGCTCGCGCAGACCGGCGAGCAGCGTCGGCCCGTGTCCGGCAAGGACCGGCTGCACGACGAACACGTACTCGTCGATCAGTTCCAGATCCGCCAACGCCAGTGGCAGCGTCACGCCACCGACGAACAGGCCCTCGCCCGGCTGCTGCTTGAGCCGCTGAACCGCCTGCCCCAAGTCGCCTCGGACCAGCTCGGCATTCCAGTCGACCCCGCTCAGCGTGCTCGACACGACGTGCTTCTTCGCCTGGTCGATGGTCTCGGCGAACGGGATCTGCCACTCACCCATCCAGTCCGGCCACGTGCCCGTGGTCGGCCGCCGCCAGGCCGACTCCATCATCTCGTAGGTCACCCGGCCGAACAGCAGGGCATCGGCTCGTGCCATCTCCGCGGTCCAGTAGCGCATCGACTCCTCGTCGGGGGCGAGCCCCGCCTCGTGATGGCAGCAGCCGTCGAGTGTGACGTTGATCGAGTATCGAAGCGGTCTCATCTCGTGGCTCTCCCTCGATGCGTCGCAGCGCGTTTGGCCGGACCGTCCTCAGCCTACTGTCGGTGCCCTTGCTCATCGGCGGCGCGCGGCCCGCCCGGCCGCTGGGCGGCAGGGCGGCGTCGCGCCTTGTCCCGTTGGTTCGAGACGACTAGACGGGCTGCGGGGTGGGCGGTGCCGCGGCGGCGTCGGACGCGCGGGTCTCGCGCATCATCAGCAGGCCGGTGACCACCATGAGGGTCGCGGTCAGGCCGTGGACTCCGAGCGCGGTGGCCGCCGAGCCGTGGTGGGCCAGCACGTTGGCCATGTCGCCGTAGGCGGCGAGCGACTCCACCAGCAGCACCCAGGCCAGCGCCCGGCGGTGGCCGGTCACCAGCAGGATGGCCAGAACCAGGGCCAGGACGACGTCGCGGATGCCCTTGATGATCAGGAAGCCGCCGCCGTCGTCGGCCGGCCAGCTCGGCAGGCCGAAGCCCGGCGCGATCGTCTCCGGGCTCAGGATGTAGGTGGCGCCGAACCAGAGGATGAAGAGGATGAACGCGGCGGCCAGGACGGTTTGATCTTCTTGGGAGACACGGTGTTCCTCCTAGTGGCTCTTGGTCAGACGAGCGCTGCGACGAGCAGGGTGAAGGCGGCGATGACGACGGCGACCCGGACGTAGTGGTAGCGCCCCCACTGGTTCAGCTGCTGCTTCCAGTCGGCGGGCCGGGTCTCGGGGGTCCAGGTTTTGTTCCGGTTGTTGATCGGGACGAGCAGCAGGATCGACATGACGACGCTGACGACGAGCAGGCCGGCCGCGGTGACGACGAGTCCGGCGCTGTGCTGGTGCCATCCGGCCGCGGCCCAGATCGCGGTGAGCACGAGCGAGCCGATGTACCAGAACGGCATCAGGGCGCCGAGCATCCGGC
This sequence comes from Catellatospora sp. NPDC049111, assembly GCF_040648615.1. NCBI lineage: Bacteria > Bacillati > Actinomycetota > Actinomycetes > Micromonosporales > Micromonosporaceae > Catellatospora > Catellatospora sp. NPDC049111. The sequence goes on along the minus strand of NZ_JBEZEB010000026.1, from coordinate 50,414 downwards.
CGCCGTGGGCGTGGCCGAGCTGGCCGCTGTCCTCGGGGAGTGCGTCCAGAATCCGGTTCATGATGAAGGCGACGGAGAACTCCACCCCCACCATCAGGCCGACGATCACGACGGTGGCGACCGCGAGTGCGTTGAGCACGACTGTTCCTCCAAAATCTAGCGTTGCTAGCGAATGATGCGACGCTAGCAGTGTCAGCGCTTGATTGTCTAGCGGTGCTAGGATCCGTTCATGTCGGTACAGGACCGTAAACAGCGCGAGCAGGCGATCCGCGAGCGTCTCATCGTGGCGACCGCCCGCGAACTCGCCGAACAGCAGGGATGGGACGCGGTCACCACCCGTCGGCTCGCCGAACGCATCGAGTACAGCCAGCCCGTGCTCTACAGCCATTTCCGCGGCAAGCGGGAGATCATCGGTGCCGTCGCCATGCAGGGCGCCACCGAGATGGCCGCAGCGGTGCGGGCCGCGACAGCCGCCGAGGCCGACCCGCGGGCCAAGGTCACCGCCCTGGCCCACGCCTACCTCGACTTCGCCGCCCGCAACCCGGCGGTGTACGACGCCCTGTTCCAGCTCGACGGCGGTCTGGCGTACGCGCAGGAGCACACCCCGGAACCGCTGAAGGACGCCTTCGCCGCGCTGATGGAGAGCTTGAGCCAGGTCGCCGGGGAGGGCGTCGCCCCAGGGCTGTTCACCGAGGTGTTCTGGGCGTCCCTGCACGGCCTGGCGACCCTGACGCGCACGGGCCGCCTGCTGCCCGAGCACGCCGAGCTGAGGGTGCGGCTGCTGGTGGACCGGCTGGCCGCGGCTTGACACACCGCCGCCGCCGGGAGGGACTAGGGCAGGTCGATCAGGGCCATGGTCGTCGTGCCGTGCGGGTGCAGCGCCGTGTCGGTCGCGCGGTCCACGAGCGCGGCGTCGGGTGTGTGCACCGGATGCCCGTCCACGGTCGCGGACCCGCGTACCACGACGATCGCGGCCGGGCCGGTGACGGTCAGCGGTCCGGTGACGTCGACGACGCGGACCGCACCCCGATCGCCTGCCCGCACGATGAGGTTGAGGTCGCTGATCGGCCCACCCGGCAGTGTGCAGGTGGTCTGGGCACCGCCGTCGAACTCGAACGGCTCCAGCGGTCCTACGTCGTGCCCCACACCGTCGACGGTCAAGCGCATGCCCGCGCCGGTGAGGACCGTGATCACGCGCCGGTAGCCCGGGAAGGCCGAGAACGGGCCGTCCACGACGACATCGGCGATGCTCAGCCGCCACCGGAAGTCGTCGGCACCACCGGGATGGACGAAGATCTCCCGGGTGATTCCGCCGCCGTTGCGCCACGCGACGGCGATGCGGTCGACGGCCGGCAGCAGCTTCACGCCCATGACGCGCAGCCTATGCCGTTCGGCGGGAGGATGCGGAGAATCGCATCGGTGTTCAGGCGCGCAACTGGTTACGCGTGCGCACCAGAATCCGCCCGAGCATGTTCTTTCCCTTTCCGGTCCTGCCCCGACCCCAGTAGTGGTCGGTGGTGGTGTCTTCGACGATCTCTTCGTCACCGGTGGACAGCAGAATGTCCCGGATATCGGCATGGGCGTGGAACTTGGCTGCCACCGCGCGGCGCATCACGTCGTCCTTGACCCGCTCCCAGTCCCTGCGCAGCGGTTCGGACGGGTCACGGCCCAGCTCCGCTGCCCGCAACGGCGTGTGCGCACGTCGGATGAGATCCGCGCGGCGGGTGCCGTTGAACTTCTGCGCCTGGAAGTAGTGCTCCGAGGTCGGCCACCAGACCCCGTCGAGGTGGAAGCCGTGATCGGAGAAGTTCGAGAAGCATCCGTAGGGCACTTCATCAGCACCATAGAAGTAGATCGTCATCGGAACCTCACGGGTGATACGGAACTCGCACCGTGTCAGGACTGCCCAGCCCTCGCAAACGGTTTTCTTTGCCGGTCCTGTGTCCTTCGGCGCGCCACCCCTGCGCCGGGCGGGCGGGGCCGGCTGCGGGTCGGTCGGTCCCTAGCCAGCCTTGGGCCGGGCCTACCGGAACCAAACGACGTCGGCCCGGGTCACCGTGCCCGTACGGCCCGGTCGGGCGGCCATACGAGATGGATGGCTATGTGCAGCGGGGCAACCGTTCACCGGCGCGCCACCCGCGCTTCCGTAGGCCCGCCTACGTTGCTGGTGGGAAGAGCTACGGGCAACCCCCGCTCCACCGGCCACCGACCTAGGAGAGCCACATGATCACGCATGCCCCCAGCAGTCCGGTGACTCGCGTGCGCGCCCTGATCAGCGACGACAATATGCTGGTCAGGCTGGGCATACGCGCGGTGCTGGAGGGCAGCGACATGATCTCGGTGATCGGGGAGGCGGGCGACCGGACCGAGACGGTCAGCCGGGCCAGGAGCCTGTCGCCGGACGTCATCGTGGCGGGCCACGGCGCTCTGGCCGCAGACGACGATGCCGCGCCCCCGCTGCCGGACCAGGCCCTGGTGCTGGTCGTGTCGCACAGCGAGGAGCGGCACCTGGTCGAGCACGCGTTCCGCAACGGCGCGACCAGCTACCTGATCCACGGGCAGTTCGCCGCGGCCGACCTGGTGGCCGCGGTGGTCGCCACGGCGGACCGGCGGCCGTACCTGTCGCCCGGCGCGGTCGCGGCGATGGTCGAGTCGTTCCGCACCCAGTCCGTTCCGGAGCCGGAGCCGACGCCGGAGCCCGTACCGGAGCCGAGTCCCCGGGCCCGGGTGTCGCGGCGCGAGGCGGAGCTGATGGAGCACATCGTCTGCGGTCGCACCAACCGGGAGATCGCAGCCCGGCTCTACGTCACCGAGAAGACGGTCAAGAACCACATCAACCACATCTACACGAAGCTCGGGGCCCGTAGCCGCGCCGAGGTGATCGCCATCTGGCTTGGTCTGGCCGACCGGGCGGCCGCGCCGCGCTGACCTGTACGCCGGGGATCACGATGCGAGCAGTGCCGCGGTCGCCCGGTGCAGGGCGGCCCCGTCGACGTGGGGGTGCCGGAAGCCGTTCGCGCGGATCCAGGCCGTGAGCTCGGGGTCGGGTGCGAGCCGGTGCCGGTCCAGGTAGTAAGCGGTCGCTTCGGTCCAGATCCAGCGGCCGTCGGTGCGGAACGTCATCGGCACCACGTCGCCGTGCCGGGGGTCGACGGCGTCGGCCATCAGCGATGCGGTTGCCAGCAGGGGGACGCCGCCGGTCAGGTAGGCCCGCAACCTGGCGCGTTCGTCATCGTCGGGTACGAGGGGATGCGCCGGGTCGAAGTAGGGTCCGGTGGCCGGGTCGGCGCCGTCGTAGACGCGGGCCAGGGTGATCGGCTCGGCGGGGCTCGCCGCCCAGAGCAGTGCGCCGTAGGCCCTGGCGCGGCGTTGGAACGGGGGCAGAGATATACCGTCGGTATAGGACTCCACCAGCGGATCGGGCTCCCCGGCGGCCGTGAGCGCCTCCTGCATGGCCAGGGTGACCTGGGGCAGCGCCGTCGGCGGCCCGGCGCTCACCTCGACGACGTACATCCGTTTGGGCTCGGCCCACGGTGTGGCTGCCGTGGGGTAGCGCCACACCCGCCACAGCCCGGCGGTCCGGGGCAGCGATGCGGCCGCGGCCGACGCGGTGAGGTCCAGGGTGTCGAGTTCGCGGATCTCGTCGTGCGGGTCGTGGGGGCCGGTGAGGTCCAGTGTCTGCGGCACCCGGTCGCCGTGTGTGGTGAGCAGTCTCGGGCTGACCGGGGCGAGCCCGTACGGCGGTGGTACGTCGTGCACGGGGTCGGCGGCAGTGGTCCCGAGCAGCGCGGCGGCGTCGGCGGGCAACGCGAGTTCCATCGCCGGGACCCAGGTGCCGACCTGCTGGGCGAGTTCGTCGTGCTGTTCGTGGGCGAGCAGTTCGCGGGCCTGGACGAGCAGCCCGTCGGGGATCCGGCCGGACAGCAGCAGCAGTAGGCGGTGCCAGGACGCCGGGTCGGCTGGGGTGGTCAAGGCGGTCTCCGTTCGGTGCTCAGCGGGCCAGTGTGGCCAGTAGCCGGGTCAGGTCGGCCAGGGCCTGCTGCCAGGCGGTCAGGGCCGCGCGGCGGCGGTCGCCACGGTGGCGTTCGGCGGCGCCGGTGAAGGTTCGTTGCGCCTGTTCGAGCAGGTGCGTGAGTTCGGCGAGGGTGCGGCGGGCCTGATCGAGGGTGCCCAGCGTGGTGGTGAGCGCCGGGGCGGGCAGCGCGCCGACCAGCGCTCGCGCCTGCCGGTCGAGCGACTCGGCGGCCCCGCTCAGGGCGAGGACGGCCCGATTGCGCTGGACGATGGTGCCTGGCATCTGCCCGGTCCAACCGGGCACGGCGCGTACGGCCGGGGTGAGTGCGCCTGCCGCCCTCTCGACGTGTCTGCGGGCGTCGGCCACGGCGTCGAGCGCGGTGTTGACGGCGTCGACGTCGAGGACCGGGGCGGTGAGGGTGTCGTGCAGCTGCTGCCGGGCGGTGTCCCAGCCGGTCAGGCGGTCGGCGAGCTGGTCGGCGACCTCGTTGAGGCGCGTGGTGGTGGTGCCGGCGGCGCTGAGCCGGGAGCCGCCCAGGTTCGCGGCGTCGTAGTCGCGGATGCGGTCGCGTAGCCCTTGCAGCGTGGTGCCGACTTCGGTGCGGGCGGTGTCGTGGCCCGGTGCGGCGGTGGTGAACGCGGTGACCTGACCTGTCCAGGCGGCCATGGCCTGGTTGACGGTGCCGTGCTGGGCGGTCCGCGCGCCGTCGAGTTCATCACGGCGGGTGGTCGCCGTGTCGAGGTCTTCCTGGGTGCGCCGGTAGGCGTCGCGGCTGGCGGTGTCGGCGACGCCGAGCAGATCGGCGTGGGCGGTCAGCAGTGCGGCGGCGTCGACGGGAGCGGCGGCTGCCAGGGCGTTGGTGGCCGCGGTGTAGGCGTTGTCGTGGTCGAGCGCGGCGGCGTCGGCGGCGCGGCGCTGGCGGGCCAGGTCGGTGCCGGTCGCCGCGAATCCGTCGGCTTCGGTCTGCGCGGCGGTGGCCTCGGTGATCAGGTCGGTGGCGCGCTGCGGCGGGCGGGTGCCGGGTGGGAGACCGGTGTTGACCACACGGGTGACCGAACCGACCGCAGCGGTGGCGGCCTGCTGGTATGCGGCCAGGGCGGGCTGGACGCGGACGATGGTGTGCTGGTGGCCGGCCAGGGTACGGATGTGCTGCCGGGCCGTGTCGCGTAGTGCGGCGAGGGCGTCGACGGCCGCCTGGGCGGTGTCTCGAAGCCGGCGCAGGGGGGCGTTGGCGGGCTGGCCGGGATCGAGTCGTGCCGCGGCGTCGCGGACGGCCTGGAGCTGGGCCGGGGTGGGCTGCGGCGCCAGGGCGGCGACCGCGCTGTCCCAGTCCTGGCGGCGGCGGCGCAGCTCGGTGTCGTAGGCCGCGATCGCGGTGTCGGCGACGGCGCGCGGTGTGGGCTGGGCGGATGCCGGTGGGGTGAGCCAGTCGCGTACGGCCGCGGCTGCCGCGGCGGCGGCGGTGGCGGTCTGGCGGGGTGTCCGCCCGCTGGTCGGGTCGGGGTGGTCGAGGTCGGCGGCGGCGCGGTGGCGGGCGTCGAGGTGGTCGCGGTCGGTCCAGGCCGCGGCGGGGACGAGCGGGTCGGTGCCTGCCGGGGGGTGGGGCCGGTGGACCATCGCCTGCCGGGCCAGGTCCGGGTCCAGGTGAGCCAGCACATGGTTAGCGGCGTCACGCAGGGCCTGGTTGTCGGCCTGCACCCGCAGCACCGGTCCGGCGGGCACGGCCGGGGCGTCGTGCGCGGTGCGGGTGTCCGCGGCGGCGGGGTCGGCGGCGTCGCGGATCCACAGCCCGGAGGCGGTCGCCTCGACCCGGACACCCGGGTGCGCGGCCAGGGTGAACACCCCGGGGCTGTCCGGCACCGGGAGGAGGCCGTGGCCGGGCAGCGCCCACGTGCCGACCGGGCGCACGCCGGCCGGAGTCGTCGTGACCGGGCCGTTCTGGTGGGGCGTGTGGCGGATCTCCTCGACGACGGCCGGCCAGCCGGGGTCGCGCGCCAGGTCGGTTCCGGGCCGGACGGTCACGCCCGTGTTCGGGGCGAGGGCCCGCGCGCCGTTGGCCACGACGACCGGCACGCCGGTCGCGGTCGCCAGGGTCGCCGCCTGCGCGGGGGTATGGCCGTCCGCGCGGATCGCCGGCGGCCGCGCGGTGGGCGGCAGCGCGGTGACGAACGCGGCGGCCTGCGCGTCGGTGACCCCGGCGTCGACGACCAGGACCGCGCCGGAGTCCGAGGGCAGGTCGGTGATGTCGCCGACCGGTGGCCCGGCGCCCGGTGCCAGGTGCAGTTGCCCGTTCACGACCGCCAGGTGGGTGCCGGGGTCGACGGCGACGCCGGTGAGGTCCGCGGGGTCGTTGAGGCGTTCGCGCCAGCCGAACATGCCCATCGCGTTCACGTCGCCGGCCCACAGGCGCAGCTGGGCGCCCCAGTCGACGACCACCGACGTCGGGGTCACCGGCAGCTGTCCTTCGACCAGGGGCAGGCGGCCGTCGATGTGGTCGGGTTCGACGTACAGGGCCAGGCCGACGCCGTACACCCCGGACCGGTTCTTCTGTTTGATCTTCGTGCCGCCGCTGAGGCCGTCGCCGGAGGAGGCGCTGTCGCGGCCGCCGGAACCGGGCGCGATGTCGGCCAGCAGCTCGTTCGGCTGCCAGTCGAACGCCCGGCGGGCGGCGTCGGTGTCCGGCTGGGACCCGATGACCGCTCCGGAGCGCACGCCCGCAGCGCCGGCGTTGACGTCCACGCCCGACGATCCGGACTCGCGTTCGATCTCGCCTACCTCGTGCTGGGCCTCCTGCTCCACCGTGGTGCTCTGGGACAGCAGCAGTGGTCTGCCGTGCAGCCGGGCGGTGACTTTGAAACCGCCGAGCCGGACGACGAGCCCGGAGTCGTCGAACAGGTCGCCTGAACGCAGTTCGCCGTCGAGCATCGTCTGCACCCGCGGCAGCATCGTCTCGCCGCCGGTGATCCGGTCGAGCACGAGGTCGGTGACGTAGTCGGTCAGCAGCCGCGGCGTGCTCGTCCCGGCCGGGGTGAACGCACGGGTGATCGCGTCGCGCAGCGCCGCGCCCGCGACCACGCCTTCCAGCGAGTACGAGGTGCCCGGCGGCAGGCTCCAGGCCGGTGTGCCGCCGTCCCCGCCGGGGGTGTGCGTGACCGCGGGCGGGGTGTCGCGGGCGGGTGCGGTCCGGCCGATGCCGTTGAGCTTGGTGTCCAGGCCCGCCGGGCGGTCGGTCGAGGTGACCGGCACCGCGAGGGTGACCGCGTTGTGCTGCACGACCGGGGTGCCCGGCCAGACCTGGCGGCGTATGCCGTCGAGGAAGTGGGTGGCGGCGCCGACCGCGACCGTGGCCACGCCGAGTTTCGTGGACACGCGCTGGCGGGTGACGGTCACGGTGTACGTGTGGTCGGCGTCGACGCCGGTCAGCGGCCCGGACTTCTCCACGTAGCCGGACGTGTTGCGGCTGGCGGCCTTCAGCCGTGACCAGTGGCGCACCTTGTTGACCGCCGCGGTGAGGCCCAGCGGCACCGACTGCAGGCCGGTGCCGGCCCCTTCGCCGGTGGTGAGCCGGGAGCCGCCGCCGTAGATCGCGGGAACGCTCAGGCCCATCACCCGCTGGCGGAACCGCTGCCATTTGGTCCCGGTGGCCGCCGAACTGAACAGCGACGCGCGCAGCGCGGCCGGGACCTGCTCGGCGGCCGCGCGGTGGTTGCTCGCGGCCGCCTCGACCACGACCTTGACCTCGTCGCGGTACAGCACGCCGTCGATGGTGAACGTGTCGGACACCCCACCGTCGTAGAGGCCGTCGACGGTCGGTTTGAGCCGGTGCAGGGTGATCAGGTCGGCGGCCATGTCGGCGGCCCGTCCGCGGATGCGCGCTGGCACGGCCTGCGGCAGCGAGTCGGCGAACCGGTCGCGCAGCGACGGCTGCGGCGGGGTGCCGGCGGGGGCGTTGGCGGGTGGGGGCACCGGATCGTGCGGCGGCACCGCCCGGTGTACGACACCCAGCCCCAGCATGCGGGAGAGGAACGGCGGCATCCGGGTCGCGGCCGGCGCCGCCGCGGGCGCGGCCGGTGCGGGCTGCTGGTTGGCGACCGCCACTAGCCTGGCCGCTTCGGTCTCGGTGACCAGGAACAGCAGCGAGTCCGGTGCGGTGACGCGCACGGTCACGTCCGGGGTGTGCGATGACGCGATGACGTTGCGCGCGGACAGCCCACCGGTGAACGTGATGACCAGGTCGGCGAGCATCGCGGTGCTGACCTGGTTCTCCACGACTTCGCGGCGGGCGATGCCGTGCACGTTCTCGGCCTCGGTGCGCTCGCCGGTGCGGGAGCTGTGCCCGACCTGCGGCAGGGCGGTGACCCGGTGCACGCCGCGGGGGTCGGTGGTGCTCGACGGGGCCGCCTCGCTGTTGATCTGTACGGCGGCCGTGATGTCCAGACCGCTCTCCTTGCGGCGGCCCGATTCGGTCTTGTCGGTGACCTCCGCGGAGTCGTAGATGCTGTAGCCGGTGTTGGCGGTCATCGCGCGCCGGGGGTTGGCCAGCTGCACGGTCATGGTGAGGTCGCCGACGATGTCGGTGAACGTGCCGCCGCGCAGCACCGTCGCGGGGCCGCCGCCGCGCTCGTACACGTCGAGCGCGGAGCGGATCGCGTCGGGGGTGAGCCGGTTGCGTACGGCCATCTCGGCAGGCGAGCCCGGCTCGGTCACCGGAGTGGACTGGTAGGTGTAGGTCTGCCCGCTCGTCGACGCCACGCCCGCGGTGCTGCGCCAGCCGCTCCACAGCCGCCCGACGCGGCCGCGCACCGAGCGGGGGCCGGGACCGGGCTGTTCGCGGGTGATCGCCTCGCCCAGCGCGATGTCCGCGGCGGTGAACAGGGCGTCGTCGGCGATGTGCGCGTCGAGGTACTGGTGCGGCCCTTCGATGTGGACGGGCGCGGCCTGGGGCGCGGCCGCGGTGTCGACGATTTCCACCCGGGGCGGGCCGCCGGGTGCCGCGAGCTGGTGCACCTGGTCGAACTCCGGCAGCCCGGCCCGGAATCCGCCTGCCACGGTCAGCGCCGGGCCGGGCAGGGTGACCTGGTGGAACCTGCCGGGTACGGGGTTGGCCGGGGCGTTGAGGGTGCGCGGGCGGTCGGCGTACTCGGCGCGGACGGAGAAGGCCAGGTCGGCGGAGTGCGCGCGCAGCGCCCGGTCGACTTTGGTCAGGTGGCCGGTGGCGGGGGCGGTGCCGCCGGACAGCGACCGCTGGTGCCGCCAGGACATGACCGCGCCGAACCGGATGAAGAACGACCGGACCTTGCTGGCGGCGGTGCTCGCCTTGCCGGTGCTCATGCCCAGTTGGGCCTGCGCGCCGGCGCGGGCGCCGAGGCTGACCGAGCGTCCGTCGGTGTGCGCCTGGGCGACCCGGGTCGTCTCCTCGATCTGCGTGCCGGTGATGTGGGCGTCGTCGGCGGTGAGCGGTGAGCTGAGTTCGGCGCTGATCACGATGGAGACGTACTGCGAGGCGCGCATGGTGTCGTGGGTGAGGTCGGAGGGCCGTTCCAGGGATACCCGGATCCCGGATTCGAGCAGGGTTCGCCAGTTGCCGCGCAGGTGGGACTGGGTGACGGCGTTCTGCAGCGCCTGCAGGTTGCGCAGCCGCGCCCGGTCGGGGGTGACGCCGGGGCGTGGCAGCAGGTCGGGGTCGACGGCGTTGACGGTGCCGACGACCCGGTCCCAGAGCCGGGTGCCGTTGTCGGCGGTGGTGCGGATCTCGCGGACGTCGGGCAGCGCCATCGGCTGCCAGGCGCCGATCGCCGGGGGCAGCGGCGAGGCGGGTGCGGTGGCCTGCGCCGGTACGGGTGTGGGGGCGGGTGCGCCCGGGTAGCCCAGGCGGTGGGCGTCCAGCGGTGTCACCCACAGGTAGACGTGTGCCGGACCTGTGCCGATCTGGCGGGCTGGCGATGCGGTGCGGCCGACGTGGTCGTGGGCGTACACCGTCAGCGGCACCCGGTAGAGCAGCATGTCGCCGGTGACTTTGCTCTTGGCTTCGATCTGCGTCGAGAACTCCGTCGAGCTGCTGCTGCCCGAGCCGCGTTCCACGCCGAATACGCCCGACGCGGCGAAGGTGCCGTAGTTGAGCGGGTCCTGCACGTCCTCTCCGAACGCCACGCCCACCCCGGCGGTTCCCTGCAGCCGCAGCGTGGTGTCGTGGCTGGTGGAGGTGCTGCCGGAGGCGCCGGCCCGGATCGCGGACTCGGCCCGTCCGGGCAGGGCCAGCGGGTTGAACATGGGCACGGGGGTGCCGGCCACGGCGGTGAGCGTCGTGTAGCCGCGCTGGGTGGCCGTGAACGGCCGCTGCCAGGCCGGGGTGTCCTCGCCCCGCCGTGACGTGATCTTGTCCGTGGACAGGCCCGCGTTGGCGGTCCCGTTGGCGGGTGCGGGCTGACCCGGCGGCACGACCAGCCCGTGGCGGTTCAGGCCCAGGGTGTCCGCCCTGGCCAGGTCGGCCAGGGCGGCGCGGTGGTCGCTGCCGGGTTTGCGGAAGCCCGGCGGGATCTGGCCGTGGTTGACGAGGGAGTCGAACAGGTCGCCGGGCACCGAGGTGGTCTCCAGCACCGCGTTGGGCGGCAGCGTCCAGCCCCGCTGCGGCGACTGCGGCTGCTGGTTGCCCGCTGCGGGCACCGCGGTCAGGGCGGTCATCGCGTTCAGCGCGGACACCGTCACCTGCAGGCTCCCGCCGCCGGGCAGCGCCTGGGTGGCATGTCCGCGCCGGGTGGCCTCGACGGTCACCGCCGCCGTGGTCTGCCACGCCTGCGCCTGGGCCGCTGCGGTGCCGGCGGCCGGTGCGGTGATCTCCTCATTGGTGCGCAGCCGCGTCTGCGCGGACTGGCTCAGCACGGTGGTGCTGGTGCCCTGCACCGACACCGAGCCCAGCGGGACCACCCGCACGGCCGGGATCGGCGCGTCGGACATGCCCACCGCCGAGTAGCCGACCGCGGCGGTGAGGCTGCCCGCGCTGCTCTCGCTGCGGGTGTTGTCGACGGCGGTGCGCTGCGGCGTACGCCGGTCGGGACTGTTGCCCGCCGACACCTGCGCCGCCGAGGCGTCCGACCCCAGCAGGGGAGCCGAGCGTGACAGTGCGCCCGCCACCGCGGTCAGGCGCACCTCGATCGCGTCGCGGCCCGTGCCCAGGGTGACGCGCAACCCCGAGCCGTCGAACAGCGACCTGCCGCGTTCGGTGAGCACGGTGTCCGGCAGCTGGGCGTCGACGGCGTCGGTGAGCTGCTGCTGGTCCCAGCCCCGTGGCGCCAGCGCGGTCAGCTGGGCGGCGATGTGCGCGCGCAGGACACCACGGGTGTCGACGACGTCGTGGATCGGCACGTTCTGCCCGCCGATGATGCCCGGCACCCGCAGCAGCACCGGGGTGTTCTGCGCGGGCCCGAACGTGCCCACGGGGGAGACCCACTGGTGCCAGCTCACCGCACCGGCAGGCTGCGGGACGGCGTGCGGGGTGGACTCCGGGGGCAGGACCGCGGCGTCGTCGGTCACGTCGATCGAGTCCGCGGTGGCCGGGTCGAGGGTCCCGCCGAGGTCCTCCATGCGCAGGCCGCCCGAACCGTCGGGCGTGTGGCGCACGAAACGGCCGTCGGGCGCGCCGCCCGGACCCAGCCGGGGCCGCAGCCGGCCGGACGGGTCCACGGTCGCGGCGATCGCCCGCGACCACGAGGGCGCGCCGGGACCGACGGCGGTCCACACGGGAGTGGTCGCCCCCACCACCGGGCGGTCCAGTGCCACGGCCAGCGCCCTGGCGAGGGTCCCGGCGGTGGGCGTGGTGTTGCAGCTGATCAGCTCGATCGCGCTGCCCAGCGTGCCCGGTGGCAGCGCGGACAGCACCTGGGCGAACTGCTGCGGCGTCAGCAGGCTGTCGCCCACGCGGACCAAGCCGCCTTGGGCGTGCACCAGGACACGGGTCGAACCCCTGCCCGCCGACACCCACCGTGCGGCGTTCACGTCGGCGCCGCCGTACGGCCCGGGGAACAGCACCTTGCCGTCCTCGATCACCGCGAGCGCGGCCAGCGCGGTGGCCGTCTGCACGGTCAGCGCCGTCCCGTCGACGATCGCGTCCGTGTCCACGGCGGCGTCGGCGTCGGCGTCCAGGGCGGCCGTGCCGTCGGCCCTCGCCGCGGTGCTGCCGCCCTCGGCGAGGGCCGTCGTCTGGTCCGCGCGCAGCGGCACGTGCAGCACGCCGGTGTCGCCGGTGGCGAAGTAGAGCCCGAACAGGTCGGCGCGCACCAGGGAGGCGTCCGGGCTGCCCGGGGTCGGCGCCGACGGCGGCAGTGGGCTCCACCTGCCGTCGGTGGTGACCAGGACGCGCTCGGCCGGGTGGGCGAAGCCGCCGGGCACCGTGTGCCAGCCGTCGGCCGGAACGGTCCGATCGCGTACGACGACGGTGCGCTCGCCGCCGGCGGGCTTGCCGTCGCGGGCGGCACCCGGCCGGGGTGCCGGCCCACCCCTGCCGAGCAGGCCGCCTTGACCTGGTGCGAGCAGGGTCGGGGTGGCGGTGAAGGTGTCGGCTGACGCGGGCGATGGGGTCGCCGACGTGGCGGACGGGGTGATCGCGGCAGTGTCCGAACCGGTCTGTGGTGTGCTGTCGGTGTCCGCCGGGCTGCCGGTCCGCGCCGCGGTGTGTGCCACCGGCGCACTCTCGGACGACATCTCGGTGTGTGGCGCCGGGCCGTCGGACATGGCGGTGACCGGCGCGAACGAGCCGGGTTCGGTGGCGATGACCGGCGGGTGAACAGGCGTCGTGTCGGCCGCCGGTGCCGTCGGCGACGGTGATGCGCCCGGCGATGTCGGCGCGGTGCTCCCCGGCGACGCCGTGGACCCCGTCGTTGCCGCGGACCCGGAAGACGCGGTGGACCCGGGCGGCGCGGTAGACCCGGGCGGCGCGGTAGAGGTGGGCGGCGTGGGCGGGCTGGTGACGGTGAGGCCGCTGGTCGGCGGTGATGCCGGCGCGGAGCCGGGACGCGGCGGTGAGGCGGGCGAGGGCGTGGTGGCCGACCCCGGCCGGGTGTGCGGAGACGTGCTCTCGCCGACCGTGCCGGGCACCGGGCTGAAGGAGCCCGACAGGTGGAAGTCCCCGTCGAGGCGGCCGCTGCCCCTGACCTCGCCCACGATCATGTCGTTGCGGGTGCCGAGCCGCGACCTGTCGAACGCCCCGTCGAAGTTGCCCTGGAACGCCCCCGAACCCGTGAACGTCGTCTTCTGCGGCGGTGCGCCCGGCGGGTTCAGCGTGCCGGTGAAGGTGATGTTGCCGATGAACGTCTTCGGGTCGGGGAAGATCCCGGTGAACGTGAAGTCTCCGTCGGCGAGCGCCGGGCCGGTGAACCGGTCGGGGCCGGGGTCGAAATCGAAGGGGTTGCCGTCCAGGCCTGGGATGTCGAGGTCGCCGACGCCGCTGTCGAGGTCCGCGCCGGCGGAGTTGCGGCCGTTGCGGTGACCGATCCAGTCCAGTACGCCTTCGACGGCACCGGCCGACGCCGAGGCCCACTCGTCCTCCTTCTGCTCGCGCCGCCCGGTGAGGATCAGGTCGGCCAGCGCCTCGGTGCTCCACTCGTGCAGCGCGCCGATGCCGGCGAAGCCGACGATCGAGGTCACGAACTTCTGCCCGAAGATCCTGCCGAAGCCGCTGGACAGGATCGGTCCGAGCACACCACCCACCGCTCCGGCCAGGGCCGCGCCGCCGGTGCGCTTGGTGTCCCACTTGTCGCGGGTGCCGGTGATGAACAGCTGGGTGAACTGGATCGCCACATCCAGGCCGACCTGCAGCACGATGCCGAACAGGATCGAGGTGATCAGCCGGCGGAAGAACGTGGCCGACATGTAGCGCCCGAAGGTGATCAAGGCGGAGATCCAGCCGGACGCCCACGCCGACGTCGGCGGGAACGACACCCACGGCAGCAGCATGACGATCTGCACGGTCAGGATGAACAGCTGGCCGATGATCGAAGCTTTCGTGTACTCGACGTTGGTGCCCGCGCCGTCGGCGAACCGCGACAGTTTGCCCGCCGCCCCGACCAGCTCGCGCAGGCTCCCGCCGTCGACGAGTTCGGCCAGCCGGCCGCGTACGGCGACGGCGGCGTCGCCCTCCCAGCCGCCGCTCTGCACCACCCGGGTGAGTTCGGCCAGCTCGGTCTCGATGGCGGCCATGTTCGTCTCGAACGCGGCCCACACCTGGGCGATCTCCCAGAGCTGGTCCTCGTCGGCCTGCGGCCAGGACTCACCGGTGACGACCAGGAAGAACCTGCTCACCCATTCCGGCACGTGCATGCCCATGAGTCACACCCGGCCCGGCAACGCTGCGATCATGCGACGCCGCGATCACGTGTTGTGGTGCTCGACCGAGCCGAACGATCTGTGGGTCGTCCGTACGTGCTCGCCCATGTCGTTCAGGAGCCGGGCGAGGTTCTTCGTCCCTTCGAGCACTTCGTCGTGGCCGGGCCGGTATTCCGCGACGAACTTGCGCGCGAACTCGTCGTCGCGGCCCCACGCGTTCGGTGTCGTGCCCAGCCCGCGCTCCAGGTCCTGCCGGTAACGGTCGACCTGGCCTGCCGCCATGAGCAGGCGGTGCCCGACGCCGTCCACGGTGTTCCCGTCGACCGTCAGCTGCTGGGCCATCGGTCGTCCTCCGTCCGGTTCACAGCGCCGGCGGCGATCCGGCCGGCTCGGTCGCGGAGCCCGGACAGCGCCGCCGAGACCTGTTCGGCGCCGTTGAGGACCGAGTCGCAGGCCGGGGCGTAACCGTGCGCCGACCACGCGGCGATCTCGTCGGAGCCGCCCCAGCAGCCGTCGGCCGTGGCCAGGCCCGACCGCAGCGCGGCGTGCGCGTCCTGCACCAGCTGCGCCACCAGCAGCAGCCGGTGCGACACCTCGAAAGCGTCCTGGTCAGCCTGCGACTGCGCCTGTGTCATCTCCCTGCACCCCCTGGTCGGCTGAAGCGTCCGGCGTCGCAGTGGCCGATCACCTCGGGCAGCGCCGCCCGACCGACCGCTTCGAAGCTGAAGGTAGCCAGGTCGACCGGTTCGGCTAAGGCCCAAAGACACCCGGCGTACGGCGCCGGTCACGCACCGCCGAACGTGGGCCTGGGAACTCATCCAGCCCCCTGACGAGGCGATATGGGTAAGGGCCCCCGTAGAGGCGGACGGCTCCGGCCCGGTCCTCCCGGCCTCGCGCACTCGCTTGACCTTGACACGGTGACAAGGTCTTGACTGCGGTGCAGGAGGTGGCCGCATGACCACGCAGGAGCAGGACAAGACCATGACACAGGCGCTCAGGGCCCTGGAGCACCGTGACCCTTCGGTCCGGCTGCGCGCGGCGCTGGCCGTCGGCACGACCCCGGACCCGCGGACCGTCGCCGCGCTCGTCGAGCGGTGCGCCGTCGAACCCGAGTTCTACGTACGCGAGATGCTCACCTGGGCGCTGACCCGCCAGCCGCCGCCGACGACGGTCCCGGAACTGGTCGGCGAGCTGCGCTCCGAGCTGCCGCAGGCGCGCAGCCAGGCCCTGCACACGCTGTCCAAGATCGGGGACCGGCAGGCGTGGCCGGCGATCACCCAGGCGCTGCTGACCGACCCCGACGACACGGTCGCGCAGGCCGCCTGGCGGGCAGCCGTCGTGCTGGCGCCCGAGGGGGCACAATCCGAGTTGGCAGCCGTCCTGGCGACACAGCTCGGGCGCGGGGGGCGGGAGACGCAGTTGAGCCTGAGCCGGGCGCTGATCGCGCTCGGTGAGGTGATCATGCCGATCCTGGACGCCGCGGCCGAGCACCGCGACCCTGCCGTACGCGAGCACGCGCTGGCCACGCACCGGCTGTGGCTCGACCCGGACGCCGGCTTCCAGCTCGCCGTCGAGCAGGCCAAACGTGTCGCGGCCCTGGGCAGGGCCGCCGAGGAAGGATGATCACCCGATGCTGATCGGTGAGGTGGCCCGCAGGTCCGGGGTCAGCGCCCGCATGCTCCGCCACTACGACTCGCTCGGCCTCGTACGGCCGACCGGGCGCAGCGGCACCGGCTACCGGGATTACTCCGACGACGACATCCGGCGGATCTTCCACATCGAGAGCCTGCGCTCGCTCGGACTGTCGCTGCGTGAGGTCGGACGCGCCCTCGACGACCCCGACTTCACGCCATCGAGCCTGGTCGACGACCTCATCGGCCAGACCGTCGAGCGCATCGCCACCGAGACGGAACTGCTCACCCGGCTGCGCCGGATCGGCGCGGCCGAACCCGGCGACTGGGCGGACGTCCTGCAGATCGTCGCGCTGCTGCAGGCGCTGGGCTCCGACAGCGCCGGCAGACGCCAGCGCGCCGCGCTGTCGACGGCACCGGCGGACCGCACGCCGGTCGAGGCGCTGGTCGAGGCTGTGCTGAGCGAAGCCGACCCGAACGTCGCCGGAGCCCTGCGCTGGGCTCTGGCACGTTCGGGCGACGACGGGCTGGCACTGCTGGCACCGGGCCTGCAAGCGCCGCAAGCCGAGGTGCGCGAGCGTGCCGTGCACGCCATCGTCGCCATCGGCACCGAACCGGCCCACACACTGCTGCACGAAGCGCTCACCAACCCCGACATCGTGGTCCGCAGGCGCGCCGCCCTGGCTCTGGGTCCGCACGGCGTGGCCGACACGATCCCGACACTCATCGACATGGTCGTGGCAGAGGCCAACGACGTCGAGGCGGCTGACGCCCTGGGCGCCGTGGCACGCGACCCCGCCTGCGCGGACCGGATCGCCGCCGGACTCGTCGCCCACCTCGACTCCGCAGCCGCCGACTCGTCCGCGCGCCGGCGGCTGACCCAGGCGCTCGCGGACATCCCAGGCGACACCGCCGCGCGGGCCCTCGCCGAGCTGGCAAAGGACGAGGACCGCGGCGTCGCGCTGACCGCGGCGTACATCATCCGGCTGCGCGACGCCGGCGACGAGGGCCGAGGCTGATCAGCGGCGAAACAGGGTTGCCGCCGTGGTGTCGAAGTCCGCACGATGCCGTCGTGGATCTGTTGCCCTGCGGTCACGCCGCCTACGCCGGACCGGGTCGGATGTGCCGGCATCTACTGGCCGACGCCGAACGTCACCGCCATGTCCGGCTGCTGACCGGCCGCGGGATCGAATACGACAGGTGCTGCCGGGACTGCGCCAAAGATGCCGATCAGGGCGAACGGGTGGACCTTCTGGCCGCGTGCGAAGGCTGCACGGGCCGATGCGAGGCCGACTGGAGCATCATCGGCTGGCAGGGCACACCGGGCATCGGCCGACGCCCCGAGCCGTGCGACACCACGGTGCGGGACACACCGCTGCCGGCCGACGTCGTCGACTTCGCCCCGGTGGACGGCGGCGGCTCGACATGGCTGCTGCTGGACCGCGACGGGCGGATCGGCAGGTTCGACGCGGACAGCGGCGACTGGACGGTGCTGGCCGCCTCGTCCGTGCCCGAAGAGCCGGACCATGATCCATGGGCGGGACACGAGCTGCGTCGACGCCTGCACGCCGACGCCGGCGGCCGGTTCGCCGCCGTGGTCAACGACTTCGGCCACCACGGGCAGGTGCTCGACCTGCGCTCAGGTGCGGTGACGCTGGTCCTGGACGGCGGCGACGAGCGGCCGGACACCGTCCCCTTCTCGGCGGCGATGTTCGAGTATCGCGGCCGCGCCCTGGTGATGCACCGAACGGCGTGGAACCGGCTCGACGTCTCCGACGCCGCCACCGGCGAACTTCTCACGTCCCGGCAACCGACCTCCTACACCCATGGCCGGCCGCGACCCGGACACTACCTCGACTACTTCCACGGCGCCCTGTACCTGTCCCCGACGGGACGCCACGTGCTCGACGACGGCTGGGTGTGGCACCCGATCGGCATACCCCACGTCTGGGACGTCCACCGGTGGCTGGACGACAACGTGTGGGAGTCCGAGGACGGCCCGAGCCTGCACCCGCTCGCTCAGCGGGCCTACCACTGGAACAACCCGATGTGCTGGCTCGACGACCAGCGGCCGGTGATCGCCGGCCTCGGCGGCGACGACGAGGCCATGCTCGCCGGTGTGCGTGTCTTCGACGCCGACACCGGAAGCGAGACGACGGCGTTCGCCGGTCCGACCGGTGCACTGTTCGCCGACGGCCTACGGCTGTACGCGGCCGCGGCACACGGCCTGCAGGTATGGGACCCGGCCACCGGCGAGCACACCGGCACCGTGCCCGGTTTCGTGCCGACCCGCCACCACCGCGGCGCGGGCGAGCTCGCCTGCACCGACGGGCCGGTGCTGCGGCGATGGCGCACACCGTCCGCGCCGACCCCCGCGAGCTGACCGAAGCAGCCCATCAGCCCGGCGGCCGGTGATCGCCGCCTCGCCGCTCGGCTCCGTCCGGTCCTGTCCGGTCTGCCGACCCGGCCGAACCCTGTCACCAGCGCCGACGCTTGAGCGGTCCGGAGCGCGTCGGTGACAGCCCGGCGCACCTCGACGCGGCGGCAGGCTGCCCGTGCAGGCCGCCCCGTCCCGGGTCGGCGGCCGCGATGGGTACGGGGAGCTGTGATGTCGAAGCCGTGGCGTTGGATCGCGTCAGCCGCCGCCGCGGTCGCGCTCGCAGGGGTCGTCGCGGCGACCTCGCAGGGCGCGGCCGCGCCTGTCCCAGCCGCCACGCCGCCGGGCAGCGAGGCCGATCTGCTCCATGACGCGGAGCAGATCCTAATCGGCCGCTGCCTGGCAGAGCGTGGCTTCTCGTACTGGCCGCAGCCCCGCGACCCGGTGCCGGAGCTGCGCGATTTTCCGTACGTCGTCGACGACGTCGGCTGGGCCCGCCGGTACGGCTACGGCAGCGCGCTGCAGCGCCGCTTCGACGAGCCGGACCCGGACGATTCCTACACCCGTTACCTGCGCGGGCTGTCGCAGGATCGGCGCGCCTCGTTCCTGCTGGCGCTGAACGGGAGACCGGGCGGGGCCGGCGACTTGGTCGCGAAGCTGCCCAACGGGATGGAGGTCAAGCGCAGCGACAGCAGCTGCGTGTCCTTGGCCGAGCAGCGCCTGTACGGCGATGTGCGGGCCTGGTACCAGGCCAAGCGGGTCACCGACGGACTGGCCGGGGCTCGGGCGGCTCTGGTGTTGGCCGACCCGGCGTACGCCGACGCCGTCCGTGCCTGGAGCGGCTGCATGCGCGCCGCTGGATTCCTCTATGAGACCCCGGACGACGCCCGGGCCGCGGTTGCGGACGGCACCGCGCCCGGTGCGTTCGACCGTGAGGTGGAGATCGCCGTGGCCGAGGCGACCTGTGCCGTCGACACCGGCATGGCGGCGACCGTCGCGTCCCTCGACCGGCGTTACGCCGCGGTCGTCACGAAGGACCACCAGGTTGCCGTGGACACCAGGGCACGGCTGCAGGCCGCGGCGCTGCCCCTGGCCCGCGAGATCGTCCGGGCCGGCTGACCGCCACATGGATTCCGCGGCTGACCGGCCGCGGTGCACCACACACGAGGGAGAAGACCATGCGTCTGCTCTACAAGGGGCTGATCGCGACCGGTGCCATGCTCATGGCGCTGCTGCTGACCCCGGTGGCCGCCCAGGCGGGCGGCACGCCGTACTGCCAGACCTCCGACGGCAGGGGCTGCCTGAACGCCTGGGAGCTGGACCGGACCAACGGCTACCAGTGCTCCTGGTTCAACTCCGACAGCAACTGGGGTGACGACTGCGTCAACGCGCACCTGCCCGGCGGGTTCCGCAACCAGGCGTCGTCGCTGGAGAACGTGACCGCGAACAACAACTACGCCCGGTTGTACTACCACCCCGGCTACACCGGCGCTTGGGCGTGCATCGGCCCCGGCGAGTACTGGAACGACCTCTACTACTGGTGGTTCAACCACGGCTCGGGTCTCGACGGCTACCAGACGCGGATCAACAACGAGATCGCCGGCTTCAAGTGGTCGAAGTCCTGCGGCTGAACCGACCGGGGGCGGCGCCACAGGGGGGCGCCGCCCCCGACTCCGCGCGGACAGCGGCCGGCCGGTCGCGGTGCACGAGACTTGGGGAGACAACCACATGCGCAAGATCTACAATGTACTGCTCGCGACCGGTGTCATCGTCGTGTCGCTGCTGCTGAGTCCCGCGGCCGCCCAGGCGGGCAGCGGGCACACCTGGTGCTCGTCGGCCGACGGCACCGGCTGCCTGTGGGCCTGGGACAGGCCGTACGCCGACCCGTACGGCGTGCAGTGCGCCTGGTTCAACTCCGACGCCAACTGGGGTGACGACTGCGTCTTCGAGGAGACGCCCGGTGGTATGCGCAACCAGGCGTCGTCGCTGGTGAACGGCACCTCACGCAACAACTACGCCCGGTTGTACTACCACCCCAACCACACCGGCGCGTGGGCGTGCATCGGCCCCGGCGAGTACTGGGACAACCTCTACAACTGGTGGTTCAACCACGGCTCGGGACTCGGCGGCTACCAGACCCGCATCGACGACGAGATCGCCTCCTTCAAGTGGTCAACGTCCTGCGGCTGATCCCACGACAGGTGGCGGCGCCGCGCCGGACGCCGCCACCGGTCAACCGGCCCGGCGCTCGTCCGAGGCTGGCCAATGCCGGGCGACGGCGGCGAGGGCTTCGTCGACGGTGAGCCCGAGCTGCTTGGCGGCCTGGACGTACTGGCGGGCCAAGGTTTCCCCGCGATCCTCGCGCGGTTGCCGGTCCGGTCCGGCCACGACGGTCCCGGCGGCACGGCGGGTGCGGACCAGCCCGGCGGACTCCAGTTCCTGATATGCCCGCGCCACGGTCCCGGCGGACAGGCCGAGGTCGGCGGCGAGTTGCCGGATGGGCGGCAGCCGGTGGCCGGTGGGCAGGACGCCGGCGTTGACGAGGTCGGCGATCTGACGGCGGATCTGCTCGTACGGCGGCGTGTACAGGTCGGTGTCGACCGCGATCTCGGGCAGCCGGGTCATGCCCGCACCTTGCGGCCGAACAGCAGCACCGAGACGAGGTAGACCCAGAAGACGACCAGCCCGACCGCGGCCACGGAGGCCACGGTCAGGGCCGAGTCCATCCCAGGGTGCCGGTCGAAGCAGCGGATGGTCATGGCCCCGTGGACGGCGGCGAGGGCGACCCCGGCCAGCGGCGTCAGCACGGCTATCCCGTACCCGCTGATGATCACCTCGGCGGCGCGGCGGCGGGCCCCGTCGTCGCCGGCGAAACGCGGCCGGCGGGCGACCGCCTGCAGCGCGACGGCGGCCAGCGCGAGGCAGGCACCGGTCGCGACGAGGATCGGGATCGAGTAGTAGCTGCCGGGCCAGGGCGTGTTCGTCTGCAGCTGGTCGCCGCACCGGTTGGTGATCGCACGTCCGGCCCGGCCCAGGTCGTCGGCGACGCCGACCGCTGTGGTGGTGGCGAGCAGCGCGACGAGCAGGACGGTGCCGAGAGCCGCCACCCACGTCGGGTAGACGGGCAGGTAGTCCCGGATGCGGCGCACCGCCAACGAGGCCGAGCGAGGCCCGGTCGCGGCGGGTCGGGGAGCGAACCGCTCGGCTGCCAGCGCGGTCAGCAGCAGGACCACTGCGAAGGCGGGCCCGGCCAGGGCGTAGCCGCGACCCAGTGGCAGGTGGACGGCGGTCTGCCAGGCGACGGCGACGCCCAGGGCGATGCCGGCAAGGCGAAGCAGCATGGCGGCTCCTTGTATCGAGGGGTCGGTACAAGCGTAGGGCTTGTGTCAACCCCTCGATACAAGAGGCGGGTATCCGGCCTCAGGTCCGCGGTCGGTCGGCCGCCTGTAGCCGGAACCGCAGGAAGCGCCGGCCTTCGATGCTGGTCTGTCCATCTGCGACGAAGCCGAGCCGCGTGACACCGTGCCCGCCGCGGCGGGTCGGCGGCAGCAGGATCGTCACCGCGTCGAACCCGAACGTGCCGAACGCCTCGTCCAGGACCCGGGCGCAGATCGCCCGGCCGTGGCCCCAGAACCGCGGATGCAGCACCAGGGCCAGGTCGACGTCGGCGTCCTCGGGCTGCAGGCCGCCCCAACCGGCGAACTCGCCGTCGACGAGCAAGGCCCACGGGCCGTAGCCGTGCTCGCGCCACAGGGCCTCCTTGGCGGCCACGAACGCCCTGCACTCTGCGTGGCCGAATGCGCCGTCCGCGAGCGGCATGTGCCGGCGGACCCGCGGGTCGCCCATCAGCCCGATCAGGTGGGCCGGGTCGATCTCGGTGAGGCGGGCCAGGCGCAGGTTCATCGCCGTCCGCCGTGCCGGTGGGCGGCTGCGGCGGTGAGGACCCCGTCGACGACCTTGCGGACCGCTGCGGTGTCGGGCGGGGTGCCGGTGCGGTCGGCGTAGAGCAGATGCGCCGATCCGATCAGCATGGCCGCGAGCGTGTCCGGGTCGGCGTCGGCGGTGATCCGGCCGATCTCCTGCTCCGCGCGCAGGTACGTGCCGATCATCGTCGCGGCTTCGGTCAGTACGGGCACGCCGGCCGGCCAGGTTTGGCGCAGTCGGGCACGCAGTTCGTCGCGGAAGGTCACCAGCGCCACGATCGCGACGGCGACCGACTCGAACACGGCTTTGAGCGCGTCGGCGAGGTTGTCGGCGACGGCGCCGGTTCCGGCTGCTTCGCGCAGGGCGGTGGCCTGCGGTGCCATGCGGTCGACGCGGTCGAGCACGTACTGGGCGAGGAAGTCGTCGAAGTCGGTGAAGTGGCGGTGCAGCACGCCCTTGGCGCAGCCGGCCTCGGTAGTCAGCGCCCGGCTGGTCAGCGCACTCGGCCCGTCGCGCAGCAGGATGCGGTCGGCGGCGTCGAACAACTGCTGTCGCACGTCGCGGATGGCCACCCCGGTCGGCATCGTCTGCCTTTCCTGTCACGTACTCGTTGAGAAGTGGGCATGTGCCCACTAGGGTGGGCACATGCCCACTCTATCGCGTGAAGGTCAGCTGCCGGCGCCCGAGCCGCACCGTCACCGGCAGGTCGCCCAGTCCTTCGGAACCGACCCCGACCGATACGACCGGGCCCGACCGCGCTATCCCGACACCCTGGTGGAACGCATCCTCGCCGCCAGCCCGGGCCGGGACGTCCTCGACGTCGGCTGCGGCACGGGCATCGCCGCCCGTCAGTTCCAGACAGCCGGCTGCACGGTGCTCGGGGTCGAGCCCGACGAACGCATGGCCGCGTTCGCGCGGCGCACCGCAGTGCCGACCGAGGTGGCGACATTCGAAGACTGGGACCCGGCCGGGCGTCGGTTCGACGTCGTGATCGCAGGAACGGCCTGGCACTGGGTGGACCCGGTCGCCGGCGCGGCCAAGGCGGCGAGCGTGCTGCGCCCGGGCGGCCGGTTGGCGCCGTTCTGGCACGTCCAGCAGCCGCCGCAGGCACTCGCCGACAACCTCCAGGAGGTCTTCCGACGTGTCGTGCCCGACTCGCCGTTCATCCTGCCGGCGGGCGGCGCGCCCGTGCTGGACGGCTACCAGCTGCTGCTGGACCGCGCCGCCGACGGGATCCGGCAGGCCGGTGGCTTCGGCGAGCCGGAGCAGTGGCGCTACGACGGCGAGCGCACCTACACCCGCGACGAGTGGCTGGACCAGCTGCCGACCTCCGGTGCCCTCACCCGGCTCCCGGCCGACCGGCTCGCCCAGGTGCTCGCGGGGGTCGGGGAGGCCATCGACGCGCTCGGTGGCAGTGTCGTCATCGGATACAGCACCGTCGCGGTCACCGCGGTCCGGGTGGTCACCCGGTTCGGGTGAGCAGGCGCGACAGCACGGCCGCGGCTGTCGGGGTCAGGTCCAGCTTGGTGACCTCTGGGAGCTTGACGAACTCCGCGGCCTGCCCCTCGCCGACGACGATGGCGTCGGACGGCACCACGTCGCATCGGGCCACGTAGGCGCGCACGTCAACGCCTGACGTGCCTTCGGCGAGGTCTGGACGCATGTCCTGCCAGATGAGCTGGAACTCACCGTCGAGGACCAGTCCGGTCTCCTCTGCGAGTTCGCGTCGAGCAGCCTGTTCGTGGTCCTCGCCTGCCTCGACATGTCCTCCGACCAGGCCCCATTGCCCTGGCTCGGCGCGGGCATGGCGATCACGAAGTTGCAGCAGGACCGCCCCAGTGGGGTCGACGAGCAGGACCACCGCGATCCGCACCGGCGGACCGGCCGGCGTCGACAGGGGCGCGCCCTCGACACGGTGCAGGCCTGAGTGCACCCGGTGCCGGAGGAGTTCGTACTGTCCGCGACACCGGTTCGGCGAGCCGGCCGGGCGGACCACGTCCACGCCGCCGGTGACGGTCTCGCCCGGGCGGAATTGATCTCGGGTGAGGTCGACCTCGGTGCCGTCGGGCAGACGATTCCAGTAGTGGTACCCGCGCCGCACTCCATCCTCGAACACCTCGCCCAGCACCAGTTCGCCACCGAGCAGGTCATGGACGACCAGGGCGGTGACCCCGCACTGGCCACGGCTCGGGTTCTCTGGCCGCCAGTCGGCGAGATCTATGGGATCGCAGGTGTCCGGTCCCCAGGCGTTGCGCACGACGGGCCGCAGCCGTGACAAGGTCAGCATCGCGCCATCATGCCGCCTACGGCTGACATCGTCACCGGCAGCGACGCACGGGCAGCGAAGGGCCGGCCGACGCGCCACCCGTGCGTGATCTACATCGTGGCGCGGTTCCTACTGCGAGCGGTGCAGGCGTTCGTGACGGTCTGGGCCCACACCTCGGGATGGGTGGATCAGAAGTCGTGCGGCACGTCAGGCACGGTGGAGAACCGCCCGCGTGGGACGAGGGCGGCGAGCTGCGCCAGGGGCCACGGCGGGCGGATGTCATCGCCGGCGGCGATGAGATGCATCGGTACGCTGCAGGCGGCCAGTCCGCTCCATAGCTGGGGTCGATGGACCCAGCCGGTGAACGAATCGCTGAGAGCCGAATGTTATTCGGGCACCCAGCCGATGTCGACGCCAGGCTCTGTGGCCTTGCCGGCTTCGTACGCCTGGGACCATGTGCGGTCCCGCTGTGGACTCCTGCCGGCGATGCTGACCACCGCGGCCACCGCCCGCGAATGTTCCACCGCGTAGCGCACGGCGAGATCACAACCCCATGAGTGGCCGACGACGATCCAGGTGGGGACACCGACCGCCGCACGGATGCCTTCAAGAAGGGCAAGGGGATCACTCCGAGCGGTGTCCCTCCATCGCAGCCTCCCCCCGCCAGTGGTCGAGGCTGCGGCGGGCGGCCAGGGTGTTGGGGTGGTCGGGGCCGTGGACTCGCAGTCTGTCGGCCAGGAGCTGCTCGAACGCGGCGGCGGCACCGGCTGCGTCACCGGCCTCCTCTGCCCTCGCCACGAGGCGAGGTTGCCGCGGGTGGTCAGGGTGTCGGGGTGGTCGGGGCCGTGGACTCGCAGTCTGTCGGCCAGCAGTTGCTCGAACGCGGCGGCGGCACCGGCTGCGTCACCGACTTCCCCCTGCCAACGGGCGAGGTGGCCGCGGGTGTTCAAGGTGTTCGGGTGGTCGGGGCCGTGGACTCGCAGCCTGTCGGCCAGCAGTTGCTCGGTCGCGGCGACGGCTCCGGCTGGGTCGCCGGCCTGCCCGCGCCAAGATGCGAGGTTGCCGCGGGTGGCGAGGGTGTGGGGGTGGTCGGGGCCGTGGACTCGCAGCAGGTCGGCCAGTAATTGCTCGGTTGCGGCGACGGCTCCGGCTGGGTCGCCGGCCTGCCCGCGCCAGTAGGCGAAGTTGCTGCGGGTGGCCAGGGTGTCGGGGTGGTCGGGGCCGAGGATCCGCAGGACGTCGGCGAGTAGCTGCTCGGTCGCGGCGGCGGCCCCGGCCGCGTCATCGGCTTCCCCCCTCCAACGTGCGACGTTGTGGCGGGTGGCCAGGGTGTCGGGGTGGTCGGGGCCGTGGACTCGCAGCCTGTCGGCTAGTAGTTGCTCGAACGTGTCGGCGGCACCGGCTGCGTCACCGATCTCGCCCCGCCAGGAGGCGAGGTTGCTGCGGGTGGCCAGGGTGTCGGGGTGGTCGGGGCCGAGGATCCGCAGGACGTCGGCGAGTAGCTGCTCGAACGCGGCGGCGGCCCCGGCCGCGTCACCGACCTCGCCCCGCCAGGAGGCGAGGTTGCCGCGGGTGGCCAGGGTGTCGGGGTGGTCGGGGCCGAGGATCCGCAGGACGTCGGCGAGTAGCTGCTCGAACGCGGCGGCGGCCCCGGCCGCGTCGCCAGCCCGCCCCCGCCAGGAGGCGAGATTTTGGCGGGCGGTCAGGGTGTTGGGGTGATCTGGGCCAAGGCGTTGGTGTGCGGTGTGGTGCAGGCGTTGGTAGTAGCCGGCGGCAGCTTGGACCTGTCCGGCTTCGCCGAGGCTGGTACCTGCGGTGAAGAGCACTCGGTGCCCGCCGTCGTCGGTCGTCCAGAGCGGGTCGGGGTTGGTGTGGTGCAGGTGTTCGGTGTTCGCGCGCAGAGCCTGGCCGAGATCCGGGTCGGTCTCGATCCCCGGCCATACAGCCTGGAGCGCGTCGGCGGCGGCGATGGTGGCGCTGTCGCGAGCATTCTGGCTGGTCTGGTCGTAGGCGGCGCGTTGGATGAGGGCATGGACCCGCAGACTGCGGGCCGGATTGTTCGGGTCGTGGGTGGCCAGGCTATGCAGGTGCAGGTTCCGCACCGCATCGTGCACATCGTCGGGGGTGACTTGCCTACCCGCGGTTGTGCCAAGCCAGGTTAGTACCGGCGTGGCGGCCAGCACGCTGGCGGGGATGCCGTTTGGGTCGAGCAGGCACGCCAGACGAAGCACATGCCGCGCCAGACCCTGAGGTTCGAGCTTGTCTGCCTGTTCGATGGACAGTGACCAGGTTGCGGCGACGGTGTCGCTGTGCTGGTCGGGCAGCCGGTGGGGGGCGAGCTGTTTGAGGTGTTTGCTGCGGTCGGCGAACGCGGCTCGGTACCAGCTGCAGGCGCGCTGCTGGTTAACCATGTACACAGCCGCCTGCGCCAGGGCGAGTGGCAGGTATCCCAGGTCTGCGGCCAGGCCGGAGATGTCGTCGGCCAGCGCCGGGTGGCCGGCTAGGCGGGCGGTGAGGTAGTCGTGGGCCTGCTGTTTGGTGAACAGACCGACGTCGACTAGACGACGTCCGGCGCCGGCCAGGGCGGCATCGCGGCTGCGGGTGGTCACCACCACAGATCCGGTCAGGTTGCGCGGCGGCCACAGGCCGCGTAGGTCATCGGGGTCGGTGAGGTCGTCGAGGACGACCAGCCACCGCGAACTGGTCCCGGCTAGCCACCCGAGCAGCCGGGCGGCGGCCTGCTCGCCAGCCAGGCCGCCGTCCACGCCGAGTTGACGGGCTGCGTCGGCGTAGCCGTCGACCACCGATACCCGCGCTCCGGCTGGCACCCACACCAGTAAGTCCAGTAGCCGATCCGCCCACAGCCGCTCGGCGTGCCCTGCGGCCAGTTGGGTTTTGCCGACGCCACCCATCCCCGCCAGCACCTGCACCAGCACCGTCGTCGCCCCGGACCCGCCCGCCAGCGCCTCCTGTTCGGCGTGGCGGGATTGCAGGCAGTCCGCCAGCGGAGACACCACACCCGAGCGCACCGGCCACACGACATGCGGTGCCGGACTATAGAAGGTGTTGTACTGGGTGCTGTTGTTGCCCGCCTGCGCACCTTGAGCACCGCTCGCGTCGACGTGGAATTCGGGCCGGTCGAGTGCCACCCCGCAACCTCCTTGATCGACATCGTTGTATCGACAGGGTTCTAGTGTGGAGGCACGGTTGTAGGCAGACGAACGCTGGGGGTGGTCATGGATCCGGTATCGCTGGTCGTCACGGCCCTGGAAGAGGGCGCTAAGGCAGGGCTTGCCGGTACGGCGACGAAACTGATTGCCGATGCGTACGACACGCTCAAGGGCCTGGTAGTCAAGCTGCTGCACCGCAACGGCGCCGGCGAGGACACCAGCCGCGCTCTGGTTGAGCAGACCAACGGCACCGCCGCTGACAGCCAGGCAGCGCTCACCGCGCAGCTGACCGCGGCGGGTGTCGACGATCCGACACTGCAGGCCGCCCAGCAGCTCTTGGACCTGCTCCGCGCGTCTGGGACCAAGTACAGCATCAATGCTCCCGACGCCAAGGGCCTGCTCATCGGCGACCACAGCACACAGCACAACACCTTCAACTGATCGCCAGCCGGCCGTGACCGACGACAGCCCGACCCGGTACGAAGTCAACGCACCCAACGCCAAAGGCCTGTACGTCGGCGACGGCGTACAGGTGAACGTCTTCGGCGGCCGACCGGAACCAGCCTGGCCGATCGCGGTGGGCCGGGTGCCGCCGCTGGCCGACTGCTGGCAGCCCCGTCCCGACGAGCAAGCCCTCCTACCTGTGGGCAACAGCCGGACGGTGGTGCTCACGCAGGTGCTCTCAGGCATGGGCGGGGTAGGCAAGACTCAGCTCGCCGTCGGCTGGGCGACCAGCCTGTGGCAACGCGAGCACGTCGACCTGCTGCTGTGGGCAGATGCCGGATCGCGGCAGTCGATCGTTTCGGCCTACGCGCAGGCTGCCGCTGCCGTCGGCGCGGACTCGCGGTTGGAAGGAGAGCAGGCCGCGCAGTGGTTGCTGCAATGGCTGGCCACCACCGGCAAGCGGTGGGCGGTGGTCCTGGACGACCTGACGCGGCCGGCGGATCTGACCGGATGGTGGCCGCCTGCGACCGGGGCCGGATCGGTGGTCGTCACCACCCGCCGCGGCGACTCCGCCCTACGGCGCGACAATCGGGTGCTGGTGCAGGTGGGCCTGTTCGCGGCCTCGCAGGCTCATGAATACCTGACCGCGAAGCTGGCAGCACACCCCGGCCTCGCTGACGACGTCCACGGTGTGGCTGCCGACCTGGGATACCTTCCGCTGGCCCTCGCGCAGGCCGCGGCGTACATGATCGACCGGAACATGACATGCGGCGCCTACCGCGATCGGCTCGCCGACCGCCGGCGCGGCCTCGAACAGCTGGTGCCTGAGCCTGAGTCGCTGCCCGACGAGCACCGGGCGACCGTTGCCGCGACCTGGTCGCTGTCCGTCGATCACGCCGACACCCTGCGCCCGGCAGGCCTGTCACGGCCGTTGCTGCAGTTGGCGAGCCTGCTCGACCCGAATGGCATCCCGGCCGCGGTGCTCACCGCCTCGCCGGTATCGGCGTGGCTCAGCAACGCTGCCGGTGCCGAGGTCATGGCCGAGGACGTGCACGATGCGGTGCGCAACCTGCACCTGCTGAGCCTGGCCGTCCACGACCCGGGCAACCCCGCCCGCAGCCTGCGCGTACATGCCCTCGTCCAGCGCGCCACCCGCGACCAGACCCCGCCCGCCGTGCGGGACAGCGCCACGGTTGCCGCCGCCGACGCGCTCCAGGCGGCATGGCCTGCCGCCGACACCGACCCGGATCCCGACCTCGGCCAGGCCCTGCGAGCCAACACCGAGCACCTGCACCACACCAACCCCGACCCGCTCTGGACACCCGACAACGGCGTACACGTCGTGCTGTTCACCGCCGGCAGTCGCCTCGGCCAGGTCGGGCAAGTCCGGGCAGCCGTCGACCACCTCCAGCGCATGCACCAGACCGCGCATAGGCGCCTCGGACCCGACCACCGTGACACCATGGCCGCCCGCGCCAACGTCGCCTACTGGCGGGGTGCGAGCGGCGACGTGGCTGGGGCAGTCGAGGCGTACGAGCTGTTGCTGGATGACATCTCTCGCGTGCTCGGCCCCGACCATCCCGACACGTTGACCACCCGTGGCAATCTCGCGCGGTGGCGGGGGCAGGCCGGTGACGCAGGTGGGGCTGCGGCCGCGTCCGAGCGGTTGCTGGCCGACCGGGTGCGAGTGCTGGGACCCGACCACCCGCACACCCTGACCACCCGTGCCAATGTGGCCTACTGGCGGGGGCAGGCCGGTGACGCGGCCGGTGCGGCGGCCGCGTTCGAGCAACTGTTGGCCGACCGGGTGCGGGTGCTCGGCCCCGACCATCCCGACACCTTGGCGACCCGTCACAATCTCGCCACCTGGCGGGGGGAGGCTGGTGACGCGGCCGGTGCGGCGGCCGCGTTCGAGCAGTTGGTGGCCGACCGGGTGCGAGTGGTGGGAGCCGACCACCCCGACACCTTGACCAGCCGTCACAGCCTCGCCGGTTGGCGGGGTGCGGCAGGGGACACGGTCGGGACGGTCGCCGCGTTCGAGGACCTGTTGGCCGACCGGGTGCGGGCGCTCGGCCCTGACCACCCCGACACCCTCGCCACCCGCCACAGCCTGGCCTACTGGCGAGGCCAAGCCGGTGATGTAGCCGAGGCGGCGGCCGCGTTCGAGCAGTTGCTGGGCGACCGGCTGCGGGTGCTGGGACCGGATCACCCCGACACCATGAACACCCGCAGCAACCTCGCTGGTTGGCAGGGCCGGGCCGGAGATGCGGCCGGGGCGGTTGCTGGATACGAGCAGCTGTTGGCCGACCGGCTGCGGGTGCTCGGGCCAGACCACCCCCATACCCTGGCGACCCGCCGCAGTCTCGCCCACTGGAGGGAGCGGTTCGGTGACCTTCCTTCCGAGAACGGAGCCCGCACTGAGACCGAGGAATGACGAAGGCACCGGCACAACGCCGTGATGGTGTCCTACCTCGGGGTTCTGGCCGGCCGGGGCCTGGTGCGGGCGGACCTGGACGTCGCAGAGCTGACCTACGCCTTCCAGTCCGTGTTCGAAGGGTGTGAACTGTTGGTCGGGTTAGCTGAGCGTGACTGCATTCGGTTCGCCCTGGTGGCGGTGTGGCCGGGTGCCGGATGCTGGGCGTTTGTCGTGGGTGGCGGTTGTGTCAGGGGCGGGTCGTAGGCTCATGTCAGTCCTGATTGGCCGGTGTGCGGGGGTGTGGTGATGGCGGTGGGTCAGCTCACCGCGACCGCGACCTGCGCGGCGATGTCGGCGACGGTCGAGGCCGACGGCCATCGGGTCGGTGAGCGGGTGCTGGCCGCGCGGGTCGGTTGGCTGGCCGGGCTGGTCGGGCAGATGGCCGCGCAGATCGTGGCCGAGCACTGGACCGGCGCGGATCTGGCGGTGTTGGCTGCTGGTGTCGGCCCGGACGGGCGGGTGCTGCCGGCCAAGGGCTGGATGGCGTTGCGCCGGCTGGGCTGGACCGCGCCCGTACCGGCGGGGGTTTATGTCAGCGACCGGGTGCGCCGGTGCGCGCAGGAGGAGGCCGCCCGTGCGCTGCGGCTGGGGGTGTACCGGCGCGAGGTCCTGCAGGCGATCGTCGCGACCTGGCCCGCCGACGGCCGACGCGCCGACGCCGACTGGCGGGCGCTGCGTGACCTGCTACCACCGGGGGTGACCAACGCGGTGATCGTCAACCGCACCCGTCAGGTCCGCGCCTACCAGCACGCCGAAGGACGCCTGCCCGCCGACCTGCCCGACCTCGAAGCCGCACCGGCGGTCGCGGCGCAGGTGCTGCTGGCCGCCGCCGACAGGCAGCTGACCACCATCGGCCGCGACGGGCCGGGCCGAGCCGTGCTGCGGGTCCAGCTGCCACTGACGGCCCGGCCCGGGTCACCGGCCGACTGGGCCTGGCACGCCCTGCCCCTCACCCTGCCCGCCCACGTTGCCGATCACGCCAGGCTGTGCGCGCCGACCCTGCGCATCGCCGGGCACCGGGTCCGCGTCGACCTGCCCCACCGTGTTCTCGTCACACCCGCGCCTGCGCGGGGGCACCGGGTCGCGCTCGGCCTGGACTGGGGCGTCAACACCCTGCTGACCGGCAGCGTGGGGCGGTTGACCGACACCGGCCGGGTCGTCACCGACGGCCGGATGCTGCGCTACGACGCCACCGCCGTCTCCGCCAGACTCCACCGGCTGCGCCAACACCGCGAGCACCTGGCCGCCAGGCGCGACCACCACACCGCGCTGGCCGCGGGCCTGCCCGACAGCGACGCTCGTGCCGGGCACCTGACCGCGCTG
Source organism: Catellatospora sp. NPDC049111 (assembly GCF_040648615.1). NCBI lineage: Bacteria > Bacillati > Actinomycetota > Actinomycetes > Micromonosporales > Micromonosporaceae > Catellatospora > Catellatospora sp. NPDC049111. The sequence continues at coordinate 18,471 of NZ_JBEZEB010000026.1, read as the reverse complement.
GCCGCACGCGCCACCACCGAACACGAACACGCGTGCGCCCGCATCCGCCACCTCAACAAGTCCCTGGCCTGGTCGGCCGCCCGCTGGGCCGTGGACCAGGCCATCGCGCTGCACGCCGGCGTCGTCTACGTCGAGGACCTGACCACACTGGCCGCCCGCGGCCGGCGCAAAGGCAACGCCAGACTGTCCGGGCAGGTCCGCGGACAGGTCATCGACGCGCTCGTGCACCTGGTCGCCAAAACCGGCATCGCGGTCGTGACCGTGCCCGCCCGGGGCACCAGCCGCTACTGCCCCCGCTGCGGACAAGGCCACACCGAACTGGCCCACACCCCCGCCCCCGACCGGCCCGCAGAACGCGGCTGGAAATGGGCGATCTGCGGCCGCTGCCGGCTGAACCGCGACCGCGACCACGCCGCGGCCATGCGCATCACCGCCCGCGGCCTACTCGCCCAACACCACGTCCGCACCGACCGAACCACCGGCCGACACACCATCACCACCATCGTCGAAGGCGACGTCGCGACCGTACGACGCCCCACCCGCCCCACCACCCGCCCCACCAGGCAACCGACCCGACCGGCCAAAACCGGACCCACCCGCAAACGGCCCCCGGCGTCGGCAACCAAACTCTCCCACCGCGCGCCCGACCGGCGCACGGCCCCCGCCCCACCGGCGTCCACCGGTGGCCAGCGTCCGGCGGGGCAGGCACCCAAGAACCACCACCCCCGCGTGGCGGCGTCAGGACCTGCACACGATCACCTGAAACCACGCCACCACCGGACCGGCTTCCACCACGTCAAAGCCACCCCCGCAATCACCCTCACCGGCGACTACGGACCCGGCACGACACGGCCACGCCCCCACCCGAAACGCCTGACTCCCTCAGGCAAACACAGGTAATCAGAGACGCTTCATCTACGCCGAGCGGACGGCCGATCCGGCGGGTACGCACGAGGACCGGGCGCGACTGCTGTCGGCCACGGTCGAGTCGGCGTTCTCCCGGACCGGCACACCCGACGCCGCGCTGGCGGATGAGGTCGCCGCGCTGCTGTCCGGCCTGGCCTGACCGGGAGCCGCCTCCTGCCCGACCTGCCGCGTTCGTCGATCAGGCCGGGGCGAGCAGGCAGAACTCGTTGCCTTCCGGGTCGGTCAGGACCGTCCAATGAACGTCGCTGCCCAGGTCGACGGCCGCTGCGCCGAGCGCCAGCAGCCTGGACTTCTCGGCCTGCGCGTCGTCGTCCGGGTATGGGCGCACGTCGAGGTGGACCCGGTTCCAGCCGGTCTTCACGTCGGGGGAGCGGATGAACTCCAGGAACGGGCCGACGCCCTTGGCGGAGCGCAGCGCCGCGCCGGTTTCGCTCGTCTCCAGCACGGCCCAGTCCGTGGCGCTGCCCCAGAAGCGGGCCATGGCCTGCGGGTCGGCGCAGTCGACGACGATCGCGGCGACCGGTCCGGTGTCGCGGTAGATCGGACGTGGTTCCAGTACGCAGAACTCGTTGCCCTCCGGATCGGCCAGGACCGTCCACGGGACGTCGCCCTGGCCGACGTCGACGGGGGTGGCGCCGAGGGCGGTCAGGCGCGCCACCAGTTCGGCCTGGTGGGCTGCCGAGGTGGTGGCGAGGTCGAGGTGCACGCGGTTCTTCACCGTCTTGGGCTCCGCGGAGACGACCAGGTCGACGACGACGGCAACCGGGTCGGGGTAGACGAAGCCCTCGGGTTCGAGGTTGGTCACGCCGGGTCCTTCGCTGGACATCGCCCAGCCGAGCGCTTCGGCCCAGAAGCGGCCCAATGCGGAGTCGTCCCGAGCCTTCATGTTGATCTGAACAAGCCGCGTCGCCATGCCGGTGATCTTATCGGCTTCGCTGCGAACAGGGCCGACCACACCAGGTTTCCAGGACAGGCCGATGCCCGCCGAGTTCACTGCACCGCGGTGCGGTGCGGGTGGTCGAAGGACGTCGGGCAGTGGAACACCCACAGGCCGTAGCCCCGGCCGATGGTGATGCCGGTGGGGCTGTTCGGTCCTTCCAGGGAGTGGAACTCTCCTGGCTGTTCGTCCTCTTCGGCCGGTCGCCAACTGCCGGAGCCGCCGTCCCACTCGGTGCCGTGGATCCTCAGCAGCAGGTGCATCGGCTCGTCGCACACCGTGCAGTCCATCGGGTAAGGGTCGGTGAGGTGCCAGGACGCGAATCCGCCCAGCTTCCAGCCCGGGGCGATGGACAGGTCGTACTGGTAGCGGCGTGGGGGCGCGGTCGGCTCCTGCTCCCAGGCCCGGACCCGCTCTGCCAGTTCCTTGGGCAGCAAGCCCGAGTACTGGTACTCGCGTACCTGCTCGGGGTGCAGCACACACGGTTCGGGCAGGTATTGCTCGGACAGGACCGCGGGTTCCGGTGGCGTGGTCGTCACCGCGCCTACGTCGGCGGCACGCCGCCAGCGCAGTTCCAGGCGCGGGCAGTACTCCAGATCGTCATGGTCGAGCGGGCACCAGAGCACCTGGAGCAGGTCAGCGGTGTCAGGGCCGAGCCAGCCGGGGACGTCGCGCCGGTACAGCTGCAGCACCGGCAGCATCGCGATCGGCTGCTCGATCGACTCGTCGGGCTCAGTCGTGTCGAGGCCGTCCAGCTCCGACTGCTCCGCCTCGCTGAGCCGCAGCCGCTCGCCGCGGCGGGTCCGCCGCCAGGCGGTGTCGAGCAGCTGCCGCCATCGCCGTACCTGCTCGGGGCGCTTGGGGTCGTGCGCGTAGTGGGTGTCCTCGTCGCAGTGCGGCCAGGGTTCGCCGGCGGGCCACAGCAGCGGACCACCCGCCGAGCTGTCGTGCACGGTCGGGTCGCCGGGGCGCGGGTGCAGGCGGGTGGCTGTGGCCGAGTGGGCCGCGAGCTCCGGGAACGCGTCGAGGACGGCGTGCGGGCGGGGCGGGGTCGTCCTGGTCATGGGCACTCCCTCGGGGCCGTGCTGATCGGCGCGAGCCTAACCGGAATTGCTTCGAGTTTCGGTTGCCGCAGGTAACTAGGCTTCGCGCGTGATCTACAGACGCGACAAAGTCTCCAGGCTACGGAGGTAGCGGTGGCGGTATTCCTGGGACCGTATCCGTTGTGCCCGCAGTGTCAGGCAACCAACGGTGGGCTGGTCTCCGTCAGGCATCGCCAGATTCATCTGCGGGCTCACGGCAAAGAGGCGTGTGTGGACCAGGGGCTCGTCGGGTTACTGGCCGGCTTGTGGGCTGTCTGCGATACCCGAAGCTGCTGCGAGGATGACGGCGGCCGGGCGTACGTGATCCCGACCTCCGCCACTCGCGCCGCAGCGGTCGAGATGCTGACCCAGCTTGGGCTCCGCCCGGACGTCGTCGGCGGGATCGTGTGGTTCGACAAGGACACCGCGCTACGTCTGGACGAGATCGACGCGGTGCGGCGAGCGCTTGCGCAGCCGCAGGGCCACCAGGTGCATTGGCGAGTCCGCGATGGCAGGTTCGAACTGGTCAGGCCCGAGGACGAGGCACCCGTGGGCGACACCGACACCTAGCCCGCAACCGCATCTGTCGCGATGCGGTCGGCGGTACGGCATCGCCTTGTGGCTGATCGAAGACAGTCACACTGACCGTGCCGTGAGGCAGCCGTGACGTCCGTGCTGACCCTGGCTGATATGAGAAAACGACTCGCCGCGCTACTCACCATCGCGGCAACTGCCGCGATGGTGCAGATAGCGACTCCAGCACAGGCCTTCATCGGCCTGTACCAGGTAAACGCCGTGAGCCCGGCCAACGCCAACTCACCGAAGAACATCTCCGCGGCCTGTGCCCCCGGTGACGACATCGTCAGCGTCATGGGGCAGGTCAACAACGGCGGCGGTGACGTCCTGCTGACCCGTGCCTACATCGACGCCGCTGGGGGCGGCACCGCTTCGGGCATCGAGGCCATCGCGACAGCCGTGGCCTGGACTGTCGAGGTCACCGTCGTCTGCGCCCCGGCCGGCGCGCTCGTCAACCGGTCCGTGGTCCAGACCGTGTCCGCCTCCAACATGAACGACAAGTTCCAGACCGCGGCCTGCCCCGCGGGCGACAACATCGTCGGCGGCGGCTACTTCCTGACCGACGCCTTCGGCAACGTGTCCATCGACGAGGTCGCCTACAACGCCGCGATGACGCAGCTGTCCGTCACCGCCTACGACAACGCGGCCGTCGGCAACTACACGCTGACAACGCAGGCGGTCTGTGCCGACCCGCTGCCCATCAGCGACTACTGGAACGCGACCTCGGCATCCAACCCCAATTCACCCAAGAGCACGAACGGGGCCGCCTGCCCCGCCGGCTCGCAGGTGTCCGCGGTCGGTGGAGTGATCACCGGCGCGCTCGGCGACGCGTCGATCGCGACGCTCACCCCGCTGCCCGTGGGCGGCGGCATCGTTGCGCGCGAGGTCGGCGCCTTCGCCGGCAACTGGAGTCTGCAGATGCAGCGCATCTGCATCGGATAGCGGTCCGCCCGGACACACCGCGCCCGGTTCTCCCAGGAGGAGGACCGGGCATGTCCGCGCCCGCCGGCCGGCAGGGCTCCAGGTCCGCTTGGCGGCCACGCAGCCGGCGGTCATCTCGTGTTCGGTGTGGTGTGGTTCGATGCCTGGCTCCCCAACGGGGTGGGGGCGTGGCGGCGTTCCCGTGCACGTTGCGCCGGGCGGGGTGTCACCGCGCTGACATGGTGTTGCGGGTTGTAGGGGGCACAGCCGCTGTCGCCGGCCTTCGCGTCGTGCATGGCCAGGTCGGCGTGGTGCATCAGCAGCCGCAGATCGCCGGTGAGGCTGCGTTCGGCGACACCGATCGACATGCGCAGCTCGATGAGTTCGCCGTCGGGCAGTCGCAGCGGGTGTGCGCTGACCAGGTGCCGTACGTGCCATGCGTGGGCCAGGGCGTCGGTCAGCAGAGCGTGCCAGGCGAACACGAACTCGTCGCCGTGGATGCGGGCGGCGAACGTGTCCGGCAGGTGCGTGCGCAGTACGAGCGCGATGTGCTGCAGCGCCCGGTCGCCGACCTCGTGGCCGTGGGTGTCGTTGATGGCTTTGAACTGGTCGAGGTCGGCGAAGCCGAGGCTCAGCGGCCGGTGGTCGGCGTAGCGGCGGCCCAGTTCGTCCAGCGCGCCGGCCCGGTTGGGCAGGCCGGTGAGGGCGTCGACGTGCACCGCGTGCCACAGCCGGGCGAGCAGCCGCCGTCGCAGGCGCGAGCCGGTTAGCCGGCAGATGATCAGCGCGGTTCCCGCGGCCAGCGTTGCGAGTGTCAGGGCGGAGAGAGTGGTCGACATCGCGGAGTCCGCCTCCTTCTCGGCGGCGTCGGCTGCGGCGGGTCGGTTGGCCGCGGCGTCCTGGCCGGTCGGTGGTGGCGGCGAGGGGCCGCCCGGGGGCCACGTACGTACAACGGTCGATGCCTGTGGTGCGTGGCGGCTGCGGGAGGCCGGATCTGACGGAAAGGCGGACCGGCCGGGGCACCGGGGTTACCGGGCGGTGTCGGCCAGGGCGGCGGTGAGCAGTGCCTGAGCGGTCCGCCGTACGGTCTCGGCGGCGTCCTGCGGGGTCTGTCCGGCGACATCGAGCAGCCAGATCAGCGATTCGATGCCGGTTGCCGAGCGGATCGCGACCGCGAGCGCGTGCACGTCGACGTCGGGACGGGTGCGGCGGACTGGTTCGAGGGCGTGCTCGATCCAGCCGATCGCGCGGCCCTGGCGCAGGACCGGCCGGTCGCCTGGCAGGTCCAGCGACAGCCGCAGGGCCGTCCGCAGCTGCGGCTCCCAGCCGAGGTTGTAGCGGGTGAAGGCGGCCATGAACACGTCGAGCCGGGCGTGCGGCTCGTCGGGTGCGTCGGCGTCGAGCAGGGTCTGCGGCGAGATCTGCGGATGGGCCGCGATCAGCAGCGAGCGCTGGTTCGCGAAGTAGCGGTAGGCGGTCGTCCGGGACACCCCGGCGCGCTCGGCCGCGTGTTCGACCTGGGGCGTCGATCCTTGGGCGAGCAGTTCCCGGGCCGCGTCGACGAGTGCCTGTCGGGTTCGTGACTTCTGCTGTGTTCGCCCGCTCGCTTCATATGGTATCGCCATTACCATCATGGTACCGAAGTACCGTGAAGCCGGTTCTCGTCACGCCGGCCGGACGAAATCAGGTGCGTCATGAACGGTCAGTCACCCGATCCCGTCGTCACCGACCCGGAGCTCTACCGTGTTCTGTTCGAGAACGAGCGGGTGCGGGTGCTGCAGTACCGCGACCGCCCGGGTGACCGGACGCATCCGCATCGGCACCCGGACAGCGTCATGGTCACCCTCAGCGGCTTCCAGCGCCGGGTCTCCAGCGGCGACCGGCACGCCGACATCGAACTGCCGGCCGCGCACGCCCGGTGGATCGGGGCGCAGGAGCATTACGGGGAGAACATCGGCAGCACCGAGACACACGCCGTCTTCGTCGAGCTGAAGGAGCCGTCGGCCACCCCAGCCATCGGGCCGGTTCCGCTCGGACCGAGCGAACGCTGAACACGCTTTCCCGGCCACACCGCGGGTGTCGCCGAAGGTCTCACGTGCTGCGCACGACCTGGTTGAACGCCTCCTTGTGCCACGGTGCCGGGGCCGTGTCGTCGCGGCGGCGGTCTTCGGGCAGGCAGGACAGCACGTAGAGCACGATGGCCGGGCCGCCGAACACACCTGCGAGGATCAGGAGCGTCAGGGCATCGGTGCCCGGCTCGTATGCGGCGATCTCGGTGGGATGCGCCCAGCCGTGCGGGTCGACCAGCACGGCGACGTCGCTGCCGATGCCGCGCTGGTTCGGCGTGCGCAGAAGGCCTGCCAGCGGCCTGCCCTGCGCGTCGGTCACCCGGTAGAGGTAGTCGCCGCCGTCCTCGGACAGGTCGTGGCCGACGAGCTGGGTCACCGTCGCGGTGACCGTGCGTCCGCGCTCTCCGAGCACCGCGTCGGAAGCCGCCATCATGATGGTCAGCTGCCCGAAGGACAGCAGACACCAGGCGATGCAGGCCATTACGGTGCGCCCGACTCCGGTGGAGCCCAGCAGGCCCACGGCCGTGATCGGCACGGCCGTCACGGCCAGCATCACCGGAAACCGCAGGCTTCCGGGTCCCGGGTCGAGGCCCTGTGCGGTGCCGATCCAGGCGCCGGCCGTCAGCGCCGCCGCGGCCAGCGTAGATACGACCCCGATCCGGAACAGGATTCGCAGAACCACGCCTGGACGGTATCGCCCGCGCGCTCGCCGCCGAGTCCGGCCGATCTCCATGCCGGACCGTCGCGTTGCACAAGCCCGGTGCCCGTACGTGTCGCCGTACGGGCACCGGGCCGGGTCGGAGGGCTACCAGCCGACGGCTACCAGCAGGAACTTCGGGTTGCCGGCGGAGACGAACGAGGACTGGTCGGCGTAGTCGTCGTACGGGAAGCCGTACGACAGTTTGTTGATCGCGTTGTCGTGCCAGAACTTCGAGTAATAGTTCGCGGGCGCGGCCTGGTAGTACAGGCTCGGCGTCGACCATTGGGCGCGCGGCAGGTGCGCCACGTGCCGGTTGAGGGCCGAGCACATGGCCGGGTCGTTGGCCAGCACCCCCGCGCAGCCGGTGATGTCGGCGGTGGTCGCGGTGACACCCACCGACGCGGCGTACGAGCTGAGGTAGTTGGCGTACTGGCCGCCGGGCCGGAACGCGGGGTCGCTGCCCGGCGTCGGGATCCGGTATGGCGCCTGCACCTGTCCGAGGTGCTTGAACTCGGCCGGGACCGCGTTGATGAACCGCTGGAACGTCACGGCCCGGTCCTCGGCGAACGTGGCCTGGTCCTCCCCGACGGCGACGTCGTAGCCGCTGTGGGAGACCAGCCGCATGGCCAGCTTCAGCCCGAACGCGTCGACCCGGGTGGTGTTGCCGTTGAACTGCGCCGGACCGACGGTGAACTCGATGAAGTCCCAGTACTGGCCGGTGGGGGAGCCGAGGTAGAAGTACATGCGCCCGGCGGTGTTGACCGGCATGTCGAAGTACGGCTGCTCGGCGATCGACCGGGCGACGCCGTTGTAGCTCCAGAACACCTGGCTGTCCGGGTAGCGCCCGTTCGTGCGGTTCAGGATCTTGAGCATGACGACGTTCTGGGCGGGCGGGATGCTGCCCGTCTCACCCCAGAAACCGCCCGGGCTCGGCGACGGCGAGCTGCTCGGTGGGACCGGGCTGGGGCTGGTCGGGCCGTTGCCGGTCCGGACGGCGAACTCCCACAGCGAGTAGCCGTAGGCGGTGTTGCGGGCGGTGCCGTACAGGCGCACGTACCGGCCGACGCCGTTGACGTTGAGGGTCTGGGTGGCGCCGGCTGCGGTGGTGGTGGCGTAGACGTCGGTCCACGGGCCGGTGGCGCTCGGTCCGACCTGGATCTGGAAGGCGCGGGCCGAGGCCGCCTCCCAGTTGAGCACGACCTGGCAGATCGGCAGTGCGCCGCCGAGGTCGACCTGGATCCACTGCGGGTCGCTGAACGCGCTCGACCAGCGGGTGCCGGTGCTGCCGTCGAACGCCGCGGCGGCGGACATGGCGGCGTTTTCGGCCGACGACGCGGTCGCGGGCCGGTTCAGCGCGGCGTTGGCGGTGCCGCAGCCGCCGGTGCCGCCGCTCGTGCCGTACACCTGGAACTCCCACAGCGAGTAGCCGTAGGCGGTGTTGCGGGCGGTGGCGTACAGGCGGAGGTAGCGGCCGGAGCCGCTGACCGCGAGGGTCTGCACCCCGCCGGGGCCGGTGGTGGTGCTGTAGACCGTGGTCCACGGCCCGGACGCCGAGCCGGCCAGCTGGATCTGGAACGCCCGCGCCGACGCGGTCTCCCAGTTCAGCACGACCTGGCTGATGGTGTGGGTGGCGCACAGGTCGACCTGGATCCACTGCGGGTCGCTGAACGCGCTGGACCAGCGGGTGCCGGTGTTGGCGTCGAACGCCGCGGCCGCGGGCGTGGCCGCGTTCTCGGCCGACGACGCCGACGCGCCGCAATGGGGGGTGATCAGCGGGTCGGCCGCGTGCGCGCCGGACCCGGTGAGGGCCACGACGTAGGCGGCGAGCAGCAGCATCAGTGCCGCTGTGACGGCGAGCAGTTTGGCGGGTCCGCGGTGGCGAGCCACGGACCGCACGAGCGTTGACATGGATTCTCCCTGTTGGGGTGGACGGGACAGTGCGGCGCGGGGGGCTGGTCCGTGCCGCGGACGGTGCAGAGAGCGCTCTCCCGCGACATTCGTCGCCGTACGTTGTCCTGTCAAGTCCATCGATCCCATCGCGGGTTAGCCGATGCTGTGAGGATGGGGACATGAGTTCTTCGCAGCCCGTCGCCGCACCCGCCCCGGATCACCGCTACCTGCTCGACAACGCCCGAGTGCAGGCGGGCGAGCGGTTCACCTGGCTGGCCGAGCTGTTCGACGGTGTCACGCGCGGGCACGTCGACCGGCTCGGGATGGCCGAGGGCTGGCGCTGCTGGGAGGTCGGCGCAGGAGGCCCCAGCATCCCCGAGGCGCTGGCTGCGGCAGTCGGGCCGACCGGTCACGTGCTCGCCACGGACATCGATCCGGCCTGGTTGGACCCGCACGCCCGGTACGAGGTGCGCCGGCACGACGTCGTCGCGGACCCGCCGCCGCAGCCGGGCACGTTCGACCTGGTGCACGCGCGGCTCGTGCTCGTACACCTGCCCGACCGGGCGCGGGCGCTGGCGTCGATGGTGGCGGCGCTGCGGCCCGGCGGATGGCTGCTGGTGGAGGACGCCGACACCGAGCTGCAGCCGCTGGCGTGCCTCGACGAGGTCGGCCCGGCGCAGGAGCGCGCCAACCGGCTGCGGCGCGCCGTGCGGGAGCTGATGACCCGCCGCGGCGCCGACCTGCGCTTCGGCCGTACGCTGCCGCGGGTGTTGCGGGCGGCGGGCCTGGTCGACGTCGCGGCGTCGGGTTGCTTCCCGGTCGGCGGGACGGCGTGCGACCGTCTGGAGGCCGCGACCGTGCGCATGGTGCGCGCCGAGCTGCTCGCGGCGGGGTCGGCCGACGACGCCGAGATCGACGCGCACCTGGCCGCCGTAGACGCCGGCGAGCTCGACCTCACCCTCGCGCCGCTGATCTCGGCATGGGGACGCCGCCCGGGTTGAACAGCCTTCTGCCGCAGGTGGCCTGTGCACCGCCCGGCCGGCGGCGTCAGGCGGGCGCGCCGTACCCGTGTTCCTTGATGCGCTGCGCGGACTGCTCGTAGACGGCGGGATCTGCGGCCGGCAGCGTTCCCAGGCCGTCGACGTAGCGGTTGTACATGCAGAACGCGGCCGCGATCAGCACCGTGTCGTGCACCTCCAGGTCGGTGGCGCCCTCGGCGCGGGCCGCGTCGACCAGCGCCGTGGTCACCTTGCGGCCGTCCTGCTGCACGGCGGCCGCGATCCGCAGCAGCGCGCGCAGCTTCGCGCTGATGTCGGCGGCGTCGAGGTCGGCCCGGACCTGCTGGACCAGCGGCATGCCGGCGTCGAGCTGCGCGGCCGCGAACGCCGAGTGCGACGAGCAGCAGAACACGCACTCGTTGAGCCCGGAGACGTAGGCGGCGATCAGTTCCCGCTCGCCGGCGCTCAGCGTCGGGTGCGGTGCGTGCAGCAGCGCCTCGGCCAGCGCGTTGAGCGGGCCCGCGGTCTCCGGCCGGAACCGCATCGGCCCGTTGATGCCGGGAAACCGGCTTTCGTCCACACCGAGGTCGATGTGCGCCATCGCCACTCCTCACTGACCGGCGTGCGGCCGCCGCACACTCCTTGCGCATTCTCCCGGCTCGATGCGATGGTTCGCTTCTTCGAATGTGCGCTCCTGCGGGCGGTCGGTCCGGTGTGGAGCAGTCGGCCTGCCGCGACACCCGGCCCGGCCGGTTGCGCAATTTCGCTGCTGGCAGCGGCGCGACGGCGCTGCCACGCTGACGACATGTCCGACGTGGAGCATATGGGCGGTCAGATGCAGCTGCAGGCCGCGACGATGACGGCGCAACTGCGCGAACTGGTGCACACCGAGTCGCCGCCCGGGGCGCTGCCGCAGCTGAACGCCTGCGCCGACCTGCTGTCGGCGTGGGGCACGGCGGCGCTGGGCCGCCCGCCGCGCCGGGTGGTCCACGACGGCCTGCCGCACCTGCTGTGGGCCGCCGAGGACCAGCGGGTGCTGCTGCTGGGCCACTACGACACGGTATGGCCGGCCGGCACCGTCGAACAGTGGCCGTTCACGGTACGCGGGTCCGTCGCCACCGGGCCGGGGGTGTGCGACATGAAGTCCGGCATCGTCCAGATGCTCACCGCCCTGACGCTGCTGCCCGACACCTCCCGCGTCGGCCTGCTGCTGACCTGCGACGAGGAGACCGGCTCGGTGACGTCCCGGCCGCTGATCGAGCAGCAGGCCCGCCGCTCGCGGGCGGTGCTGGTCGGCGAGCCGAGCACCGAGGACGGGGCGCTGAAGGTGGCCCGCAAGGGCGGCTCGATGTACCGGATCACGGTGCAGGGCCGGGCCGCGCACGCCGGGGTGGAGCCGCACCTGGGCGTCAACGCGGCCGTGGAGCTGGCCCACCAGGTGCTGGCTGTGCGTTCCTTCGCGGCGGGCGGCACCAGCGTCACCCCGACTCTGCTCAGCGCGGGGACGATGACCAACCAGGTGCCGGAGTCGGCGGTGTTCTGCGTGGACGTGCGCGCCTGGACCCGTGACGAGCTGGAGCGGGTCGACCGGCTGGTGCGGGCGATGACGCCGCTGGTGCCCGGCGCGGCGCTGTCGGTCGGCGGTGGCGTCAACCGCTACCCGCTGCCTGAACACGTGGCGCTGCCGCTGCTGGACCTGGCCCGGGGCGCGGCCCGCCGGCTCGGCCTGGCCGAGGTGCGCGGCGCGCACGCGCCGGGCGCGTCTGACGCGAACTTCACCGGCTCGCTGGGGGTGGCGACCCTCGACGGGCTCGGCGGGGTCGGCGGGGGTTCGCACGCGCGCAGCGAGTGGGTCGACGTGGCGCAGATGCCGGCGCGGGCGGCGCTGCTGGCGGGGTTGATCGCCGCGGTGCTGGAGCAGCCGCGCGGCCGGGCCCGGCGGGCGGCGGCGGGAGCCGCGACCGGCTGATCGTCCACATCGGCGTGTCGTCGGCGTGCCGGGCCGCAGGTGGGCTGCGGGCCGGTACGCTCCGGGTGGCCGTGTCGCGCGGCCCCCGACCATGCCGGAGGCGACGACCGTGACCCAGCAGCCGAGCCGGACCCCGCTGCGGTTCGGTGTCGAGGAGGAGTTCCTCGTCGTAGACGCGGCCACCGGCGTTCCGGCGCCCCGCGCGGCCGAGGTCGTGGAGAAGGCGTTCGCGACGCTCGGCGCCCGCGTCTCGGGTGAGATCACGACGCTGCAGCTGGAGACCCGGACCGACCCGTGCGTGGGCATGGCGGAGCTGGCCGCGCAGGTCGGGCACGCCCGCCGGGTGGTCGCGGCGGCCGCCGACGCCGCCGGGCTGCGGCTGCTGTCGGCGGGCTCCGCGCCCGTCGCCGGGCCCGTCCCGCCGCCGATGACCGTCGGGCCCCGGCAGACCCGCGGCATCGAGACGTTCCGCGGCCTGCACGACGAGCTGGCCATCTGCGCCCTGCATGTGCACGTGGAGATGCCCGACCGCGACCTGGCCGTCGCCGTGTCCAACCACCTGCGCCCGCATCTGCCCGTGCTGCTGACCCTGACCGCGAACTCGCCGTACTGGGACAGCCGCGACACCGGGTACGCCAGCTGGCGCACCATGACCTGGCCTCGCTGGCCGGTGGCGGGCCCGCCACCGCGCTTCGACTCCGCCGCCCACTACGACCAGGTCGTCGACACGCTGCAGCAGGCCGGTGCGCTCGTCGACCGGGGCACCGTCTTCTGGGACGTGCGTCCCTCGGCGACCCATCCGACCCTGGAGATCCGGGTCGCCGACGCGGCCCTGACCGCCGACGAGGCCGTGCTGTACGCCGTGCTCGTCCGGGCCCTGGTGACGCACCTGTCGGCGGTCGCCGGGCGCGGTGAACCCGCGCCCGACGTGCCCGAGCAGCTGCTGCGCGCCGCGTACTGGCGGGCCGCCCGCGACGGCCTCGACGGCGACGGCCTGGACCTTGCCACCGCGCGGCTGCGCCCGGCCGGTGAGCTGGCCCGTGACCTGGTCGCACTGGTCGAGCCGCAGCTGCTCGCCAACGGCGAGCACGAGCACGTGGTCGCAGGACTGGATCGGCTGCTGGACGGCGGGTCCGGGTCCCGGCGGCAGCGCGCGGCGGCCCAGCGAGGCGGCCCGGCAGCGGTCGTCGACTACGTCGCCGAGCAGACGGCGGGTCAGCGCTAACAGGGCAATCCGGCGTAAGCGCGACGGGCCACTGGTGGGTGATGCTGGACGGCGAAGCCACCCCTTTGGAGGCCCCGTGAACGCCGTCGCCACCGTCCCGTTTCAGCTGGACCGCCTCGACCCCGAGCAGATGAGCCACACCGTCCGCGAGTTCGCCGACCGGATGGCCGCCCGCCGGTCGGTGCGCGAGTTCTCGCCCGAAGCCTTTCCGCTGGACGTCGTCGAGAACGCCATCCGCGCCGCGGCGACCGCGCCCAGCGGCGCGAACGTGCAACCGTGGCGCTTCGTGGTCCTCACCGACCCGGCGCGCAAGCGGGCCCTGCGGCTGGCGGCCGAGGCCGAGGAGCGCGAGTTCTACACCCGCCGCGCGTCGCCCCAGTGGCTCGAGGCGGTCTCGGCGATGGGCACCGACTGGCACAAACCGTTCCTGGAGACGGCCCCCGTCGTCATCGTCGTGTTCGAGGTCCACCAGGGCCCGAACACCCCCAAGCCGTACTACGTCAAGGAGTCCGTCGGCATCGCCGTCGGCGTGCTCATCACCGCGCTGCACCTGGCCGGGCTGGCCACGCTCACCCACACGCCGAGCCCGATGCGTTTCCTCAACGAGATCTGCGGCCGCCCGGCCGAGGAGCGGGCGTGCGTGGTGATGCCCGTCGGCCGGCCCGCCGACGGGGTCACCGTGCCCGCCCTGTCCCGCAAGCCGCTACCGGAGGTGCTCGTCCACCGCTGACCCGGCCAGGTCCTGGGCGAAGAACTCGTGCAGGGGCCGCACGTGCCGGTCCTCGCGCCGCCACTCGGCCAGCAGATCCTCCAGCAGATGCAGCTCCTGCACCAGCTCGCCATGGCGATACCGGCGGACCACCGGGTGGATGAAGGCGCTCTCGGCGGCCCGGTCGGGCTGCGGGTGCCGCTCGATGGCGAACACGTCGGCGTACTCGTCGCGGCCCCAGCGCAGCCCGAACGTGTACAGGTGCGGCTGGTCGCCGAACCGGGCGACCGCGTAGTCCTCGGGCAGGTCGTGGTAGTGCCGCACCCGCCCGGACGCCTCGTCGACGACGAGGGCGTCGGTGAGGAACTCGAACTGCGTCCACAGCGCCGAGCTCCAGTTGACCCGGTCCAGCACCGCCGCCGTCAGCGAGCCGGCGTCGGCGTCGACCTCGTCGTAGGGCAGCGGCACCTGCTCGTAGCGTTCCCGCAGCAGCTGGGTCAGGGTGCGCAGGTTGTACCGGAAGCCGTCGATGAACGCCGAGGACGCCTTCTTGAAGTCCCGGTCCTGGGCCAGCGTCCCGGCGAAGTACAGCCCGTCGACGTCGAGCGACTGCCAGTCCGGGCGGGTGGCGGGCATCCGGCCGTTCGGGGTCATCCGCGGCCGGCAGCCGTCGCCGAACAGCGACGTGTCCATGGCGAACCCGGTGCAGCGCAGCACCGACTCGTACTCCATGACCGCGGTCTCCCCGTCGGCGTGGGTGTAGGTCAGGCTGACCTCGAACCGGTCGCCGACCGGGCGGATCTCGTCGATGACGCAGTCGAGCACCGAGTGCAGCGTCTTGAACTGGTAGCTGTCCAGCACCGCCCCGTGGTGGCCGCGTACGTCACCGGGGTGTTTGGTGTTCCATGCCAGCCGCAGCGGCCGCGGGCTCGCCAGATGGATCATCGCGGCATGGCCGAGTAGCGCCGACGCGGTCTCGAACGCGGAGTTGCCCTTGCCGAGGATCAGCACCCGCTGGTCGGCGTAGTCGGCTGGGTCGGTGCTCATCGCCTCGTAGCCGACGGCGTGCTCGATGCCCTTGACGTCGGGGATGTTCGGCCGGCCCCAGCCTGTCGCGACGACGAGGCAGTCGGCGTGGACCACCCCGTCGGCGGTGTGCACCGCGAACCCGTCCCCGGCCTGGTCCACCCGCCGCACGTCGGTGTCGTAGCGCACGTTGAGCTTGTGGTGGCGGCCGAAGTCGCCCAGGTAGCGGACCATGTCGTCGGCGTGCGGGAAGTACTCGCGGCTGTAGTCGGCGAACGGCAGCTCGGCCGGGTCCTGCAGCAGCGAGTTCCAGTCCCAGCGCAGCCGGATCTCCGGGTCGGTGCTGACCGAGTGGACCTTGTTGAGGGAGATGAGTTTGCGGTGGCGGGGGAAGTGGCGGAAGAACTCGGCAGGCTCCGGTGCCCGCTCCAGGGTGAGGTAGTCGGCTCCGGCCTGCTGCAGGTAGTAGCTCAACTGGAGCCCGGCCGGACCCGCGCCGACGATCACATACCGGTGGCGGACCTCGGCCGGTGCACTGTCTGTCATGGACACTCCTCCTCGGGGATGCCACGACACTCCATCATCGATAACGATGCGTCAATGCTTCGTGCGCGGTGGGTCGCGCCGCCGATCCGGTCCGTTGGCCGCGCGGTGCTAGATTCGCGCGGTGACCTCGCTGCTGTCGTTGGCCGTCGAGGGCCTGCGCGTGATCGTGCGGATCGACGGCGAGGACGTCAGCCGCGCCGATGACAACGACGGCCCCGACCCGTGGCACGTCCTCGTGCCGGTGAACCGCTTCGTGGCGACCGACGAGCCCACGACCGCGACGATCGCCTGCTGTCCCGGCTGCGGCCCGGACTGCGTCGCCATCGAGACGCGCATCCGCCGCGAAGGCGATACCGTGCGCTGGGAGTGGGGCCGGACCCGGGTGAGTTGGCAGATCGATCGGCGAACGGCGGTGTTCGACGCTGCCGCCTATGACGCCGAGGTGGCCCGCATCGGGGCCGACCACAGCTGGGAGACCGCGGAACGCCGGGCCGGGCGCCTCATCCTGACCGACCTCGCACTGCCGCCGGGAGTCGGGGCCGTCAAGGTTCGTGCCGCTGACGCCGGTGAGCTCGTGGTGTGGCTCGAAGAGCTGGACACATACCAGATCTTCGTGAGCGTGCCGTGGGAGCCGGAGCGGCCCGACGAGAGCGCCGCGCAGGTGCGGGCCCTGCTGGCCGGACCACCCGAGCGCTGGCATGCGGAATGGCACAGCGTCAAGGGCAGCCAGGATCCGCCGGTCTACGCCGGCGGATCCTGGACAAGGCTTCAGTGGTGAGGGGGCGGGCCTGCGCGGTCGGCCCCCTCGGTCCGGGTGTGGCTCACTTGAAGCGGACGAACTGCGAGAACTGGCTGTTGGCGGTGCCCACCGACACGGTGCGGTGGCTGTAGGCCGATCCGCCGTTGTAGTTGTACTCGTCGACCTCGAACGTGCCGTTGGAGTTCACCCTGGTCACGAACGCGACGTGGCCCCAGGTGCCGCCGAGGCGGACCGCGACGTCACCGGCCTTCGGGCTGCCGTACACCGGGATGCCGGCGCTGCGGGCGGCGTTGGCCCAGTTGTTGGCGTTGCCCCAGTGGACGCCGTCGTAGTAGTTGTGGAACGCGATGCCCAGGCGGCTGCGTACCGCCCACGCCGCGAAGCTGGTGCACTGGCCCTTGTAGAAGTTCCACGGGTCGACACCGGTCGTCGCTCCGCGGTAGGGGTAGTCGTCCTTGGCCGGGTAGCTGTCGCCGCCGCCGGTGGGGGCGGGCTGGTGCGAGGCGTTGTTGTTCTTCAGCGAGGCGTTCAGGTTGACCTTCGCCCCGGACGCGATGTCCTGCGACGTGCCGCCGAAGTCGCTGTTGTAGTACACGCGGACGGTGCTGCCGGTGCGGTTCCACGCCGACGCAGCGTTGTTCTTCACGCACAGGCCCTGGCCGTTGCCGGCGCTCTTGAACTCGTAGCACGAGGGCTGGGTGGCACCGTAGTCGGCCAGCGACGACCCGTGGTCGGAGATCGACCCGGCGAAGTCGCTGTTGTAGTAGTAGCAGAACTCGCCGCTGTCGCAGACGCCGTCACGTGACGCTGCGTGGGCCGGTGTCGCGGCGACGCTCGCGCCGGACACCGCGATGGCGATGATCACGCCTGCGGCGCGCAGTGCGCGTCCGACTCTCCCTGACATGGTTTGCCTCCCCGGGGGATGGAACTGAGTTGCACGGTGAGGTGAAGGTACGAAGTCGACTTACACACTTCGTACATTTGCACTACAGCCGTCGACGATCATCGTCGCGCCGGGCAGATTCAGGCGGGCACGTCGAAGACCTCTGACTGGCACCTGAGTTATGCGGCGGCCGCACCGGTCGCGGCCTGACGGCGTAGACGCTCGTGACTCCACCGCTTGAAGCGCGGCGGTGCCCTCGGCCTGCGCTGGTATGGTGCCGACCTGCTGCCGGGCGGCGTAGTGAGAGGTGGAGCAGCGATGTCGAAGGCCACGGTGACCGCGTGCCTGAACCTGCTGGAGAGCCGCGAAGTCACGGCGGCGATAGCTGACGCACTCGCTCCGTTCGACCTCGCCGAGGATCCCGAAAGCGGCCGATGGGACAGCTGGACGATGAGCGACAGCCTCTTCCTCGTCGCTGCCGGTAACGAGAACGACCGGCGACTCGTCCGTATCGACACCGACGACCCGTCGCGCTGCGAAGGTGGCCCCAAAGTCCTGCTGGACCTCGACACCGGGCGGGCAGCCGCAGCCGATGCCGCCGCGCGGGAGTGGGACGCCTGGGCCGAGCTTGCCGCCGCACATCCCCCCGCACTGCCGTTGTCGGACTTCCTCATCCCGTTCTGGGCGGACCCGGGACCGCAGACCATCGCGCGAGCCCGGCACGCGCACGCTGACCAACCCGTCATGCGGGCGTTCAGGGCACGGCTCAACCTGCCCGACGGCACGATCTGGCAGGAGGAGAACGACCCGATCATGCGGTACGCGACCCCCCGCGAGGACTTCGTGCGCATCCGTGCTGCCCGCGTGATCCCTACCGGGGCGCTGCTGACCGCCGAGGGTGAGTGGGTCGACGACGAATCGTTCGGTGACCTGGACGATTGGCGCCGCGTGGACAGGTACTACACCTTCGCCGACGACTACCTCCGCGGTCTCGGCGACGACGTCTGGCTGATCCGAGTCCTGATCCACTACTGATGGGCACGGCGAACGGTGGGGGTCCGCCTTCGAGCGTCGAGCTTCGAGCAGGGCCGCCACTGCTCGGTCCGATCGGCCGGTCAGGTGAGCGTTCCCCTGGAGCGTGGACCCTGACGCAAGGGATCGCGAAGATCCCTTGCGGTGGAGTGACATCGCCGGTGCCGGCAACGTGGGGTACGGATAGAGGAAGAGCGAGTGGCCGGCGTCCCAGGGACGCC